>CAZXLA010000099.1:0-13250 GCA_964641895.1 uncultured Tepidisphaeraceae bacterium
GCGTAACGCTCACGCTTCGTTCATAGAAAACGTATCGTGATTGATCGAATTGCTTCGCGCGCAGTACCCGTGTATCAGCATGGCGACCGCCGACGAACCCGATGCAAACGGCGGGATGACTGGCAAGTTTTGCAATCGCTGGAGGGTTGGCGTTCTTCGCGGCGCCTGGATTCGGGCGCACAAACTACCCGCCATGTGGAACTTGTATCAGTTGCGGCTGGATCGCGTCGTGGCCGGAGCGCCCGCATCTTTCGCGAGTTTGGATTTCCATTCCTGTGCCCGCGCGTCGTAACCTTTGCCCGCGTCGGATTCGTCCCACTTGGTGTAGAGGGCGACCAGTGCTTCGATCACCTGATTGTATCGGCCGGGTGGCACGACCTTCCCACCGCCCAATATACGCTCGGCATCGAGCAATTCGGTTTCGGCTTCTGCAAAACGGTTAAGTTTGAGTAGGTTGATACCCAGACCCAGATGAAGATTGCCGACCTGCGGATCGTCCCTGCCGGCTGATATTTGCATTGCGGCCAATGCTTCGCGATACAGCGGATCGGCCTCAATAAATTTCTCCTGAGAGCGAAGGACACGCGCAAGATTGCTCAAACTTATCGATATTTGCGGATGTCCCGGCGGCCAGGTTTTGCGGAGAATTTCCAGCGCTTGGCGGCAAAGTTGCTCGGCTTCGGGGAGTTTTCCCTGGTTACGCAATGATACTGCCAGATTGCTCATACTCGTCGCAAGATCAGGATGTCCGGGGCGAAGCAACTTCTGATTCATTTCAAGCGATTCACGTAAAAACGGCTCGGCCTGCTGTGGTTTTTCCTGAGACATAAGCAGAATACCGGCGAATGTAAGGTGAACGGCGATATCCGAATGTGCCCCTGGATACGCCTTACGAATGATGTCCAATGATTCATCGGACAGCGGCTGTGCGTCTGAGAATTTGCCCTGCTGATAATACATCGTGGCCAGGTGATAAAGGCCTTTGGCGATATCGGCATGACCTGGGGGGAGCGCGGCGCGGCGCATTTCAAGCGATTGGTGGAAAAGCGGTGCGGCTTCTTCGGTTTTGCCGGTGTCTAAAAGAGCCTGGGCAAGGTTGTCCAGGCAATTGGCCGTCCGAACCTGCCCGGACGGCAGGGCGCGACGGAAAATTTCCAACGCCTCGCGAAAATAGGGTTCCGCTTCGGCGGGTTTGCCCTGGGTATGAATCACCGTCCCGAGGTTGTTCAGACAAGTTCCGAT
The DNA here is from genome assembly GCA_964641895.1 of uncultured Tepidisphaeraceae bacterium. Lineage (GTDB taxonomy): Bacteria > Planctomycetota > Phycisphaerae > Tepidisphaerales > Tepidisphaeraceae > UBA2421. The sequence goes on from CAZXLA010000099.1 coordinate 1,243, forward strand.
TTCCTGATCGCCGGCGGGTAAGGCCTCTCGATAAACGTCCAGCGCCTGGCGGAATAAAGCTTCGGCCTCAACGTATTTTCCCTGCGAACTGGTTAAAAATGCAAGATTGTTAATGCTCTTGGCGATCTCGCGATTGACCGGTGGGAGGATTTTTCGGCGCATCTCCAGCGCCTCTTTGGTAAACGGCTCGGCTTGATCATACCGCCCCTGACCCTGGAGCGTTTGTCCGACACTGCCCAGGCTCGATGCGATATCCACATGATTTGCAGGTAGGGCGCTTCGACGAAGTTCCAACGCCTTTCGAAAATTTGATTCTGCCGTGTCGTAACGCCCCAGCGCGCGAAGCGTCTCACCGATCGTGGAGCGTACGGAAGCTTCCACAAGAGGTTGAGATTGTAATTTTCCCTCATCGAGTTCTTTTATGGATGCCGTAATTGCCTGCAGAACCGTGACTTTGTCCCCGAACACATTGTTAGGGTCGGCCGAGGCGAGCATGTCGGATTGAAACTGACTGACCGCGCTGGCGATTGCCGCCTGTCGAGTGGCTTCCTGTTCCTGATGTTGTGCTTCGGCACGTCGCTGTTCGGCGAGGGCGCGCTGTCGGGATTGACCGACCAATCCGATACTCGTGCCGATGATTCCGGCAATCAGCACAGCGAGGACTGCCGCCGACGCGGCCACAAGTCCTTTATTGCGGCGAATGAGTTTGCCAATGCGATACCTGGCCGATTCCGGCCCGGCCAGAAGTGGTTTGTGGTCGAAATAATTTCGGATGTCCTGCGACAGTTCCGTGGCGGTGCGATAGCGCTGCCCAGGCTCCTTACGCATGGCTTTAAGCGGGATCCACTCAAGCTCGCCGGCCAATTCCCTCGCCAGCGCCGGCAACTTGGTCCCTCGATCGGCGGCGATTTCGGCGGCGGCAGCGTCTTTCATGGACGAAAGCCTTGTACTCAGCCGAGGTGGATCGACTTCACGGATAATCGCCTGAATTTGCGCGTAAGCCGCCGCACGAAGCGTCTTTGAATCGAACGGTAATGCGCCTGCCAGCAGTTCGTACAGCACCACGCCCATCGAATAGATGTCCGAACGCGTATCGATATCGACCGGGTTCAGCTCGGCTTGTTCGGGCGACATGTATTCCGGCGTGCCGATAAGCTGGCCGGTTTCCGTGAAAACCGCGTGTTCGGTAAGCTGGCTGGCCGTGGCTTTGGCGACGCCGAAATCGATGACCTTTACCACCGGCTTATCGCCGTCCAGCATTACGAGGATGTTTCCCGGCTTGATATCGCGGTGAATCAAAGCCTTCTGATGCGCGTGCTGGACGGCTTCGCACGCCTGCATGAACAACTCGAGTCGCTGGCGCGTGGTGTATTTGTGGCGGTCGCAAAAGCTTGTGATCGGTGTGCCGGGAACGTACTCCATCACGAAATACGGCCGACCGGTTTCCGTGGCGCCGGCATCGTATACAGCGGCGACGTTGGGATGATTCATGATCGCCAGCGCCTGGCGTTCGCTCTCGAAGCGGGTGATCACCTGCTTGGTATCCATCCCGAGTTTGATGAGCTTGAGGGCGACGATGCGCTGGATCGGACGCTGTTGCCGGGCGCGATACACGACACCCATGCCGCCTTCACCGACTTGTTCAAGGATGGTGTACGGGCCGATGACTGTGCCGGGCGGCTCGCCGGGGAGGTTGCTCACAATGGACGAACGTGTCCGCATCGCGTCGGGATTTGCCGTCGGACTCATCGCACGATCGTGCGCGGCGAGCAGCGCATTCACCTGATCGAGCAATTGCGCATCACCGGCGCAGGCAGACTGCAGAAATAGTTCGCGGTCGTCGTGCGACTTTTCAATCGCTTCGGCGAAAATGTCTTTGATGCGCCAATACGGGTCTGGAGTTGACATGCCGAGCCATCCACAAGTCGTCGATCATCGAAATTGCTATGACAGTTGTTGCGAGAGCCACGCCCGCGCGAACTCCCACTCCCGTTTGACGGTTCTGGGCGAGATAGCCATCGCCTCGGCCGTCTGATCGATGGTCAGCCCGGCGAAAAAACGCAGCCGCACGACGTCGGCGGCGCGAGGGTCTTTCTCCTCAAGGCGCCGCAGCGCCTGGTCGAGGGCCAGAAGTTCTTCAGAATCTTCGGGCAGCTGTGTCGGAGTTTGGGTGTCGACCAAACTGAGCGTCACGCGCGCCATCCCGCCACCGCGCTTCTCGCGCGATCGGCCCCGCGCGTGCTCGATGAGAATCCGCCGCATCGCCTCGGCGGCGGCGTGAACGAAATGACGGTGGTTGGCCCAATCAATCTGCGAGCTTCCATAGAGGCGCAAATAAGTCTGATGGACCAACTCTGTGGCGTGGAGGGTGTGGCCGGGTCGTTCGTGCGCCATCTGCTGCTGCGCCATCGCCCTCAATTGGCCGTAAACCTGCTCGAAAAGGTGCCCGAATGCCCCGACGCGCGGCCCGGCTACCCCGACGCCGGCTGGCGGGCCGGGAGACATCGCATCGGGTTCTACGCCGCGTTCTTCGGAAGCCATTTCCTGCAATCATACAACTTAGGCGTTAAATCTTGGCACATTTTTATGTTTGAAATGGCCCGGCCAAGCGCATTATGGCGCTAACGGGGCTAAGCGAAGGCGCAGAAATGCCATTTTCACTCACGTTCGAGGTCCGTCATGGGTAATTCAACCGTCATATCAGAATCGTCGAAGCGTCGGAATCACAGGTCATCCAAAGGCTCGAGGGTAATCCGATCCGCCGCCTGCACGGTGGAGATGCTGGAGCAACGGCAGTTGTTGGCGGCCTCGATCCGCGGGATTATTCCCAACCTCTACACCGGCCCGGCGACCCAAACGCCGCTGGGCGATACGGTAACGCAGTTCCAGTTCCCGGGCGTTTTCGTCTCCACTGCACAGTATTACCGCATCGCCACCGACGACTCGGCGACGGGCGCAATCACAAGCATCTTTACCAGCCGGTTGCTGAACACCGATGCCGGGATCGCGCTGTTCGATGCCGGCGGAAACCTGTTAAAGATCGCCGACGCCGACGCCGCGCCTTCAAGTCTTGGGACCGAACGGCTGGACGTGACGCTGCAACCCAAGACGACGTACATTCTCGGCATCTATTCGCTGGCGACGTTGAACCCGCTGGAAGTCGCCATCTCGCTTCCGCAGCAGGCCACCAACACGCCGCTGAAGCTTGACCCGGCGACCGGTGTCGCTTCGCTCGCCGCCACCTCCGGCGAAGATACTTTTAACTCGCGATCCGACCCAGACTACTACCCGCTGGATTTCTTCAACGGCAAGGCCAACGGCGTCGTCACCGTCAGCCCGGTGGGGTTGGACGTGCAGTCAATGGTTGGCGTGATGCAAGAGGTCGTGCAAACCACGATCCTGGCCGGCGTGCTTCCCGGCACCACGGCGTGGCAGACTCTGGCAACAGCTTCCGGCGCGTCGCCGACGTTTAACGTCGCGCCTAACGCGGGGCAGAACCTCGCGGATTCGAAGTATTTGCTTTCGATCGCGCCGCTGAATTTCAATTCACCGGCGCGGTCGTACCAGATCGCGGCATCAGCCGACACGCTGGCGCCGGCGTCGGTTGATGCGGTGACACCGATCGCCCTGGGCACGCTGCTGCCGACGACACTGGGGCAGGCGTCGTTGTCCAAGTTTGTCATTTTCAGCAGCGGCGAGGTTTACAGTTTTGTCGCGGCAGCAACCGGTCCAGTGACGCTGGACGTGGTGAGCCCGACGGTCGGCACCAAACTGGCGCTGTACGATGCAACGGGCCAGACGCTGCTGGCCGCTCGCGGGCGAACGACGAACACCGCATACAGTCACACGTTCGACGCGGTCGCCGGCACCACTTACCGCGTGGCGCTCACGCCGGCGGTGGGGACTGCCGGACTTGCGACGCTTGTCGTCAAGCAGGCGTACGCACCCGAAGCGATTTCGGTCGTGACCGGGCCGCTTATCCAGCCGGGCATCACCGTCGGCGGGACGGCGGGGGCGAAGTTCTATCGCGTCGCGCTGCCTGCTGGAAGCGACGTGCTCTCGATCCGCGTGGCGCCGGCGGATGCGACGGGCGGTACGGTCACGCTGAGCATTATTGGCAACTTCGCCAATACACTTACGCGCACCGCCAACGCCGGGCTTGCGCTCAACTCGCTGTTTGACTCCCGAACGTTCGGCCGCAGTGTCGACATCGCCTTCACCAGCAATAACGCGGCGCCGATTGATTTCTCGATCGCGTCGATCAGCGTCGCCAAGACTCTGCCGGCATCCACGCCGGTCGGGACCATCGATTTGATCACCGGCGATTTGTCGGCAAGCGTGGTGGCATCGACTCCGGGGCAGGCTTCCGGCGTGCAATTCTGGGCGATCAATACGGGAACGACGTCGTTGATGTCGGTCACCGGCAACCCCGATACCCTTGCGCTGCTCGCGCAGTACGAAATGCAGGACGGCGTCCTTCGGCTGGTGAATTTCAATATTCCCAATGACTTAACCGGTTTGGCGCAACGCTCCGCGACGATCAACCCCTCACGATTGGCTGCCGTCACGGCGATTTCTGTTCGGCCGGATGGTGCCAGTGGCAACGTTGAAATCGCGATAAACGGTGACCGGCCGATCGGCGTGGGCATCGCGATGTCTCCAGAGCCAGTCCCCCCGTTCGGTCCGCAAGATCCGCCTTACCTCCCGCCGTTCACGACCAACCTGCGTATTCGGAACGTGACACTTCGCTCCGCCAGACAGCGCGATCTTTGGGAAACAATCGTCCCGTTGAATGTGACGGCAAATCCCAGAATCACGTTAAAATCCACCACCGCCGGCGGTTCGCTGGCTTTACGGGTGATGATGTTGGATCAGAACAACAATGTTCTGATAACGATCACCACTGCGCCCGGTCAGCAGATCAATGAGCAAGTGCTGTCGTCGATAACGCCGGCGAGCATTGCCGGACAGAAGTTGCGGTTCCTTGTCGAGCAAGTCGGTGGCAATCTCGGCGACGGCTTGTACACGCTGGAATTCCGCGCCGACACTACCGATCCCCGGCCGTTCCAGGTGCTTGAGCCAACGTTTAACTTCGGATACGTCCAAGGGACGGCGAGTTTTCCGAATTTTGAGACCATCCGGGCCGTCGCAGTCAACTCGTTTTCCGACAGTAGCTTCACCTCCAGCACGCCGTACAATCAGTCTGTCAACGGGTCGACGGGATCGATCGACATTTTCCGCTTCACGCACGGCCCCACGCCCTTCTCGGTTCAGACCGAAGCCCTTACGGCCGGAGTCAACACCAACATCAAGCTTTACCGCGGTCGGATCATCGGGGGTTCGCTCGTGGCGTTGGATCAGGTGCTGGGTACGGCACACAATTTTGATTACTTCCCAGCCGACCGATCGACGATCGATGCTCGCATTGAGGTGTGGAACACCGATCTCGCCCGCGACACATTCAACGGCACGAATTACGAACCCGGCCGAAACATTTGGTATGCCGTCGTGAAGAACGAGGCCGGATCGCAAGGCAACTACCGGCTGCGCGTCTCCGACCAGGCGGCGCAGCAGGCCGGGCCGGGCCTCACTCCGGGGTACTTCGGGGCGGGCACGCCGGATATTCATGTCGATCCCAGGACTGCCGCCGGGACGGAAATTTTCATAACCAGCGGCAGCCTGCGCCGCGTGATGGCGCCTTCGACGGTCGGGGGTTTCATGAACATGAACGTCACGCTGGTACATTCGTCGGGAGCCGCCGTGGCGCGCACGTATCGCTTGGACGTGTTCGACGCGGCCGGAGCGCTGAAGCAGACGACGACGCTTCCGTCCAACGGGGGGCAAGTCACCTTTGGCGTGTCGGACATCACTTCCCTGGGCACCTACTTCATTCGTCCGTTTATCGTTTCCGGCACGGTCGTACCGATCACCGCGACGGTGAACATGACGCTGGGATCGGCCAGCGCGCCGATCACACCGGCGAACCATCCGCGGCTGACTAATATCCCGTCGTTCAGCATCCCCGCCGAGCCGTATGCGCGGGCGAATCAGTTTGCCAATGGAACCTTCTCAAGTCAGTCCGGGTTCGTCGCAACGGGGTTGATGCACAAGGTCGTGTTCTGGGTCGATCAACCCGGCCTGGCGACGTTTACGCTTTCGGGTTCAACCCTGCTCACGAATCGCGCACTGGGTCTGTGGCGCGGATCGGTCGTCGGCGGCGAACAATTCTATATTGCCGGTACTCTCAAGGATTTCAGCTCCTCGCCGTCGACCGGCAACATCACCCTGCAGGCCAACGTGCTGCCGGGCATGTATTACCTCACTGTCGACGGCGCTACGTCGAATAATTTTCAGCGCGTCACAGTCAGCGGCCAACTCCCACTGCCGTTTTCGACGGTGATCACGTTGGATCCCAACAGCGGATCGACCAGCGCGGAAAACCTCAACCGAGTCGATCCAGTGCTGCCGTCGGCTTATCCCGCCGAGGACGGCACGTTGGTGGCGTTCCGCACGTCGTTCTACAAAGTCGTCACGCCCGGCGGATCCCAAGCCGGCTTGATCTCCGCCGGCGCAGTCTACGCTCCCCCGCCGGCGGGCAATCTGAATGAAGGGCGTGCGTATTTGAGCATCACGCGGCTCACGGGTTCGACGCTCACTTACACCGGAAGCGATTCCAGCATCGATCTTGACGGCTCGGTGGACGACTTGGGAGCCATCGTCGTCGGCACGGACCTGGCGCTGCCGAACAGCGAATACTATATCGCCGTCAGTCGCGACCGAATGTCGCCGGGCGATCCCAGTTTGCACATTTCGGCTCAGTACACGATTCCGCAATCGGGCACGCCGGATATCGTCGTCGACGGCGTGCGCTTCGCGCCTGCAAATGGGCGAACGCTTGTGACCGTCGATCTCCGCAACAACGGCTACGCGACCGCCGGTGCGTTCAAATCCAAACTGCGGTTCAGCAATTACCCCACCGACAGCATCTTTACCATCCCCGGTTTCGGGCCGCTGGCCTCGCAATCATTCAGCTATATTTGGGACCCCACCAACGGAACCGATACCGCCACCTACACGGCTGATTTTGAGAACATTCTCGCCGAGCGAAATGAAGGCAACAACGCCGCCAGCGCCGCCCTTAATAAGGCGCGCCCGGTGATCGGTTCAATCGTGTTGGCGGAACCGCTGCTGGACGGCGACGTCGATCCCAACGTCTGGGGCCGGTACGTAAAAGGCGTAACGGGCGTGGCCAACAACATCATCGTCACCCCAACCGACGCCGACGGCCAGGCCGACATTTATCAAACGTTTTTCACCGAACCTGGTGGATTCATCGGCCAGGTGCGGAAGTATATCTGGGTCGGCGCCGGTCCGCATACGCGGCCGAATTTTGAATTTGATGGTCTTTCTCCGACCAGTCCTGCCAACCCCAATCGATTCGGCTCGTACGTTCAAGACCAATGGGGACTGACGAGCGACACGAAATACACCAGCGCCAACGTCGTGGCCAAGTCGAAATTTTTCACCGACATGAAGTTCGACCGCGCGACCCGAACATACAACCTCGACTACGGCTACAGCATCGTCAATTATAACCAGACGCTCAGCCAAATTCTGGGCTTCGAAGTCCCGCTCGTCGGCGACAAGCGGACCAAGTTTATTCTGAGATTCGGTGCTTTCGGCACCGCGACGCTCAATCCGGCGCAGGCCATCTCGATGCCACTCGGGGCCGAACTGAATCTCACGGCCTTCGACTACGAGTTGTACAAGGTCAACATCGGCGGGGGCACGAAGATTACCGACAATCTCATGATCGGCGCGACGCTGGACGTTTCCGGCAAAACGCTCGACGCGACGGCCGTGGGCGTGAGCTTGCAGCTTCGGGATCTGAAGTTGCTCGATCTGGACACCGGCAAGATCCCGCTGTTCAGCTTTGGCATTCCCAAGGTAGCGTCGATCAGCGCCAACTTCAGGTTCGCGCTCAAAGCCGGAGTCTCCGCAGGACTTAAAGTCGGGCTCAATCCGCAAATCCTCGTTGACCCGCTCAACGCCCCGCTTCGCGCGGGGATCATGTCGCCCACCTTCGTGCAGCCGAAGATCACGGCCACCGCGAGCATCAGCGGCGATGTCGAGGTCCTTGGCTTTGACGTGGCCGACCTTGAAGGCCATATCGGGCTTGGCCTCAACGTTACCGTCGGCCTGGACAACAATGATTCGTCGAAGGTGTTTTCGTTGGACGACTTCATCGACCGGATCAAATTCAATGTGATCGGCGACCTCAACTTCGGCCTGAGCGCGCATGTGTGGGGGCTGGGCGAGGTCTGGAGCTGGGAACCCGACCCGATCGTATTCCCGCTCGGTGGCAACACCATCGAGGGAATTATCACGGATGACCCGGGTCTGCCCGGCCCGTTCTTCAACCGCGCACCGCGGGCGGGCAGTTCACCCGTCGGGCTGTTTGAGCGACTCGGTGGATCGCAGCCCACGGTCAAAGCCGGTTCAGACCTCATCGGCCCCTACGCGCTGGCCGCGGCGCCGCAACTGGTTATCAATCCCCTTGGGGGACGCGCGATGAGCATCCAGGTCGACGACAGCGACCTCAGCCCCACGCAGACGCGCGCACAACTCCTCTTCGCCACCCGCCCCTTCCCATCAGACCCCTGGTCAGGCTTGGTGGCGCTGCCGAGCACGGCCGACGTCGCCAATCCGGTGCTCGCGCGGATGGACGGTTTTTCCGGGAACAACATGCCGTTTATGACGGTGTACGAGGCGATCGAACTTCCCGGCAACACGCAGGATCAATCATTCAATGACCGACTGGCCGCGCGGGACCTCCGCTACCGCACCTGGAACGGCACAACCTGGAGTGGCGAATTCGTCCTCGCCGGCGGCGCGGGCGGCGACAGCAATCAGGCCATCGCATTTTCCCCCAACGGCGCCGGCGTAGCCGCGTGGGTGCACAACGATGCCGCCATTCAGATGGACGAAAATGGCGAATACGCGCGCGATTCACAGGAGATTCACGCCGCGCTGTGGGATGCCGGTTTGCAGACATGGACGCCCGGCGAAGCGCTCACGATCGATGGCGTCGTCGATTCCAAGCCGGCCGTCTTCGCCGAAGACGGCAAGGCGTACGTCGTGTGGATTCGCGAGAACGGTACCTTCAACGATCTGATGTTTTCGACTAACGCAGGCGCCGGCTGGACCACCCCGGCCGTCCTACCGATCACTGGCCTGCCGGCCGGCGGAATGTTCACTTCGGTGGCGCTCGGAAGCGAAGCCGCCGGGCGAGTCAATGTCCTGTTCAACTATCGCGTGCAGAACGCAGATCGTTCGCTGGACAGCAAGCTCTACAATCGACCATCCACCAGCGCAGCCTTCGCCGACCCGACGACGGTGGAAGTTATCGCGGTGGACACTAACTTCTCGCACATTCGCACGACCAACATGTCGAGTGGCGCGCTGGTCGTCTCATGGAAAGCCGGCGACGGGGAGACCAACGAGATTTTCGCATCCACTCTGACGGCGAACGCCACGGCGTGGTCCAAGCCGATTCAGCTCACGCAGGGCACAACGATCGAACAGCGTCCTTCAGTCGCGGTCGAACCGAACGGAAAATTCCAGGTACTCTACGAGGTCGCCGAAATCGGCACGGGCGACGCGGCTGCCTCCGGCAATTCGCCAATGGTCGCCGGAGTCGGTGGCACCACCGCCGAGGCGCGGCCGGAACTCGGCTTCACCAAGGGGCTGGATTTCGACGAGGAAACGCTCGCCGTCGCCGGCATGACCACCCCCGGCCGCGCCACCATCATCAATCGCGGGCTGGCGACCACGGATGTACTCATCGAATACCGGCGCGGCCCGCTGAATGCGCCGACGGTCCTGTCGACACGCTCCGTTCGCCTCGCGCCCGGCGCGACGTTCGACGCTTCTTACGACTACACCATGGTCGGCGGCGAACAACTGTACAGCATTCGCCTCAGCACCACCGACGTTGAGATGGTCGGCTCGGCGGACAACATTTCCAGTTACACGCTCACCGGGGCGGTCGACTTGGACGTCATCGCGCTGTTCCTGTCGAACCCGAACAACGCGCCCGGCCCCGGCAATCCGCTGGTGGCGCAGATTCGGAACCGTTCAAATGTTGCCCTCGGCGCGTTCGCGGTGAATTTCCGCCAAGGCGACGAACTGTTTCCGCAGAACCCCTGGAGTTCGATTGGCACGGTCAACGTCGCGTCGCTTGCCGCCGGGGCGGAGACATTGGTCACCCTGCCGATCACCGTACCGTCGGTGTCGGGCCTGTACGAGTTTTCGGTCTACGCCGATTCGGATCAACAAATCGTCGAGACCACCGAGTCCAACAACCGACGCAGCTTCCGGCTGTCTCGGCAGGCCGATCCCATGATCTACCAGCCGCCGTTTTCGTCGGCGATCACTGCGACGCTGATCAATTCTTCCGGCGTGGACAACGTGCAGGTGAATGTCGGGGTAATTAACCCCGCCATCGGCCAAGGCGGGGCGGTGTCCAGCGGGCCGGTTGTCGTGCGGTTGTTGCGAAGCATCGATGACGGCGACTTTGTCGAACTCGCGGCGCAATCTTTCGCTTCTGTCCCCGTCGGGGGATTCGCGATCCCTGTGGTGTTTATCACCAGCGGTCTGGCGGGCGACAACCGCTACCGCATCGTGATCGATCCGCAGTCGCCGGCCGACGACTCGAACCTCTTCAACAACATCGGCGAAGCCCGTCTGCAGATCCGCGGGCTGCCGGATGTCATGCCGCAAAATGTGTCGCTCGACACAAGCTCAGTTCTGCAAGGACAACCGGTAATTCTGTCGGTCAACGTGGCCAACCTCGGCATCGCCGCCGCCAACGACGTGCTGGTCGAAGTCATCGGCCGGCGCCCCGGCGAAGGTGGGGTGACTTTCGGCACACTCATCATCGCGCGCATCGATCCGCTTTCATCGCAAACCGTGCAAATTCCGCTCGATACCGCGACGCTCGACGGCGTTTATGAACTCATCGTCGTCGTCAACCGCGCCAACGAACTATTGGAGATCACCGACGAAAACAATTCTTCGGCGACGATCACCCTCACCATCATTCCCGACGCCGGGCCGTTCGCGCAATCGAGCGATTATCAGTTTGACGCCCAGCCCCGGCCGGGCTTCGTCATCGTCTTCAATGAACCCATCGCCGGCCTGGACATCGCCGACATCGAGCTCCTTCCGCTGGCCACCGGCGTGCCGATCGCGTCGGGTGACCTCCTGCTGGAAATGTCGCCCGATGCCACGCAAACCACCATCACCTACACCGCCGCCGCCAACGGCGTGCTGCCCGACGGCAACTACCGCGTAACCATCGCCGCCGGTGCGTTCACCGATGCGACGTTAATCCCCAACCCCGACCCAGTCAGCGCCGACTTCTATGTGTTCGCGGCCGACGCCAACCGCGACCGGACCGTGAATCTTGATGATTTCACTGTGCTGGCGGCGAACTTCGGCTTAACGGGCCGCGTGTTTAGCCAGGGCAACTTCAACTACAGCCTCGACGGGGACGTGAGTCTTGATGATTTCACAATCCTCGCCGCCCAGTTCGGAAAAACGCTGCCGGCGGCCGGCGATGTCCCACGGAACGCCTCAGTCAGCGACATTGCACGGGCGCCGTTGAGGTCGCGCACAAGTCCGTTTACAACGACGCGCATTCTGGATGAGGTGCTGGATGTATAAACCATTATTCCTGATGCTTGAATCCTGACATCGAGCTCTCGGCCCTTGCTGCATTGGTTGCAGGCGGGGACGAGGAAACCACAGAGGCACGGAGACACGGAGAAAGTAGAGGAACGAACTGACGCCTGAAAACAGCGGAGAGCCGAGAGCGGTCAGCAGACAGCAATGAACCAGATGGTTGCTCGCAACTCGCAACCAACAACGCGCAACTTCATTTTCGAGTTAGTGCGACATTTTGGACATCCCGACGTCGGTTTTATGCCGTCTGGGAAATCTGAGGG
>CAZXLA010000100.1:0-13232 GCA_964641895.1 uncultured Tepidisphaeraceae bacterium
ACTTCAACTCCACCGACCAATAAGCATTATCCAGGAACTGCTTCCAGCTCCAGTATCGCTCGTCGGCCAGGCGGATGTTGATGACCGGGCTGCGCTTGGGCTTCACCGGTTTGGCGATCAGGTGCATGTGAGCCTGATCCGGCGTGCGGCCGCCTTTGCGGACATTGCATTTGACGCAGCAGCACACAATGTTGTCCCATATGGCTTTGCCGCCTTGTGATTTGGGGATCACATGGTCGAGGCTTAGCTCGGTCGAAGGATATTTGCGGCCGCAGTATTGGCATTTGCTGCTGTCGCGGGCGTATATGTTTCGGCGGTTGAACTTTACATCCTGCCGCGGAAGCTTTTCATATCCCAGCAGCCTAATGATGCGCGGCACGGCGATCTGGAATCGCACGGTGTGGATCCAGTCGTACTGGTCAGGCTCGAATTTCTGCTTCAGTTCGGAAAGCTCCCGCCAGCCGCCGAAGTTTAAGTTCAGCCATTGGCTCTTGCCCTGAGCATCGGTCTCAATGTGGATGACTTCGGCTAAGTCTTTGCACAGCATAGAGAAAGCGCGCTTCACATTGATGACGCGAATCGCCTGATAAAACTTATTGAGGACGAGCACGTTGGCGGAAAGGGCGCTGACCGCGGCTCCGCCGCCGATGGTGTGTGTGGTCGAGGTTGGATCACTGCTGTGCCGCATTACTCATGGCCAGCAACCCCAGGCGTGCGTCGCGGGAATCTGCACAGGCGAATCGGCCACGCCGATTCACGCCGACGTTCTCTCCCGTGCCGCGGCCGGGTGTTGCGTGGCAACTCCTTCGGGCCGAGTGGCGAGTGGCGAGTGGATTCTATTCTCTGGTTATCGGTATGGGAAGCGTTAAGCTGGATGGTAATAGGGTCTTTACTCAAGCTTCGCGCCGAGAATTCCGGGTCAATTCGGGAAGAGTTTATCGATTTGATGAGACAAACAGGCTCGAGGCGCATAAGAATTAAACCTGAACCATGCTAAGAGCCACCGTCCCAATCGCGCTTGCCGTTTGCTTTATCCTGATGCTCGCCGCCATGGCGCAGGCTCAATCGCGTGATGGCAACGTGCTGGTCAAACTCTCCCTGCTTACAGAAACAACCGCGATGGAAGCGGGCCGGCCGCTACGCGTCGGCATTCTATTAAACGTTGAACCTGGGTATCACATTTACTGGATCAACCCCGGCGAGAGCGGCCAACCGCCGGAGGTGAAGTGGAAGCTTCCCGAAGGTTTTGTCGCCGGAGACCTCCAATGGCCGGCCCCTCGGCGATTTGTGGTGCCCGGTGGCATTGTTAACTTCGGATACGAAGGCGAAGTGCTGCTCGTGGCAACCATTACCCCAACTGCGACAGCGGCGGTGGGAAGGGTTGAGCTCGCCGCCGAGTGCTCGTGGCTGGTTTGCAATGACGACGTGTGCCTGCCGGGTCGTGGGACTGCCACACTGAAGTTCGGCGATGCCGCCCAAGCCGCCGCCGATCGCAAGAGGATTGAGGCGGCGATCGCGTCGGTTCCGGTGCCGGCGGAAAAGTCAGCTAACGTGGCGCGCGTCAATGCGTCTGATGCTGCAGAGACTCGCGGCGTCAAGATCGAATGGAGCGGCCCGGTCAGCCAGGCAGAATTTTTTCCGCTGTCGTATGATGGACTGAAAATCGTAAGCACATCGGTGTCGACCAACAAGAGGTCGAATCCGCCGGTTACGGCGATCGAGATCGTTGCAGCGCCCGTGACCGGTTCCGACCGCACCGCAACCACGGTTCGAGGCGTTCTGGCGTACAATGATGCCGAGGGGCGCAGACTTGGAATTGAACTATCTGTGCCGGCAAAACGTGTGTCACCCTGAGCGAAGTCGCAAAGGTTGACGAGTAAATTGTTCCCCTTTCTCAACTCCTGGAGGTTTCGTATGCGTAAGTCTCTTTTCAGTTTCGCGGCCGTCGCGGTGATGGCGGGTTTGGTGTCCGCGTTCGCAATCGCGGGCGACAAGCACGACAAACATGACGGCAAGCACGTCAGCGCCGCCGTCGGCCAAGCCGCGCCGCAGTTCTCACTTGAGGATCAGGACGGCAAGGTCGTCAACCTTTCTGATCTGAAAGACAAGGTTGTGGTGCTCGAATGGTTCAACAACGAGTGCCCGTACGTCGTCAAGTTCTACAAGAATGGCGACATGAACAAGTGGGCCGATGCCTACAAGGGTAAAGGCGTGGTGTGGCTCGCCATCAACAGCACCAAGGGCAAAACCAACGCCGACAACAAGAAAGTCGCCGGCGATTGGAACGTGAGCCGTCCGGTATTGAACGATGCCAACGGCATGGCCGGTCATGCGTACGGCGCGACCAACACGCCGCACATGTTTGTCATCAACAAGGGTCAGATCGCCTACATGGGCGCGATTGACGACAAGCGTTCGCCCAACAGCGATGACATCGGCGGCGCGAAGAATTATGTCGCCAAGGCTTTGGATGAAATCCTCGCCGGACAGAGCGTTTCTGAACCGGATACGAAGGCCTACGGTTGCAGCGTGAAGTACGGCAACTGAGTTTGTTGTAGGTTGTAGGTTGTAGGTTGTAGGATGTAGGTTGTTGGTTGTAATGTGATGGAAATGTTGAGCGCCGGGCGGTCGAAAGGTCGCCCGGCGTTCTTGTTTGGTGGGCTATCTCTACTGCATTATGGTTCCCCAACCACCAACAACCAACCGACAACCAACCAGCCCGCCAACCCACCACACCGTCCTCACCGCTGACGGCCCATGATCAGCAGGGCAATCGTCAGGACCTGTAGAAAAATAGCGAATAGCAGGATGCCTATGAATGTCTCAGCGGTTTCATTGCGGTAGAGGTAGGCCAGGAAGACCAAGCTAATTGCCAGCACCTGCACGACGCCGGCAAGAAGTTTGCTGACGGAAAACTCATCCTCCGGTACGTCGCGCCGTCGGAGTTCGGTGAGCATCTGATCGAGCAGGGATTCAACCCGCGCCGACTCAACACGGCCGGATTCAACACGGCCCGACTCGACCCTGGCCGTGCTCTGAGGCACCGTTGACGACGCGCCGCGCGTCGCATCACCGGCGCCGCGAATGGACGGTGGTTGAACCGCATGGGACCCCGCTTTGGCCCCCGCAGCCGCTTGCGGTTTCGCGGAACTAACCGGCGCATTGGCGGCATCGGCAGGCAACGCGTGGGGTGCGTTTGAAGCGGCGATTGATCCCGAAGAAGAGAACGCGCTTGCGATGGCCACATCACTCAAACTTGGCGCGTTCGATGCAGAGACAGTGCTTCCGGCGATTCGCATGATCGGTGGCTCGGGGTGGGCTTCGATCAAGTCGATCGCCTGCAACAAAGACGCCGCCGAGAAGTCTGCGCTTACCGCGCCATTCGCGCCGGCGGCGGGGGACGGTGGCAGGGATGGGTCGGTGAAAAGAATGGTTCGGCAGCCGGCCGCCGCGCCGGCTTCGACATCGCGCGGCGCATCGCCAACAACCCACGACCGGGACAAGTCCAACGCCAGCTTCTCTGCGGCCTTGAGGATCATTCCCGGGGCGGGCTTACGCAAGACGCTTTCCTGACGATATTTTTCGACGGTGGCTTCGGGGTGAAAGGGACAATACTCGTGTCGATCGATGACCGCCGCAGGATCGTCTGCTAGTAGAAGCTGATCCAACCGCTGGTTGACGGCTTGCACAGCCGTCTCGTCAAACAGCCCGCGTGCCACGCCGCTCTGGTTGCTGACGACGACGGTCGCATAGCCAAGCCGCCGCGCCCGCGCGACTGCCGCTGCCGCGCCGGGCACGAGTTGCACCTTGGCCGGGTCACCCAGATATTCGTGGCCGACGATCAAGGTGTTATCGCGATCGAAAAAGACCGCAGGTCGTTTCATGCTGTCCGGCATTATCGGCATGGAGGCGATGCCAGCAAATTCACTGCGGGTAAACCTTCATTTCCGAAGCCCCAGCATTCGAGCACCGGCGTAGAGCAGCCCACTGCCCATACCCACAAGCCCCACAATCCCGATCGGAGCGAATGGGATGGATAACACCGGGTTTCCATTCGCACTCGATGAAAGTGTAGACGCTTCCACATTATCCCCGACATTCGCTCGACCCGAACTGGTCGGCGCATCATAAACGAGCCAATTATTGTTAATGGTAGTTTGCGCCGAAGCACTACTCGCCCGATCGAATCCATCAATGGGCGGCAGTCGCTCGGCTTTTTCTGGATCGTGTACCGCCACTTCGCTGCGCGCTTCACAGGACAATTTTACTTGCCCTGCACTCGCTGCCATCGAAGCAACCGTTAAACACCCAAAACCCAGCCAACCCACCCGCGTAGCGCGAGTGCAAGGTGACATGAGCACTTCTCCCTTCTCCTCAACTTCCGGATCGATCCATCGACCCATCACTGCCCAATGCAGCCCAAATTCAACGCTCGGCTACTTCACTCAGCCACGTCCAGACAGGCGGACCGTTAACGACCTGCCTGATTTACATGCGAGTAGCTTGCGTCCGTCGCAATACAAAAACGATGCCACGCGTTTTCCGCCGAAAGCCAACTCTTGGCTTTCATTGAACAAGGCAGGATAGGTTTGTCCGGCTTCCGGTGTCAATCCGATTTCGGCATAGGGGCGGGCCTGATACGCCGCAATGACTCATAAATTGCTATTCCTGCTGAGGTTGCCAGATTCAGGCATCGCTCGCCGGAAACCTGCGGGATGCGAATCGTCTGGCCGGGGTCGGCCGCCAGCCACGGTGAGGGCAATCCTGAAGTCTCGCTGCCAAACACCAGCACGTCGGCGTTCAAAAACTGGGCATCCCACAGTCCGGTTGCCCCAGCGGAGTCAAAAAGCCATAGCCGCCGGCCGGACATTGCCTGCCGGAAACACTCCAGATCGTCGTGAACCGTCAATACAAGCCGAGGCCAATAGTCCATCGCACTTCGACGAAGCTGCCGATCGTCCAGCACAAAACCCATCGGCCGGACCAAATGCAGCTTTGTCCCCGTCGCCACGCACAGCCGGGCGATGTTGCCGGTGTTCGGGGCAATCTGCGGATGAACCACCGCCAGTTCAACTTTGTGGCCGGCCAGGTTATGCATGCCGGCTAACCTGCTCGGCCGAGTGGTCGAGCACATCGAGCTGGCGATCGACCTGGATGTAGCGATCGGTTTCCGCGCAGTACGCCGTCAGTCGACCATCCAAACCCAGGGCAATCGCCGTATCCAGCAGCACCATTTTTTCTCCGACGATCGGCAACACCGGATCGTTGCGATTCTGATGATAGAAAGACACCGGCGTGTGCCCGAAAAACCCGCGGCGGCGCCATGCTTTGTTCATTTCGATTTCGACGCGGCTGTATCGGCCCCAGATTGCGTTGTGGCGCAGCTTGCGGCTCGAATCGAGCAGGTCGGTCAGCAAATCCGGCCCATCGGGCTGCTCCGGAGGCAAACGGGCGTGCATGATAAACAG
Source organism: uncultured Tepidisphaeraceae bacterium (assembly GCA_964641895.1). Lineage (GTDB taxonomy): Bacteria > Planctomycetota > Phycisphaerae > Tepidisphaerales > Tepidisphaeraceae > UBA2421. The sequence goes on from CAZXLA010000100.1 coordinate 5,469, forward strand.
GTCATCATGCTCGATCACCGGTTCGAGCCGGCGCACGAACATTCGGTGCTCGCGCGGAATGTCCTTAAGCACCCGAGCCAGCCGCGGCAGGTTCCAGTTTACGGCCAGGTCGTACACCATCGCCAGGTTGGCACCGTAGCTGAGAAGCGTTCGATCCAGGCCCGCATCGAGAAACGAGTTGTAAAGGTGATGCGCGTGCATCATGTCGACGCGCACGTCGTAGCACACCTTGTTCAACAGCAGGTCAATCACGTTGTCATGATTGCCCCGGCAGAAACGCGCGTTCTTCAGCTTTAGCAGCCGATCGACCACCCCACGGCTGTCCGGGCCACGGTTGAAATAGTCGCCGACAAAAAAGAAGAAAGCATCCGAGTCGGAGGCGGTGACGGCGCTGATGAGCTTCTCCAGCGGTTTCGCGCAGCCGTGAATGTCGCCGACGATCCAACGCATATTCTGCCTGCAAGCTGTTAGTGTACCCAAAACACGCCTACAATCGCGAGAAACTCCTTTCAAATAACGAGGCGCGATGTCAAAACTCAATCAGCAAGCCTGCAAGCCCATTTCCGAATCTTCACCGGCCCTCACCGCGGCAAAAGTCGCAGATTACCTCAAAGAACTGCCCGGCTGGGCGATCGACGCCGGCCAACTCACCAAAACCTTCCCTTTCAAAAACTACTACGAGACCACCGCCTTCCTCAACGCCACCGCCTGGATCAGCCACCGCCAAGACCACCACCCCGATATTGCCCTGGGCTACAACAAGATCACCATGCGCTACAGCACCCACACGGTGAAGGGGTTGAGCATCAACGACTTCATCTGCGCCGCCCGGGTTGAAGCGCTTTTGTGACGCCGCGCCGGCGGCTCCGAACCCGCGCAAGCCCACGCCGCGCGGTGAGCCTTGGCGAACACGCGGGTTCATTGCGCCATGTAGCGATCGGTAAACAGTCGTCATCACATACCTCTCTTCCATCCGCGCGCGCTCCGCCAGCGCGCGCACGCCAGAGCAGCGCGCGACCCAAAAACGCGTATGCCGATGCAAAATCAAGGGTTAAAAAAGTGATTTTCCTGTTATAGCCCGTTGCGCCAATGAGCGCGCGCCAGGGGTTTCAGTTCCGCCCGATATCCGGCGGAATACGTTCCATCGGCACGTACTGCGCCAGAAACGCCCGAGTGATAAAAGTTTGCCAGTTCAGATTGCCGCCAAACACTTCACTGGTCGTTGCGGGGATGACCAGCCAACTGTTGGTTTCAAGCTCGCCTTCCAACTGTCCCGCCGTCCACCCGCTGTAGCCGACGAACACGGTTGCCCGGCCGTCGTGCTTACGGAGCAGCCATTCGAGCTTGGTGCGATCGGTGGTGAAATGCACCCCCGGCATCACCGATAAATCCGCCGCCGACTCTTCATCGTGCAGAATCATCAGCGGCCCGTCACAAGGCCCGCCCTGATGCACCTGCCCGGCGATGGCGTCGCCGGGTTCTTCAAGCAGTTTTTCGCACACTTCCGTCACGCTGGCCCGACTTGGTCGGTTGATAATCAACCCCAGTGCGCCGGTATCGTTGTGCTGAACGACAAAAATAATGGTGTGAAAGAAATTCGGATCCGTCAATTGCGGCAGCGAAATCAGAAAATGGCCGGCGAGCGAGGTCATGGGTCTGTGCGTGAAGCTATCGCGCCGACGCGAGATTGCCAATTGCCGTGGCCCAAGTGTGTCAATTCGAGGGACGAGTGGCGAGTGTGAAGTGCCGAGTTTCAAGTGCCGAGTGTCAGATGAAGCGCTGGGTACCTGAGTGCCCAGCCCCCGCTCGACCCTCGATACGAAACACGAAACACTCGATATCAAACCCCCGCCACTATATCATTCCGCCCAGTGGTTCCCGTAGCTCAATTGGATAGAGCATCGGATTCCGAATCCGAAGGTTGTAGGTTCGAGCCCCACCGGGAACGTTCGGTTGTGAGCGAGGGCAATGGCCGTCTGGTCGTTCGTTCGGCGACGGTTGACGTCGCCCGGCCGAAACGCCGACCGTCACGAATTTCTTCGAACGCGATACAATTTCGCCGTGTGTGGTCGCTACACGCTTCGACGACTTGACGCGATGCTGGCTCAGCTTGGAATGTCGCGCGCACATTGGATTGACTACCCACTTCGATTCAACATCGCGCCATCGCAAACGGTTCCGGTGATTCGCCAAACGGCTGCCGGCAGCGAAGTGAGCGAACTTGTCTGGGGTTTTGTTCCTGCGTGGGCAAAAAGTGTGGCCGGCTTGAAACACAAGCCCATTAACGCGCGGTCGGAAGTGATCGCCACCAACGGCTATTTCCGCACCGCGGTTGAACGCCGGCGATGCCTTGTGCCGGCGGATGGCTTTTACGAATGGCATCAACTTGACGGACAACGGCAGAAACAGCCCTACTTTATTCGCCGAAAGGATGATGCACCGTTTGCCTTTGCCGGCGTGTGGGAGCGGTGGGGGCGTTCCCCCGCGGAGCAGCTCGAATCGTTCGCCATCATCACCACGGCGGCGAATTCGTTGCTCAGCCCGATACACGACCGCATGCCGGTGATCGTCCAGCCCGCGGCGTTCCGGCAGTGGCTCGATGAAACCGTGCCGTTCCAGCAGTTAGCCAGCGTGGTGACCTGTCGTGAATGGGAAGACCTTGAACGATACCCCATCTCGACTCACGTCAACCGTCCGGCCAACGACGATCCCGCCTGCATTAAACCAAACCAACCGATCGCCGATGACGGGTTGTTTGGCTCGACTCGGGCCACTTGATCGACGGTCGGCTATTTCACTTCAACCAGCATCTCCACCTCCACCGTCGCCCCCAGCGGCAGTGAATTGGTTCCGACGGCGGCGCGGGCGTGGCGGCCTTGTTCGCCTAACAATTGCTGCAGCATGTCGCTGGCGCCGTTAGCGACCTGCGGCTGCTGCGTGAAATCGTCGGTGCATTGCACGAACACGCCCAGCCGCACCACCCGCACGAGTTTGTTCCAGTCGCCGCCCAGTTCGTTGCGGATGATCGAAAGGCCGTTGAGCGCGCACTGCCGCGCTGCCGCCTGGGCTTGTTCGACCGAAACGGTCGTCGGCACCTTTCCGGTCGCCATCACCTGGCCGTCCTTCATCGGCAGTTGTCCGCTGACGAAGATGAAGTTGCCCGATCGCACGCACGGCACGTAACTGGCGACGGGTTTGGGCGGGGTGGGCCAGGTGATGTTCAGTTCTTGTGCTTTTTGATCGATGGGGTGCATGGCGGCTCCGGTGGTTGTTAGATGCTCGTTGCTGGTTGTGGGTTGTGGGTTGTTGGTTGTACTTTGCAGGATGCGCATCGTCGGTGGCGGATCTGCGTCCGAAGGTCAAAATTTGACCAGGCAGACCCAACCTACAACTTACAACCTACAACCCACAACTTACTCTTTGACCACAAACCCCGATTCGCGCAGCGTCGCGTACAGGCGTTGCAGGTGTTCCCGGTCGGCGGTTTCCACGGTGCATTGTACGTTCACGTGGGCAATACTCGGGCCTGAAAATTCGCGGTCGTGGGTGACCTGTTTGATGCTCGCGCCGGCCTTGCTGACGATTTGCGAGAACGCGGCCAGTCCGCCGGGGCGGTCGCTGATGGTGGCGGTGAAGCGGGCGAGCCGGCCGTCGGCGGCGAGGCCTTTCTCGATCACGCGGCCCAGGACGACCGGATCGATGTTCCCGCCGCACAGCGTAAGTACAACTGTTTTGCCGCGCAGCTGTGGAAATTGATTGCTCATCAACGCCGCCAACGGCGCCGCGGCGGCGCCTTCGACGACGGCTTTTTCCAGTTCAACCAAACGCAGCACCGCCAGCGACAGTTGTTCTTCGGTGGCCGGAACGACCTGATCGACGCGCTGCTTGATGATGTCGAACGGCAATTTTCCTACGCGCCCGACCGCCAGCCCGTCGGCGAGCGTGGGGCACGCCGGCACGTCCACTGGCCCGCCGGCTTTGATGGCGGCGGCGAAGCTGGGCATGTTGGCCGACTCGACGCCGAAAATCGCCACTTTCGGCTTCATGGTCTTCACCACCAGCGCGATGCCCGCCAGCAATCCGCCGCCGCCCACCGGGGCGATGATCGCATCGACGGCCGGCACCTGCTCCAAAATTTCCAGCCCCGCAGTGCCCTGTCCGGCGATGATGTGTGGGTTATCGAAACCGTGGATGTAGGTGTAGCCTTCATCGTTGGAAAGTTGCAGCGCGTGTTCGCGCGCTTCCAGAAAGCTGTCGCCGTGAAGGACTACGTTCGCCCCCAGTTTGCGGCAGGTTGATAGTTTAATGATCGGCGCGAACCTCGGCATGACGACGGTTACTGGAATGTGCAGCAGGTGTCCGTGATACGCCAACCCCAGCGCGTGGTTGCCGGCGCTTTGTGTAACCACGCCGCGCTTTCGCTGTTCGTCATTCAATTGAAGCAGGGCGTTGCGTGCGCCGCGTTCCTTGAAGCTGCCGGTGCGTTGCAGGTAATCGAGCTTGCAGAACACGCGGCTGCCGGTGAGCTCGGAAAGGGGGATCGATTCCGGGCAAGGCGTGACGGCAACCCCGCCGGCGATCCGCTGCCGGGCGGCGACCACGTCGGCGAGGGTGAGTTCGGGTGTCGCGTCCACTATCTTGGAAATGATTCTACTAACGTGGAAGGTCAATCCGCAAGTATTCCTGTGCCTTGGCGGCGGGGGAGAGGATTTCGTTCACGATTTCATCAATGGCGGCTCGGTCGGTCGGCCAGAGAAAATCGCGCGCGACGTGATCGCGCTTCACCCAGCGGAAGGCCGTGTGCTCGTCGTTGAGGCTGATGACAGCGTCGCGCGAAATGATGGTGCAGAACGCGGGCACGATCCACACCGTGTCGTTGGCGGCGGTGTAGAACGACCGCGCTGTCGGCACGCGGTAGAACTCGGTCGCGGTGATGCCGGCTTCTTCACGCAGTTCGCGCAGCGCAGCCTGCCATGCAATTTCGCCGGCTTCGACCATGCCGTAGACGGTGGACCAGGTTCCGCCCAGATAGTCATTGTCGCGGCGGCGCAGTTGAAGGAACTCGTGCGACTTTTTCTCACCCGGTCGGGCGATGTAAACGGCGATCATGTCGCTGCGCATCGGCATAATGGTTCACCGTTTGGCGAATCGCGTGGCGTCGACTTTTTTGATTAACCCCTTAAGCGTCATCAGCGTGAGTTCCTGCATGACGATTTGCGCCGGTAACCCGGTGGAATCGATGATGCCGTCGGCGTCGAGTTCCTGCCCGTCCACCGCGCCCAGAATGCGCTGCCGCGCGTTGCTCAATTCGGTCTTTGGCGATGGCGTGGTCACTTTAGTAACCACGTCTTCAGTGACCTGATCTTCACGCTTCGGTTGAGAGAATAACGTGGGTTCGGTAGCGCCTATCGGAAGCGGGCCTAAGCCTTCGAGGATTTCTTCAAGGTTTGTCACCAGCGTCGCGCCGTCGCGAATGAGTTGATGGGGGCCGGCGCTCATGGGGTTATCAACCCGGCCGGGCAGGGCGAAAACGGTTCGGCCGTGGTCATCAACCGCCTGGCGCGCGGTGATGAGCGCGCCCGATCGGATGTCGGCCTCCACCACCAGCACGCCGCGGGAGAGGCCGCTGATGAGGCGGTTGCGCCGGGGGAAGTTTTCGGCGCGCGGATCGGTGCCCAGGGCATATTCGCTCACCACGGCCCCGCGGCCGTCGCGGGGGATGTCCAGGAACAGTTGTGCGTTTTCCGGCGGGTAATCCACATCCACGCCGCAGCCCAGGACCGCGATCGTGCGGCCGTTCAGCGGTTGCATCGCACCGCGGTGGGCGGCGGAATCGATTCCCCGCGCGCCGCCGGAAATCACCGTCACCCCCGCGCCCGCCAACAGCGCGCCGAAGCGTTCGGCCTGCTCGCGCCCGTAGATGCTGCATTTGCGACTGCCGACGATCGCCACCGCGTGCAGGTCGCGGTCTTCCAGCGCCCCCCGGACGTAGAGCACCATCGGCGGGTCGGGGATTTCCTTCAGAAGTATTGGGTAGCTGTCATCATCCGGACAGATGATGGAAACGCCCGCGCCGGCGGCTTTATCGATCTCGCGATCAACCTCGCCGGCGGCCGATTTGAGCGCATCGGCGATCTTGTTCGCGCCGGCAACGCCGATGCCTTCGACCGTTCGCAACATTGCAACCGAAGCCTCGCATGCCGCTTCAACCGAGCCGGTTTTTTCGATGAGTCGACGCGCCAGCACCGGGCCGATGCCGTTAGTAAGGGACAGTTGAAGCCAATGCCGAAGCGTCGACGCCATCAGTTGCTCCCCATCATTCACGCCGCAGACTGTTGATGGCTTCTAAAATCAGCGCCCGTGGCACGTCATCGCGCACGGCGGCGTGGCCAATGCGGTCGGGCAGCACCAGACGAATCTTCCCGTGACTGGCCTTTTTGTCGTGCAGCATCGCGCTGTAAAGCACCGTATCGTCGAGATCAAGGCCGGCGGTGGGGAGTCCGGCGCGCGAAAGGAGTTTCACAATGCGATGATGATCCGGCTCCTCCAGCATCCCCAGCTTGGTGGCGATGTAGCTGGCAGCACACATTCCCATCGAAATCGCCTCGCCGTGCGCGTACTCATGCTCGCTTACCGTTTCGATCGCATGACCGAACGTATGGCCGAGATTGAGGTGGGCCCGCACGCCGTTCTCGTGAACATCGGTCTCGACCACGCGCGCCTTGATGGCGACATTGCGCGCGATGTATCGGGTGAAATACGGCACATCGCGGTCGAGCAGCCGCGGGAGTTCTCGTTCGGTTTCGGCGAACAGTTCGGCATCGCGGATGATCGCATGCTTGATGCACTCGGCCAGACCGTTGCACAGTTCGCGCTTGGGCAATTTGATGAGAACGTTCGTATCGCAGTAGACGACTGAAGGTTGCTTGAAGGCCCCCACCATGTTCTTGAACGACCCATGGTTCACGCCGACTTTTCCGCCGACGGATGAATCGACCATTGCCAGCAGCGTGGTCGGCACCTGCACCAGCGGCACCCCGCGGAGAATCGTCGCGGCGATAAACCCCGCCACGTCGCCGGTCACCCCGCCGCCGAGGGCGATGATCGGGGTTTTGCGATCGAGTCGGGCCGCCAGAAACACGTCGTATGCTTCGCGGACACGGTCGAGCGATTTGTTCTGCTCGCCGCTGGGCAGCAGGTAGCGAAAGATCGGGAATCCCTGCGGGAACGAGCCTTCAACTTGCGATACGATCGCGCCGGGCAGTGACTTATCGGCCACGATCGCAACCGCTTCATACGTCAGCCGCGCCGGCAGATCGGCGCCGAGGCGGTCGAGCAGGCCGGGTTGAATCAGCACATCGTAAGGCGCACCGGCAATGTTGACGTGAACTTTATCGGCGGTGTCGGGCATCTCCCGGGCATTGTACGGGGGATGAGGCGTGGGTTGTAGGTTGTGGGTTGTGCGTTGTAGGTTGGGGCTGTCGGGTCGAATTTTTGGAAGCTGCCGCAGCGGATTTACTTCGCCAATCACACCACCAACGTCGACAGGCCGGTCAACTGGGCCTCGCTGCCCAAGACACTGCACGAGCGCACGCGAGCCGTGGTATTGGCCGGCGCGACCAATTGATCATCAACGCTTTTCGCAAACGATTATTTCTCGGGACTTTGACGAAAAAATCGGCTAAACCGCCGGCCTTTCGTCATCACTTAATTCCAGCGATCGCCGGGCGTGCGCCATGGCGAAAATGGAAATGGGCTTGAAGA
>CAZXLA010000101.1:0-13054 GCA_964641895.1 uncultured Tepidisphaeraceae bacterium
CTAGTGCCCGGCTTTGGCTTCGTAGTCGTTTGCCGCCAGCAACTTGCCGCCAGTGGTGGGGCTGGTGGCATTTACTTTGATCATCCACCCCTCTTTGTAAGGGTCGCGGTTGATGGCGGCGGGGTCGGTGTTGAGGGAATCGTTGACGGCCGTCACTTCGCCGTCGACGCCGCTGTAAAGGTCGCTGGTGGCCTTGACCGACTCAATTTCCCCAAACCGTCCGCCGGCGGTGAGTTTTGTGCCGATCTTGGGGAGCGACACGTAAGTGATATCGGTCAGTGCATCGACGGCGAGTTGGCTGATGCCAATGACGACGCTGTCGCCTTCGACTTTGTGCCATTCGTGAGACTCGAGATATGTTCGGTCGGTGGGGATGGGCATTTTCGTAGCACGGGTTTTCAACCCGTGTCCTTTTGTCGTTTAGAATGGGTTGGAAACCCATGTTACTTTAGGCGCGTTTGTAGAACGGCAACTTTACGATCTTCGCCGGATTGATCGTTCCCTTCAAATCGGCGCCGAGCGCCGTGCCCTCTGCCGCGTGGGGAGCATCGACGTACGCCATCGCGATGCTTTTGCCCAGCGTCGGCGAGAGCGTTCCGCTGGTGACTTCGCCGATCACCTTGCCATCGAGCATCACCGGCGTGCCCTGGCGGGCGATGCGTTTGCCCTCCAGCTCCAGGCCGACAAGTTTGCGCGCCGGGCCTTTTGAAGCGATGTCGCGCAAGGCGGCGGCGCCGATGAAATCTTTGGTTAAATCGATCGCGAAGTTGAGACCGGTTGATAGCGCGTCGATGTGCTCGCCTAGTTCGTGTCCGTAAAGCGGCATTCCGGCTTCGAGCCGCAGCGTGTCGCGCGCGCCTAGCCCTGCGGGGCGGATGGTGGCGTTTTCCTTTTCCAGCCCGCCGGCAAGAAGCTTCATTGCCATCGCGGCCATCTTCGCGCCCAGGATCAGTTCCACGCCGTCTTCGCCGGTGTAGCCGCTGCGGTAGACGCCGAACTTCACCAGCATGTAGCTGTCGTTGTAAAAGTGATAGCGCTTCAGGTTTTTCAAATCTCCCGGCAGGATGTCGGCCAGGCGATCAATCACCTTCGGGCCTTGCAGCGCGATCATGGCGGTGGCTTCGGTTTGATCGTTGAAATCAAAATCGAACCCGTGGCTGGTGCGAACGTCGCGGAAGTGCTTGAGCAGCTTCTCGCGGTTGCTGGCGTTGCAGACCATCATCCAGTCTTTGGTATCGCGGCTGACGATCACGTCATCCAGCACGCCGCCGGCTTCGTTGCACACCAGGGAATAACGCGACACGCCGGGCTTCTGGTCGACAATCTTCCGCGTGATGATCTTATCAAGAAACTTCAGTGCATCAGGCCCGCTGAAGCGCACGCGGCCCATGTGGCTCACATCAAAGATCGATCCGCTGTTGCGTGTGTGGTGGTGCTCATCGACGATCGAATTGTAAAGGATGGGCATTTCCCACCCGGCGAAATCGACCATCTTCCCGCCGGCTTTTACGTGAAAATCATAGAACGGCGTGTGTTTGAGCATGGGGCTTCTGACCGTATCCGCGGTTTGTATGAGCGTCAAGAAATCTTCGCATTCTAAGCGCCGCGAAGGCGCTAAGTCGCGTCTTCCTTGGCGACTTTGCGCCTTGGCGGTTCCGTCCTCTCCGAGTTCCATTTTAGCGCACCGCCGAATACGCTTGACGGAATGCAAGTAAAACTGCTTGATTTGCAGGCGCAATATCTTCCGATTCGTAATGAGATTCGAAAAGCGATGGACGAAGTATGCGACGCCCAGTCGCTGATCCTCGGCCCGCATGTTGAAAAATTTGAAAAGTCGCTGGCGAGTTATTGCGGAACGAAGCATGCGATCGGCGTCTCGAGCGGCACCGATGCGCTGCTGTGCGCCCTCATGGCGATCGATATTCAGCCGGGCGATGAAGTCATCTGCCCGAGCTTTACCTTCTTCGCCACCGCGGGGTCGATCGCGCGGCTTGGAGCCATTCCGGTGTTTGTCGATATCGATCCAAAGACTTTCAACATCGATCCGAATCTCATTGAGCGGAAGATCACAAAAAACACCAAAGCCATCATGCCCGTGCACCTGTTCGGCCAATGCGCGAACATGACGGCCATCAACGAAATTGCCTGCAAGCACGGCCTGCACAACATCGAAGACGCCGCCCAGGCCATCGGCGCCACGCACCACGGACAAGCGGCGTGCAGCATGGGCTTCGCGGGGTGTTTGAGTTTTTATCCGACCAAAAACCTGGGCGCATTCGGCGACGCCGGCGCGATCTGCTGTAATGATGACGCCTTGGCCGAAAAGATCCGCAAGCTGCGCGTTCATGGCAGCGGGCACACCTATTATCACGACCACATCGGCGGCATGTTCCGGCTGGCGGCCCTCCAGGCCGCGGTGCTGAGTGTGAAGCTCAAATACCTACCCGCCTGGCACGAAGCGCGCCGGCGGAACGCGGGCATTTACAATGAGATTCTGGCCGGTACGAAGGCCGTCACTCCATTCATTGAATCGGGTAATCAAAGCATCTACAACCAGTACGTCATCCGCGTTCCCAACCGGGATGCAGTGAAGCAGAAACTGCAGGAAGCCGGCATCGGCAGCGCGGTTTACTACCCGCTGGGACTGCATTTGCAGAGGTGTTTCGCCCAGTATGGATACAAAGTGGGCGACCTTCCCGAAACGGAAAAGGCGTGTGCAGACGTTCTCGCGCTGCCGGTTTATCCGGAGTTGCCCGTAGAACAGGTGACACATGTTGCGAAGATGTTGCGGCAAATCGTTGGATAGCACGGCGTGCTGATCTCACTTCCTGCGTCCAATAATCGCCGATTGCCCCGGTCGATCGCCGCGGTTGAACGCTTTAACGCACTTCGACCGATATCCCCTGAGTGAGTCACCAACCCAATGAAACCCTCGCGCCCGAAAGTCAGATCCTGGAACGACTTGCCGACACCGAGCGCCGCCTGTGCGACGTCCGGGAACAACTGACCGAAAGCCAACGCCTGGCGACGATCGGCACCATCGCTGCGGTGATTGCACATGAGTTTAACAACCTCCTCACGCCCATCGTCAGCTATTGCCAGATTGCGCTCCAGGGGATCGACAAAGGCGCCCCGGATATCGAACTGATCCGCAAAGCGCTGAGCAAGTCGTTCCAATCCAGCAGCAAGGCCGGGCGAATCTGCGCTTCGATGCTCGCGCTGGCGCGCGGCGAAAGCACCGCTACGACCGTATCGGTTCAACAACTGGTCGACGAAACTCTGCTGGTGCTGGCGCGCGATCCGCAGAAAGACGGCATCGCGCTGCGCGTGCAGATCCAACCTGGTCTGCAAGTAGTCGTTGACGCGGTGCAACTCTCGCAGGTGCTGCTCAACCTGCTCATCAACGCGCGGCAGGCCATGCTGGGTAGAGGCGGGTCGCTCACGATCAAAGCATCTGCGGCGGAAAGCGATACGGAAGCCAGCGGGTTGGTGAAAATCCAAGTCATCGACACCGGGCCAGGAATTTCTGAGAAACACCTGCCGCGGATTTTCGAGCCGTTCTTCACCACCAAAGGCACCGTCAAAAAAGGCGAAACCAAGGGCACCGGGCTGGGGTTGGCGATCTGTAAAGAGATCGTGGAACACCACGGCGGGCGCATCGAGGTGACATCGCTAGTGGGGACAGGAACTACCTTTAGCGTGATCGTGCCGGCCGCCCCCGCCGCAGCCTCCAAGGCGTAGACGGGTCATCCCACTTGCTGATCCAACCCTCCGAAATCAGCGTTATAAATTTTCTCACTTGACAACGGTTTTTCGCTTGACCTAGGCAGTAAGTTCGCTTGCATCGAGACCCCGGGGTGCTACCGTTCATGCACTCTTCAAAGAGGTCATAGCATGAATTTCAATGTTATTTCGTCGGAACAGCGCGGATCGAACAGTAATGCGATCGAGCCATTGGAGCCGCGCTCGCTACTCACGGCCATGCCGTCGCTGGTCGAAGTTCCCATCAGCGCCTTGGCGCTTGCGGCCGATCCGCAACTGGCCAACTTCCGATCGTTCGATGTGGTGATGACCCTCTCTGCCGGCGACAGATTTGTCTCGGCGGGGCTGGATGTCGCCCTAACCGCCGGTCAGTTCTACCGGAACGGCGTCACGTTCACGCCGGCGACGGCGGAGTGGTCGACCCACCCTAACCGGCGATTCGCCACGTTCATTTCCGTCAACGACTTTGACGCGCCCAGCGCCGCGTTGCCGTGGGTGGAGAACGCGCTGCCGATCCTTTCTGCCACGCGGCTTCAGGCGGCGTGGGTGAAGTTCGGGGGCACGCCCGCCGGGGCAACCAACTTCACCATCGCCCGCATCACCGTGAGCAGTAATGCCGTCGGCACGCTGGTCGGCGAAACATTCGGCACGGATAATCTTTTTGTCAGCACGCCCATTGTTGACAGCATTCTGCCGAGCGCACGGCCGCTGGGGTGGGTGCGCGGGCAGGTGCGTCTGCAGGGCACGTCGCAATTGCTCAACGGCGCCATCGTTTATGATGACATCGATGGCGACGCGCAGCGCGATGCCAACGAACCCTTCGCGCCCATGAGCAACGGCAAGTATGCGCTGCTGCTCGCCCCCGGTACGCACCACGTGCGCGCCGAGGTGGCGGATCAATATACTGTGATCACACCCTCCGGCGGGCAGCACGTGATTACCATCGCCGACGATCAGGTCATCAGCGGGCTTGATTTCATCGCGCAGGAACAATCCAACGGCATCGTAAGCGGACAGGTCAGGTCGTTCGATCCACTGGACGCCGCCGCCTCCGTGCCGTCGCCGGGCGTGGTGGTATTTATCGACGTGAACATCAACGGCATCCTCGACGCCGCCGAGCCCACCGCCACCACCACCGCCGACGGCACGTATGCCATCGGCAACCTGGCCGCTGGCACTCTGGTGGTGCGGGAGATCGTGCCAACCGGTTTCGCCCCCGTCGATGACGATCCGACGCGCGTGGTCACGCTCGGGCAGAACCAGAGCATCGGCGGGATTGACTTCGTCCACTTCCAGAACTCCACCGGCGCGGCGCGCGGGGTGGTGCGGCGCGATCCCGGCTCGCCCGGCGGCGCGACGCCGCTGGCCGGGTGGACCGTTTTTCTCGACGGCAACTTCAACGGCGCGCTCGACGCCGGCGAAGTCAGCGCTGTCACCGGCGGCAACGGCGCCTACGACCTCCGCGCGACGCCGGGGACCTACCGGCTACGCGTCGTCCTGCAACCGGACTTTACCGTTACATCGCCCGACGGCGGCAGCTACGCGCTGGCGATTGCCGGCGGCTTCGCCAGCGGGCCGTTTGGCTTTTCGATCCAGCCCGTGGTGACGCTGGGCCGCCTGTCGGGAACAGTGAGCCGGCCGGTGGCAGAAGTGTTGGCGGGCGCGCCGGTCGGGCTAGCCGGCTGGACCGCATTCATTGACGCCGACCGCGACGGAACGCTCGACACCGGCGAACCACGCACCACCACCAACGCCGCCGGCGCATATGCGTTCAGCAACCTCCCCGCCGGACAGTACAGCCTGCGCGTGAACAAGCCGGCCGGTTGGCGCGTCGTGAGCAATACGCCCACGGCCCAAAGCATCGATCTGGCAGCCGGACAGCAGCTCGGCTCGCGCGACTTCCTCTACACCAACCGCATCATGATCGCCGGTGTGGTGTTCGAGGATAAAAACGCCAACGGTGTGAAAGACGCCGGCGAGAACGGCGTGCGCGGCCGTCGCGTGTGGGTCGATCTCAACAACGACGGCCTTATCTCCGCCGGCGAGCCCGGTGGCTATGTGGGGCAGAAAGGCCTGTGGGGCTTCGAGCAACTTTTGGCCGGCACGTACACGGTGCGCGTCGAAGAAATCACCGGGTGGCGCAACACCGGCACCGGCGCGTTTACCGTCACCCTTGCCGCCGGCAAGGTGAAAGTCGGCGTGCCGTTCGGCCAGCAAAAGATTGTGCCGGTCGCCGGCAGCGCGCTCCCCACGCCGCGAAACATTGGCATTCTGCGTCCGCAGGATGACCTTTCCAGCGTGTGGGCGCGATTGGCCTGAAGTCCGCCGCACGGCGAACATCAAAGGTCATTCGGTCTATTCAATCTTTGGTCCAATCAATCTCCGGAGTCAGCGCTGCGGCTTGACCCGTTCGCGACGATTCCCGCGCCGCATCGAGCAATGCCATGGTCGGCAACACGCTGTCGATCGTCACCGCCGGCGCGGTTTGTGTGCGGCAGGCTTGCGTGAAGCGTTGCCAGATGTCGATTTCACTTAATCCCGCCGGAGCGAGCGGAATCGGCTGCTTAGTTGTAAGCGCGCGCGCCGGCGTGAACATCAGCCGGGCCCATTCGGCGGTATCAAACCCCGGCGAGAACGGCGATTCCGCCGAGCCGGTCGAGCCGTCGATGTGCCAGCGTGGCAGCGTGGCGGTGGTGGTCGTGTTGATCTCAACCATACCGACCGCGCCGCTGTCGAAGTTGATGCAGACGCGCGCGAAGTCGTCGCAATCGTTCGTCCACACGTTGCCGCGGAGTTGCGCGAATACGCTTTGTGGTTTGGCCGGCAGCATTAGGCGCCAGAGTTGGTCGATAAAGTGCGACCCCCAGTCGTACAGCCCGCCGCCGCCGAAGCCGGCTTCGTTGCGCCAGCCGGGCCGGTATTCCTTGGCCGCCGGGCCGATGCAACTGGCCCATTGACCGAGGCGGCTCTCGACGTTGATTACCTTTCCAAACGTTCCAGCCTGCACCGCGCGTTGCACGGTGAGATAGTCAATATCCCACCGCCGATTTTGAAACACGCTGAGCACGACGGCTTGCCGCTTCGCCGCGGTGGCAAGCTGTCGGGCCTGCTCCAGATCAAGCGTGACAGGCTTATCAACCATCACATGTTTTCCGGCATGCAACGCAGCGCCGGCATGCTCGAAGTGCATGCTGGTCGGCGTTGTGATCAACACCGCATCGATGTCTTTTCGTGCCAACAGCGCCTCGTGCGATTCAACGGTTGCAAGCCCACGCGATTCGGCGATTGCGCGGCGCGCCGGCGTGGGGTCGGCGACGGCCACGGGTATGGCGACGCCGCAAGCGGCGAGCCATCGCGCGTGCTCAGCCCCGATTCTGCCAAAGCCGATGATGCCGATGCGAAGCTGCTCCATGGATGCAAAGTTTAGCCGCAATTGGCTTGCGTACAGCGTTATCGGGAGTAGGCTTGCCATTTCACAACAGAATCAACAGCGGAGACTCCTACGCATGCGCGTTCACAAACTCATGAGCGAAACCATCGAAACGTCATCCCGCGTGCAGATGGTGGATATCACCCAGCGCATCCAGAAACTGATGCTCGCCAACCGGGTGGAAAGCGGCTTGGCGGTCGTCGTCGTGCCCCACACCACCGCCGGCATCACGCTGCAGGAAAACGCCGACCCCAACACGCAGCACGACCTGCTAAAAAAACTTGAATCACTCGTGCCACAGATGGAAAGCTTTTACCAGCACGACGAAGGCAACAGCGATGCACACGTGAAATCGGCGCTGGTGGGCAACAGCGTCACCCTCCCCATTGCCGCCGGCCGGCTGGTGCTGGGCAAATGGCAGGCCGTCTACTTCTGCGAATTCGACGGCCCGCGTGAAAGGCGGGTGCAGGTGAAGTTTATCGATGAAGGCACAGAACTCGATTGAGCGTCGGGCGATCGGGCGTCGAGCGCCCCCGACGATTGTGCCGCGTGGCACAATTCGCTCCCCGCTATCGGCTGTCCCACTACCGCAACCATTCCAACACGACCTCAACCCGCTTGGCATCCAGCACGCCGGCGGCGATCAGCACAGCGCAATCCAACTTCAAGTAGTCCGAAACGGGGATGCCCTCAATCGTGCGGCCGCGAAACTGCAAGTACATTTTCCGCGCCTCGGCGTCCTTCGATTGTGCGAGCAGCGCGTGCGCCAAATTGATTTGCAGCAACTCGTCGTCGGACCGCAGCCTCAGCCCGCGGCGGGCGCGACCGCGGTGCCGCTGGGCAAGACCTGGCGAATCACGGCGACAATGGTGGAGCACCCCGTCGGCGTCTCGTTGCCCATGAGCATTTTTCCTGTCGATCAGGTTTTGCACGCGGTTCTCGCGCCACCGAAAGGAACCTGAATTGTCCGAACAGCTTAACTGATAGGAATTTTGATTCCGTGAGGGCGTGCTGGAGTGACCCGGGGAAGAGGGGTTTTCGCTTCCATACCGTCACGCGGCGATATTCGGTTATTATTCCGCACGCTGACCCTTCAAACCAACACATCCTCCGTCGCACGAACGGCCATGCCAAGCTGGCGACGTTGCGTGCTTGCGGCACTTCTCATCGTCGGCGTTCTCGTCATGGCGACGCTGGGGATCCAGGACGTCAAGCTGTTTCGCGCGAGCGTCGTCGCGGGCGTCGTGCTGGTTCTGTGGCTGACCGAGGTCATCCCGCTTTTCGCGACGACGTTCGTGCTTTGGGTTGCGATCGTGCTCGCGCTGGGCCCGTTGGACGGAGCGGCATTCGGTCTGACGCCCGTGCTCTCCGTCGCGGCCAGCCCGCTGCTGGCGCTGTTCCTCGGCGGGTTTGTGCTGTCGGTTGCTGGCGCGAAGTACGGCATCGACACCTACATCGCGGCGTGGCTCTTCCGGGCCTCGCGGGGCAATCGACGGGTGCTGCTGGCGGCGGTCATGCTCGGGACGGCGGTGTTGTCGATGTGGATGTCCAACATCGCTGCTGCTGCCATGATGGTCGCCACGCTCAAGTCCCTGCTCGACCGTGAAACCCATCCCGAAACACCGGCGTTCCGAACGGCGCTGCTGCTCGGCATCGCGTTCGCCGCCAACTTCGGCGGGATGGGTACGCCCATCGGCACCGGGCCCAATCTGATCGCCATCGACGCACTCTCGACGAGTCACCCGATCAACTTCGTGCGATGGATGATGTTCGGCGTGCCGGTCGCGCTGGTGATGGTTTCGCTCGCGTACGCGCTACTCATCGCCGTTCACCGCGTGAAGGGAAGGCTGAATTCCGGGCCCGTCGCAACGGCAACACTCAACACGCGGGGCTGGACAGTCGTCGTGATCTTCTTCCTCGCCGTAGCCGGGTGGCTGTTGGAACCGGTTCACGGGATGCCTGCGGCGGTGGTCGCGCTGGGCGCGACGGCGCTGCTGTTCGGCTCGGGTTTGCTCGACAAGTCCGACCTGGCCCGCGTCGAATGGAACACCCTGCTGGTCGTCGCCGGCGGGCTGAGTTTCGGACGACTCGTGGAAGCATCCGGATTGGCCGGCACGGTGGCCGCGGCCGTCGATTGGCAGTCGCTTCATCCGACGATCATGCTGTTCGCATTGGTGACGATGTGCGCGACCCTTTCCGCGCTCGCCAGCAATACTGCCGCCGCCGCGATGGTCATCCCGATGGCGATGTTGATCGTCCCGAGCCCATCCGTTGCGGTTTTGATCGCGCTGGGCGCTTCAATGGGCGCGCCGTTCGTGTTCAGCACGCCGCCCAACACCCTCGCCTACGGCCAGGGCGGCTTCGGCGCCCACCACCTGTTCATTCCAGGCATCTTCCTCATGGTGGTCGGATGCGGCCTTTTGACCCTGCTCGGGCCATTGCTCATGCGAATGGTGGGCATTCCGTAAAACAGTCTTCGACGTGGGACATCCGTCGCGACTACGAAGCGGCCTGCCGTACGACCTCAACGGAACAGGGCGCCCGCATCGCCACCCCCGCCGAAACCGAGCCGAGTAGGAACCGCTCAAGGCCGCTATGCCCTTTGGCCCCCACGAAGATGCAGTCAGCCTTCCACCGTTCCGCAACGTCCACCAAGACCCGCTTCGGGTCGCCCTCCTCGACGTGTGAGGTCGCAATCAGGCCCGCGGATTGGAGTTGCTCGCTCACCGCCGCCACCGCCCGGTCTGCCCAAGTCCGGCCATCTTCCTCGGCATCGCCCACCCACGCCCACGGCGACGACCCCGGGTCGGCCAGTACCGCCCAAAACTTCGCATCCATCACCGCGACGATTTTCACCTCGGTCTCCGCCGGCCACGCGCGGCTCGCCACGGCTTTGATCGCCAGTGCCGAGTGGGTCGAACCGTCCACGCCCAGGATGATCCGGACGGGCGCGAAGCCGCGAGAGCCGGAAGTAATTCTGTCGTTGCGGCGGGAGACGCGCACCGAGCAGGTAGCATGCCTCATGACCTTTTGCGACACGCTTCCCATCACGAGGCCGCCGAGGGCGGACCTGCCCTGCGAGCCAACGACGATCAGGTCCGCTTTGCCTTCAGCCGCCTGGATCAAAGCCAGGTAGGGCGAGCCGGCATATGCAGCCTGAGAAACCTTCCAGCCCGGGAACGCTGTCGTGACCATCGCTGCCCCTTCCGCCGCAAGAGTCTGAGCCTCCGCGCGAGACGCAGCCGCCAACGTCGCTGCCTTCATGACGATCGGGGACTTGTTCCAACCCGATCGCTCGCTGTCCGGCTCGGAAGATGGCCGCGGCAGCGGAGGCCACACGTCCGCGACGGACACGACCAGCACTTCCGCGTCGTGCGGCAGTCCCGCCCGGTGCAACCCGCTGATCGCGGCCTTTGCCGGTTCCGAACCGTCGTATCCAATTAGAACTTTCATGTTAAGTCTCCGTCGAAAGGACATCACACCAACTGATTGTCCCCTCGGGGCAACTCTTCCTCAAGAACGATGTTTCGATGCAATCATGTCGAAAAAGATATATGGAGTCGGCAGGGACTGTTTGGCGATTTTGTGGAAATGCCGAGCAAACGAACCTTTGAGCGTTCCTCCGTTGCCAATCGAACCTAACCCGCGCCGCCAATTGCCGCCGCGTCGCCTCTGGTCGCGTTGGACGGGCAGGGGCCGCAGGTGCCTTCCCGCGTGCCCTCAGGAAGATCTCTGGCGGACTGGGGCCAGCATTCATTCCGCAGGCAGCAGCGCGGCGTAATCCCGCACGCTTCCGCCCGAGAGGCAGCAATCGATAATCTGCCTGCCTAGCGGAAGCAGATCAGGCTCAAGGAACTTTGTTAGCTGCTGGCCGAAGAACTGCTTCAGTATCTCCGCTCCATTGTCGTATGCTTCATCACCCACCTCCGGCTGGGTGTTGACTTCCAGGAACCATCGTGGGATTACGCTTCCCTCGATCTGGAGGGTCCGCAATGCGTATCCGAGCAGCGGGCACCGTGCCGCGGTGAGCTGCTCCGGCTTGAAATGAGCACTGCCGCGTCGGGCGAGATACTCACGAGCGAGCCACTGCGGCATGAAGCCCACCTGCCACGCGCCGAGGTTCTGATTGGGGCAAAGGATGTAGCGCATCCGCGTGCAAATCTCGAACTGCCGCAGCAGAAGGTTGGCCTGATCGACGCGACGGCCGGTGGCGAAAGGCCAGTAGGAGCCGACCCCTTCGGAGGTCATCCCTTCTGTCTGGACGATGCTGGGATTGTCGTGTCCGCGTGGTGCCACCAAACGCCAGAGCCATGCCAGCGCCGGCGGCAGAACGTGAAACAGGCCGATGATTCCGTAGGCTGGTTTCTCTTTCGTACATGGCGGCGTACGGACGCCGAAGCTGCGAATGTCCACAGTGACGGGACCATCCACTACGCCGGGCACAATTTTCCGCGGCAGAATCACTCGCGGGTTGGGGCAGACTACGCCCGGCGCGTCCTCGATGTGTTCCCAGATCAGTGCCGTCGCCTGCGGGACCGCATCGATGCTGAGGAAAAGGATCGGCTGCGGCGGCCGGATCGTAAGCGCCTCCAGGTGCGGATCGGTGCCGTACGCGCTGATGTGGTTGACGCGAACGAACCAGGCATCCTCTGCGTCCATCAGCGTCAGCTTGCGATTGTGGTTCTGTAGCGAAGGGTGACAAAGTGCCATGTCATCCGTGACCGGATGAAGATCGCAAGCGCGGGGGAGCACAAGGTGTCGGCGCTCGCCCGTGATGATGTTCCGCCCGAGCAGCAGGCGCCCGTCCGCCTCGCGGTGGATGTGTTCCAGCATCTCGCTCTTGCCGCCGCCGCTGGCGCCCTCGTGCATGATGGTAACGGTGTTGTCATACGGCGTGACCACCTGAACGGTGGAGCAATGGGCCGTGACCCAACCTTCCTGTTCACCGATGTTGATCAGCACGCCATAGACTCCCTTCTTGGCGCTGGGGCCGGGGTACAGGTTGTAGCAGAATAGCTCGTGCAGGTCGGGACGGCGGTGGTGGACCACGATCTGCTTTCCGTCGAAATGAGTGTGCCGGAACGGAGGTGCAACGTACAGGATCGCCCTGGGTGCGAAATCGGGGGTCAGCTCTTCCGGGCCGAGGATGCCTTGAAGCAGCCCAAGCCCCAGCGCAAAGAAGCCGGCGTTGGCGGGCGCGACGACCAGCGCATCGACGCCAGTGCCCTTCTGGCCGGCGACGAACGCGAACAGCGCAAGTTCCTGTGTCTTCAGCCATTCGAAGGTTTGCCGGCGCAGCGCCTCGAATTCGTTGCCAAAGCGATCGACAAACCGCTTCTTGTCCGTAGGAAGGCTGTCGCCGATCACGAGGCAATCGGGATCGCGGCGGCGCATGTACGGCTCGACGTAGTTCGCCGCCACGCCGTTGCGCACCCTGCACACCCGCGCCTCCACGACGCGACCTTTCCCTGGAACTTCATACGCCACCTCACGCCATCCCGTGTGGTCTGCGCTACAAGCCAACTCCACAAGTTCTGCGGTGCTGGTGGCGAAGGTGTACTTCGGGCAGCGGGCCAGAAGCTCGCGCAGTTCCGGCGGCAGATTGATGAGTGCCTCATTCTGTTTTGGCCCATATGCCATCGAATCCTCCTCTGGCGGCTGCTGTTCGTTCAAAACCGGACTTCCGTACTTGCGCCTGGCGGACGCGCGTTTTCATTTGACCCTCCGATGCGAAGCGAAGCTGACAATCAGCGCAGGTACGCGTTCAGAACGTATTGCTGGACCATCCTGTGGGTGTTGAAGAAACTGATAGGAATTTTGATTCCGTGAGGGCGTGCTGGAGTGACCCGGGGAAGAGGGGTT
>CAZXLA010000102.1:0-13051 GCA_964641895.1 uncultured Tepidisphaeraceae bacterium
TCAGCTACATCCACGCCGAAGGCATGCCCGCCGCCGAGATGAAGCACGGGCCGATTGCGCTGATCACCCCGGGCATGCCGGTGGTGTTCATCGCCACGCAGGGCAGTCAATATGAAAAGGTGATCAATAACATCGAGGAAGTGCGCGCCAGAGGCGGGGAGATTATCGCCGTGGCCACCGAAGGGGACACGCACATCCAGCGATACAGCGACCATGTCGTCTACGTCCCGGACACCCACGAGCCGCTCCAGCCGCTGCTGAGTGTTGTTCCGCTACAGTTGCTGGCGTACCACGCGGCGGTAGCGCGCGGGTGCAACGTGGATAAGCCGCGGAATCTGGCGAAGAGTGTTACGGTGGAATAGGGGGCGCGAAGGCTTGAAGCAACTGGCCAGACGATTTCTTGAAACGGTTGCGCCGCGCAAGTTCGCGACGCTGCAGGCCATTCGCGCCCGCCGGAGAATTGCACGCTTACAACGTCAATGGGGGCGAGTCGCCCTCGCCAAGCGATTCATCGAGGCGCACGGCGAAATCGTGTGCGGCGGACCGTTCGCGCGGATGAAGCTTCCCTACGAGGAATGCTTCGCAGGCTATCTTGCGATGATGGTCGGATCGCTCGAACGCGAGCTTGAACCGGCGATCATGGCGGCGATCAATCGGAATTACTCGCGCATCCTGAACATCGGCTGCGCCGAGGGCTACTACGCAGTTGGATTTGCGATCAAATCAAAGGCCGCCTCCGTGCATGCCTACGACATCGACCCGTGGGCACGGCGCTACTGCACCCGATTGGCAGCGCTTAACGGTGTCGCCGACAGGGTGCAGGTGCGCGGGTGGTGCGATCACGCTGCTATCACAGCCGTTGCGCGCGAAAGCACGCTGATTCTCTGCGACTGTGAGGGATACGAATTTGAATTGCTTGACCCCGTTAAATGCCCCCTATTGAACCAATGCGATCTGATTGTTGAAATGCACGACTTTGCCCGCTCCGGCGGCGTTACGGCTCCGATTCTCGCGCGCTTTCGTGACACCCACAATTGCACGATCGTCGAGATTCAGCCACGCGATGCGTTCATGTATCCTGCGTTAGAGGCACTGCCCGAGTCGGCACGCCAAGAAGCCGTCGCAGAAGTGCGCAATCCAAACTCCCGATGGGCCATAATACTGCATCGGCCATAAGCTTGCATGACCGCAAAAATTCGGGCATCAAATTATACGATAATGCTCGCGACCAGGCTCCTCGCAATGCGCCCGAATGAATTTTGCAGGCCGATCGTCAATTTGAATTGCCGACGCGCTTCGTGTGTAATGTAGCACAAATGCAAGCGCTTCTGCCTCTCGCCGAAACCGCCACCCTCATGCCCGACGCCCGCTACGGCTGGTTGCCGGTCGTCATGTTGTTGTTGATCGCCATCGGCTTTGCCGTGGTGAACATCGCCGCGTCGCTTATCATCGGCCCGAGTCGTCAGGGTGAGGGCAAGAGCGAGACGTACGAAAGCGGCATGGTGCCGTTTGGCGATACCCGTAGGCGGTTCAACGTGCGGTTTTATGTTGTCGCGATGCTTTTTCTGGTCATCGATGTCGAAATTGTGTTTTTCTACCCGTGGGCGACCATTTTCGCACCCTATGCGGCTTCCTCCGACCCCGTATTTTCGGGTTTCAGCACCGTACTGCTCATTGAAATCCTCATCTTCGTCCTGCTGCTTTTGCTGGCGTATGTTTATGCGTGGGGCAAGGGCGTGTTCCGCTGGGATTGATGTGGCGCGATTGATGTGAAATTTCGGATTGCGGGTTTCGAATGGCGCATTTGAAATGCCGCTATGGCGATCGTCACCGAAGAATCTGCGCCGGCATCAACGGGCGCACCAGTCAACCAGAGCAGGGTCGATGAATCGACCCCTGCCGCCGAGTGTTCAATCGTTAATCGTCAATCGTTTCGAACTCACCCGCTGTTTCTTCTGGCCTTGATTACGCTGCTGGGTGCGTTTCTGCGTTTTGTCAGCCTCGATCAACCCGCGCTTTGGGGCGATGAGGCGTTTACCTATTCGCGTGTCTGCGGCTCGTTTCGGCAGTTGCTGGATGTGTTGCAGTTCGATGGGTTTATGCCGCTGCATTACGTCTTGTATTGGTGGCTCGGGAATCACGTCGAGCTTTCGCCGGTGATGATGCGGGTGCCCGTCGCGTTCGCGGGGGCGTTGATGCCGCCGGCGATGTATTTCCTGGCGCGCCAACTCGGCATTTCCACAAAGATTAGCCTCGTCATCGCACTGTTCGCCGCCTGCTCGGCGTACATGCTCGCCTACTCGCGTGATGCCAAGATGTATATGCCGTTCTGGCTGTTCTGCGCGGTGCACATGGGGTGCCTGCTATGGTGGATGAACCGGCGGGTCGTCACTACTAATAATGGAGGATCGACGGCCGATGACGACGAACCGCCGGCGACGTGGGGTCGGTGGTCACCGAAGCTCGCCGGTCGGCTTGCTCGGTCAACGGTTCACACGACATCCTCGCTCGCTTGCTCCGCCGGCGCGTTCCGCTGGCTGTGCTGGGTCGCGGCGGGTTGTGCGATGATCGGCTATCACGCGCTGGGCTTGATGATTGTGAGCGTCGAAGTGCTGATCTTCCTTACGCATCGCAATCTGCATTGGAAGCGCATCGGCCCGTTCGTGGTCGGTGTGGCGATCCTGCTTCTGCTGGTGGTCGGCCACTTCGGTTACTTTACCGATTGGGAAAACCGGGTGAGCGAAAACTGGAGCAGCTCGGGCGTGCAGTGGGTCAATGGCTACAACGCCGAACGCGGCGGCGCCGACCTGGCCACGTTTGCATCCACCGCCTTCCTCATGAGCTGGGAGTGGCCGGTAAAAAGCTGGCAATCCGGCATCGACCCACGCGGGCTGAAAACGCTTATGACCGTGAGTGTTGCGTTCGGCTTGCTGGCGGGAGTTGGGCTGCTCTGCTCCCTCTCCCGGTACGCCGGGGGAGGGCTGGGGTGGGGGTTCTCGCGGAGGACCCAAAAGTCGATTTCGCCAAACGATTCATCCTTCAACGGCCATGAAGCTGATCACGCCCGGCGTCCGACACAAGAACCCTCACCCCGGCCCTCTCCCGGGGTACCGGGTGAGGGAGTAGCGCCTTGGCGCGCCATGCTTTGGCTCGGCGCGTGGCTGCTATTGCCTGCGTACGCGATCTACTGCAAATCCGTGCCGCTGGGCAAAATACCATTCTCGCAGAAAACCGGAACACTTTTTGCCCCGCCGTGGATCATTGCGCGCGACGTCGCCGAAACGATCGGCTACGGGTGGATCGCCGGCACTGCGGCGGTTGTCTTGTTGCTCATTTGCTTCTGGCGATCCGAAAGCACGCTGCGCAGCAGAATGGCAAGATTTCTCGCTATGATGACCGTCGCGGCTTTGTTGTTTGGCCTCCTTTGTGCCGAGTTCGGCGTGTTGCGCGCGATGGCGGTTAGAGCCGCCGCGCAGGGCGATCGTTGGCATTCATTCTGGATGCCGCGTTACCTGGGCGCGCTCTGGCCGGCGTTGGCGATCATCCTTTGCGTGCTGTTGATGTGCCTGCCGACGCGCCCGCTGCGCGTCGGCGCGATCGCGCTGCTGCTGGCGGTCAACCTCGCGCAATTTTCGGTGCGCGTGTGGGGTTCAAGCGAACCGCCGACGGACGTGATGGCCCGCGATATCGTCGCCGCGCAGCCGCTTTACGTCAGACAATCGCAAGTGGCGCTCGACCTCACCCGAGCCACTTTCGCGCTGGGAACGGGGCTTGATCGGCCGCGATTTGATCGCGCAATCGATCAGTCGCGTAAGCTTCCCGTCGTCACGCCGACGGCGCGCACCTATATGCAAACCGGCATCTGGTCGCCCGAACCCGGCGGCGGGGTGCTGGGCTCGTACGCCATGCGGTTCTACCTGTGTTACTACGTCGGCGTGGATGCCGACGCGCCCACCTTCCGGCGGCGCACGGCGCTGGTCGACCGGCAGTGGACGGTGGTCAGCGGCACATCGCCAAGGCTCATTGCCGCCGACATGCAAAAGATGCCGTCGATCGATCGAGTAATCACCTGGGACCGCTACGACCGCGGCCGCCGCGACAATTCACCCGCTGATCCCATCGCCAAAGCCCTGGGCCCGAACTGGCGAAAAATCGACGACGAATCGTTCAGCGTTCGCGACCATTGGACCTGGATGAATAAATACCAGTTGCGCCGGCGCGAGTATGTAAAGGTGTCGCAACCGACGACGGTTCCTTCGACTGGGCCGAGTACGCAGCGTAGTCAATAGTCGGGTCACGCAGTGGTCGCAAAGGCGCACCAAAGCCGCCTCAATGTTCGAATACGAGTCCTTGTCGTCGTCTATCGCGCGGTCGTTGCCTGCGCCGCCTGTCCTACTTGCCCGCGTCGAGTTGTTTCCGCTGCCGCGATTCGATCCGTTTCATGCTTTCCGCAGTCGGCAGGTTTTCGGGCATTGTTCCGCCGAGTTCTTCGATCGTCTTGCGGACTTTCTTCCCGACGTCGTAGTGCGTTTGGTTGGCGTTGGCTTTCCCCTTTATCTTGTCCCGACGAAGCTTCTCTTCCGCCTGGGTGGCGCGGAATAGGTTGGCCGCCAGTTCGGTGCTGCCCATGTGATCGAGAATTTGCTGGCTCTTCTTCAATTGCTTGCGGCGATGAACATCTTGCGCGCTCAGCCCGTCGTATAAACCCTGGTAGCCGTGATTTTGAAAGATGGCATAGTCGATCGGCTCGATCACGCCACAATCTTTCGCAGCTTCCGCGAGCTGCGTGTTGTGCTTTTTCAGCTCGTTCCGGAGCACCAATCGACGCTCGTCTTCCAATTGTTGATCGCTTAGCTCTTGGCGTCGGGTCTGAATCGCAAAATAGGATTGACCCAGCGCCACGATCTCTTTGGACGGGTCGGCGTTCTGGATAATGAGGTAACAGGCGTAGCGCGAAAGAAGCGTAGTCTTCACCGCGCGCTGCCCACCCTTCCCGATCTCGATCATATCGGTGATATCAACGAAATGATCCTCGAGCCGCTGGCCGCTGTTGAAACAGGCCTTCTTCGCCTTTTCGACGACCTGCTCGAAATTGCGGTAATCGGTGTAATCAAGAACACGCGCAAAATCGCGGCTCGACCAGTGCTCGTTGCTGGATGCATTGACGCGCTTGATCCGCTCGAACGGGGAAGGCTCGTTTTGTGCTTTCGAACTCATCGATCGATCCTCCGCATAGACCCCGACATTAATTTGTAC
Source organism: uncultured Tepidisphaeraceae bacterium (assembly GCA_964641895.1). GTDB lineage: Bacteria > Planctomycetota > Phycisphaerae > Tepidisphaerales > Tepidisphaeraceae > UBA2421. The sequence goes on from CAZXLA010000102.1 coordinate 5,257, forward strand.
TATGATCCAAGGCAGTCGCAAAATCGACCAAATTCAACATGATCGAACCTACCGCACTCCCCGACAATCTCCTGCTCACCAACTTAAAGAAAGTGGTGAACTGGGCTCGCCGCAACTCGCTGTGGCCGATGCCGTTTGCCACCGCCTGCTGCGGGATCGAGCTGATGGCCACCGCGTCGAGTCGATACGACCTGGCTCGGTTCGGTATGGAACGCATGAGCTTCTCGCCGCGGCAGGCTGATTTGATGATTGTCGCGGGGCGGGTCACCATCAAACTGATGCCCGTGCTGCAGCATATTTATCAGCAGATGTCCGAGCCGAAGTGGGTCATCAGCATGGGCGCGTGCGCCTCCACCGGCGGCGTGTTTGATGCTTATGCGACCATTCAGGGGATCGATCAATTCATGCCGGTCGATGTGTACGTGCCCGGTTGCCCCCCGCGGCCCGAGACGCTGATTGAAGGCATCATGGCCATTCAGCGCATTATTGAACAGGAAGGCCTGCCTCCCACCGGGAAGCGCCGCCCGCTGCAACTGGCGATCGAACCAAGCTATGTACCCAAGCCGCAGCCGGTGGGTGTGCCCATCACAGTCGGCGGGCGCGGTATGTAAAATTTTGTTCGACGAGTTTTCGCGCATCGCTTATGCGAATCCCCCTTCGCAAACAGGATGAGGCGAGAAATGCATCGGTGAGACTAGGAAACTGGCCTCGCTGATTTTTTTACAGTGGTGTTTCTTCTGCGAAACCCTACGCGCGATCGATCCGATGAGTTCATCAACAGGTGTGATGATGAACTTCGAGGATGATCGGTCGTGGGGGTCATCGCTCGAAATTTTTCTTTCTCGTCCCGCTTTACCGATTCGGCGTATCTCCCCATCGGATTCACAAGCACTACGACCGCCGCCAAAAAGCCGCGAAGGCCCGCGTGAACGCAAACTCAGTCTGGGCAATCGCCCTGATGTATTCACGAAGTGGCACCCGCGTTTTTTCGTTGAATTATCGCGTATAGGCGTGGTATAAACGCCATCGCATTGTTATCTATCAGCGTATCGAGGTATACACTGCGCAATTGCCGGTCCTGTTTAATTAACAAAAGGCCGCACATGAAAACCCGCACCGGATCCCGCCAAACCGTACTGACCCGCGCCGTTTCCGAGGCGATGGAACGGCGCGTCCTGCTCGCGTTCAATAACGCGCTGGTGAATGACCCAACTCGGGACCCTGTAGGGATTAACGGAAGTTTCAACACCCAAAGCGAGACGGCAAGTCTTGCCTTCACGCCCTTGAACACAACCGAGCACTACGTGGTCAGCGCGTATAATGATACAGGCGAGGGACTGAATGGCCAACATGGCATGGGTTGGGCTTTGTCCATTGATGGTGGCCGAACATTTACCGACAAACCGACTCTTCCATACAGCACTGATAGAAGCCAAGGCCTTCGTGGGGAATCTGGTGATGCGGTACTGGCCCGCGACACGTTTTCCGGCACTATTTATTTAGCGGCTAACTCTAGACCGCTTGGGGCGGTCCCGGGTACCCAGGTCTTTCGATCGACGGACAATGGAGCAACATTTGCTGCTCCGGTAACGGCCTTGACTGGTATAAGCGGGGCAACCTTCATCGACAAACCTTGGATCGCCGTTGATAACGCCGACCCCACCAGACCGGGTAACGTCTATCTGATGGCGATGGTAGGCTTATCAACGGGAAACCGGAATCTCGTGTTTTGCCGCTCTATTGACTTTGGCAGCACTTGGAGCATGCCCATTACGATTTTGTCGGCACCAAGCGGCGCCACCACTTCGGGTGTAGGAGCGAATGTAGTTGTCGGGGCCGATCACAAGGTGTACGCATTTTACCGGCAACAAAGCACAATTTTTGGCTCCTCGTATGAGGTCCGGCGGTCAACGGATTTTGGGCTTAGCTTTGGCCCCGCGGGACGAGTTTCAACCGCCGGTGGTAGTGGCTCAGTGGGCTTGCTCAGCCTCGTTTTTGACGCGAACGGCTTCGTTCAAGCCGTTGCCAATCCAGCCGACGAAAATCAAGTGTTTGTCGTCTACGCCAGAAACAATGACCCGGATACAGATCGCGGCGACATCTTTCTCGTCTCTACAAATAATGGCGGATCAACATGGTCTTCCCCGGTGCGAGTGAATGATGACATCACCCTGCGCGACCAATGGCAGCCGTCGCTTTCCATCAAGCCGGACGGTCCGCAGCTTTTCGTGGGTTGGTACGACCGGCGTGAGGATGCCGACGACAATCCCGATACGCGCGATGACAATTTAATCGGCGTTTTCGGACGGATCGGCAACATCACCTCCAGCGGTGTGAGCTTCCAGCAGAATTCCTTCCGAATCTCCACGCAATCGTTCGATCCGTATTTTGGTAAGGACGACCAACTGCGTCCCCTCTACATGAGCGACTACGATCAGGCTACCGCCGACAGCACCGGTTTTTATCATAGCTGGGGCGACAACCGCGATGCCGATGCAGAATCGGCTACCAACCAAGGTCCTAACGTGCGCCTCCAACGCATTCCGTCGATCTCCGGCACTACAGCCGGAGAAACCATTACCATCAGCCGTTCCAGCGGCGGAACCGACATCCAAGCGCACGTCGGCTCTACGCTCGTCTACACCGAACTTTACACTAACGCCACTACCACCATCATCATCGACGGACGTGAGGGCGACGACACCATCGGCGTTGACACCACCAACGCCGCGATCGGCGTCGACCTGATTATCTACGGCGGCGACGGCAGCGACGCCCTCACCGGCGGAACCGGCAACGATACGATCGACGGCGGCGTGGGTGCCGATTCGATTTCCGGCGGCGGCGGGAAAGATACCGCCGACTATGCCATTCGCACCGCAGCCGTCACCGTCACGCTCGACGGCATCGCCAACGACGGCGCCAGCGAGAACGACAACATCACCTCCAGCATCGAAGTCGTGCGCGGCGGCCGTGGTGCCGACAGCCTGGCCGTCGGCAGTTATGCCGCCGCGCTCGTCGGCGGGCCGGGGGATGATGAAATTCTCGGCTCATACGCCAAGCCCCAATTTGCGACCGCCGGCTTTGACGATGACCCCAACGCCGTCAGCGCCGACCTGATGATCGGCTTCGCTGCCGACGGGTACGGCGGCTCCGACAGCCTCGTCGATATTCATCAGTTCAGCGGTTCGCCGTTCGACGATTCGATTTTCGGTTCGCTGGCTGCCGACACGATCTTCGGCAACGCTGGCAACGACACCATCGAAGGCGGCGAAGGGAGCGACAGCATGGTCGGCGGGCGCGGCGACGATGTGTATCTTTTCGATGACCAACTGATCAGCCAGGAACAATTCGTGATGGGCGGCGACGAAGGCTTGGATAGCTTTGGCAACCCCGGCGACGATGCCAACCCCAGCCTGGGCAGCGACACCATCAGCGAAAACGACGACCTGGATCGCGACCTGCTGGATTTCTCGGAGATCATCGAGCCGGTGATTGTTAACCTCGCCACGCACAGCACGAGTTCGTCGCAAATCGTGGCAACGACCAGCCTGGAGGTTCACCTTTACCTGCAACTGCGCAGCGAAAGCGGCGCTGGGACCGGCAACGGCATTGAAGATGTCGTCGGAAGCGACAATGCCGATTCGATCACCGGCAACGCACGTGGGAACACCCTTCGCGGCGGCGCCGCCGGCGACACGCTCACTGGCGGTGCCGGCGATGACACGCTCGTCGGCGGAGCCGGCGCGGATTCGATGCTCGGCGAGACGGGGATCGACACCGCGGATTACTCCGACCGCACCGCCGCCCTGACGATCACGATCAACGACACCGCCAACGACGGCGCGAGCGGCGAATACGACAATGTGAAAACCGACATCGAAAACATCGTCGGCGGCGGCGCGAACGATACGATCACCGGCTCGACCGGCAACAACATCATCGACGGCGGGCTGGGCGCCGACTCCATCGACGGCGGCAGCGGGTCGGACACGATCGACTACACCTCCGGCCGCGCTACCGGAGTGAGTATTACGCTCGGCGGATTGAACAGCGACAGCGATGTGCTGACCAGCATCGAAAACGCCACCGGGAGTCCGTTCGATGACACGATCGTCGGCGGCACAAGCGCCGAGACACTTTCCGGCGGGGTGGGAATGACGCGCTTACCGGCAACGGCGGGGACGATTTTCTGAGCGGAGGCGCGGACAACGACACGATCATCGGCAACGCTGGCGTTGACGCCATGAACGGCGGCCAAGGCGATGACTCGCTCATCGCCGCTGCTAACGATCCGATCAGCGGCCTGGTAGGCGGGTCGGGGAAGGACACGTTGGATTATACGGCGGAGACTACTTCTGTTGTCATTACCGTGCCACAGCAGATTCAGGTAGTTGTTGGCGGGATTGGTGACGACTCAATCGATGCGACCGGGCACCCCGGAAGGGTTACGCTCCAAGGGGGCGTGGGTACCGACAGCTTGATTGGTGCCGGCGGTGCCGATTCGTTGGTTGGCGGCGACGGTAACGACACACTTCGAGGTTTGGGCGGGAACGATACCTTAAAGGGCAATGACGGAAACGACTCCCTGATCGGCGGAGTTGGCAGAGACAGCGTGGAGGGCGGTAACGATAACGACTACTTCGATGCTCAAGATGACGAGATCGATATTCTCCGTGGCGATGGCGGTACCGACTCGGTATTGGGCGATCTTTTCGACAGCCTCGATACCATCGAGGTGACGCTTCCCGGTTAAGGTGGGCTGCTCGAAGGAACGACTCAAGCTTGGAGACTTGCATGCGTCTTCATCAAAAGTGTCTTGCAATTGTTGCGACTATGGTTGCGGCAGCACCCGTACATGCTGATCTACTGGTCGGCGACTTCAACAATCACAAAGTCCTCAGGTTTTCAGATACAGGGGCGCTTATCGGCACATTTGGTCAGGCCGGTGATGAGGTAGGCCTTGGCATCCCGGGGGGCATCACGTTTGATTCCGCCGGACGCACCTACGTCAAAAGTATGACAAGTGGTGACATACTCCGCTTCACTGTTACCGGGACGTTTTTGGACGTGTTTGGCAACGCGCGCTCGGGGGCGCAGAGGGGCATCGCATTCGACAGCAACGAAAGTCTCTGGTTGCGCCGAATCCAATCGGCTGGTACGTTTGGGAATGAGATCGTCCGAATAGATACCTCCGGAAATATCGTTCAAACATTCAATTCCGGTTTGGCAGGTCTTGGTGGTGCCATTCTGGATCGGAACGATGTTCTCTATGTCCCCCGCGCCGAGCTGACGGACGACACTGGAAACCTGACCGACGGCATCTATCGGTTCACGACCGACGGCACCGCACTGGGTGTTTTCGGCCAAGCAACCGGTGCCATAAGCGGTTGCCGTCTCCCCGGTAGTGTGGCCTTTGACTCCGTCGGCAGGCTTTATGTGTCATCCGATGGACGAATTCTGCGTTATAGCACTACCGGCGACTATCTCGGCGTCTTCGCAACGGGCAACATCGGCGGATACATTATGCTTGACCCGCTTGATAATGTGTACATCGGCCACGGCAGCGAGAACGGCGTGATGAAATACGGCCCGCAGGGCAACTTCCTCGGCAAAATCATCAGCGCTGGGTTAGGTGGTGTCCCTGCTAATTTCCGCAACGAAGCCATCGCGTACATCCCGCCGATTCCTGAACCCGGTTGTTCGCTTCTGCTTGTCACAACGACCTTCACATTGCTCCGGCGCAATCGGCGTATCCGCAGCGGCGCCGGCGACGGGAATGACACGCTCGTCGGCAGAGCCGGGGCGGCGGCGTGTTTGATGCTTATGCGACCATTCAGGGGATCGATCAATTCATGCCGGTCGATGTGTACGTGCCCGGTTGCCCCCCGCGGCCCGAGACGCTGATTGAAGGCATCATGGCCATTCAGCGCATTATTGAACAGGAAGGCCTGCCTCCCACCGGGAAGCGCCGCCCGCTGCAACTGGCGATCGAACCAAGCTACGTTCCCAAACCCCAACCCGTCGGCGTGCCGATTACGGTCGGCGGACGGGGCGTCTGAGTTGGGGGGTCTGAATTTGGGCGTTTGATTTTCGCGCATCCGTTTTCTGCGAACCGACTGTTCGCAATCAGGATGAGGCGAGAAATGCATCAGCGAGGCCGGGAAACCGGTCTCGCTGGTTTTTTGATGCATGCCCCTCTGGCCGTCAATTCGTAAAGCACCCCCGGCGTTCGGTCGATGAACCCAACAACCGAGGTGCTTTCATGACTTTCATTGTACGTGTGTTAACGGTCGTTGTACTTACTGTGTCGGCGTGCCTGCAGTCGGGTTGCCTGCTGATTGCGGCGGCGGCGGGGACGGGGGCTACCGTGGCTTACGTGGCCGGCGACCTCAACTCCGCCGTTGACGCGCCGCCCGACAAGGTGGCCGTGGCGACCAAGGCGGCGATGGAAAAGCTGAAGATCAACGTCATCTCCACCGAGTCGACCAGCGTCGACGCCAAAGTGGTAGGCCGAACAGCGCGCGATACGCGGCTGACCGTCACCGCCAAATCATCAACCAGCAAATCCAGCGAAATTGCAATCCGTGCCGGCGCCTTCGGCGACGATGCACTACAGGCTAGATTGCTGGAAGCAATCCGACTGGAACTCGACGAAGCGGCAAGTGCCGCTGCGCCGGCGTCTCAACCAGTGCTCGCCGGCGAGCGACCTTGATTCTGGCCTGATTGCCTGCGGATTACTTTCTTCGACGCAGCAAAATCGCACCCACCCAAAACAACATTGCGCTTGCAGGTTCCGGAACCGTCGACCGCGGCAGGGTTGTGCCGAAGTTGGCGGCAAGGACGGTGAAATCGTCGAGGTTCACCGAACCATCGACCGTAAAATCGCCATCAACATAGGTTCGCCCGGTCGTGCCGAAGTTGGCCGCCAGCGTGGTGAAATCGTCGAGGTTCACCGCGTTGCTGCCGTCGGCATCGCCGGGCAGGCGCACTTCAACCGCGCCGACCATGAACGGGTGAATCTGGCACTTATACGGAAACGCACCGACGGTCGCGAAAGTGTGTTGAAACGTCGCGCCGTTGCCAAGAAAGCCCGAGTTAAACGCCGAAACCGGCGAGGTGGATGAAGCGGTGTGAGTGGTAAAGTCACTCTGCGTCCACCGTACGGCGGCAGCGGTGGGAATGATCAACTGAGGCGGGTTGAATGCAAAGCCTGCGATCGAAATAGGAATGGCGGCAACCGCGCCGCGGGTTCCGGTGCCGCCGTCGAGGGGGTCGTCGAGGGGGTTATCGATGGGGTTAATCGATGACTTGATAAACGATTCGCGGATCGATTGCTCCAGCGGCACGCTGCCCGGCGCGCAGGGGGTGCAGTCGGAGGTTTCACAGGCAGAGGCGCCGGTAATGCTCAGGCCCGCCAGCACAATGCAGAACGCAACGTTTGATAAGCCAATAAACGACATGTTCCTTCTCCCAGGATATAAAAACCAACCGCCGCCGCCCAGACAACCTGAGCAGCCGATCTGACCAGACAACATGCACGAACAGCCCGACGGCGCGCGTAAACGCGGCCCGTCATTGGTTGGGTGTGTTGTTGACACACGGATATTGCAGCGACCAGAATTATCTTATCAATAATTTAGCGATCCGCGCGAAAGGGCAGGATCCGCCTGCGCCCGCCCAGCAACAGCGCGGCGGCGAGAATGGCGCCGCTCGGTTCCGGCACCGCCACCGACCGTTGCGGTTCCGCCGGAGCCGGCTGACCGAAATTGGCGGCGAGAATGGTGAAGTCGTC
>CAZXLA010000103.1:0-13023 GCA_964641895.1 uncultured Tepidisphaeraceae bacterium
CCATTCACCTCCGGATTCGGATCAAGGCATCCGACAAACACGCGGGCGATTTTCGCTTCGATCAACCGCGGGGCGCAGGGTGGGGTTTTTTTATTGGTGTGACAGCACGGTTCGAGCGTCACATACGCGGTTGCGCCTGCGGGGGATTCGCCGCGCCAAATGCAGTCGGCCAACGCTGTCGGCTCGGCGTGCGGGCCGCCGAAGTGGGTGTGCCAGCCTTCGCCGATGATCCGGTCGTCGCGCACCAACACACAGCCGACCATCGGATTAGGTTCCACGCTCCCGCGGCCGTTCATCGCGAGGCGGATAGCACGGCGGATCATTTGCTCGTCCAGCGTCATGTTGAACCACAGATGAACACAGATGAACACAGATGAACGCAGATGAATTGACCATTCATTGCGGTGCGGAGCCGTTGACTTCCTCTTTTAATCTGTGTCCATCCGTGTTCATCTGTGGTTCCAAAGACTTCTGCTTTGCAAACAGCATGTACGCGATCGTGATGATCACGCCGGCGACGAGGTATAAATCGGCGAGATTAAATATCCACGGGAACACGTCATACCCGCGGAGCGAATCGGGCAGGAAGGGGAAGAGGTCAATCCACTTGATGTTCGGCAGCATCCAGAGCATGTCGCGGACGTAGCCGATCGTCAGCCGGTCCCACATGTTGCCGATCACGCCGGCGAGAAAGCCCGCCAGCAGCAGATGCGTCGGCCAATGCCGGCGGGCGGTGGTGGCGAAGAGGTAAAGCAGGTAACCAATGGCGGCGACCGACACGAGGACAAAAAGCCACCGCTTCCCCTGGCCGATTCCGAACACCGCGCCCTGGTTGGCCGTCACATGAAAATGCAGCAGTTTCGGAATGGCCACAACCGTCCGCGAAGCGATTTCAACTTTGGCCGGCGGCGTGCGCAATTGTGAAATCATCAGTCGATCAAACGCGACCACCTTGCTCGATAAGTCGGCGGCAAGAAGAAGCGCAAACGTGATGAAGAACGTCGCAATGGCGGCGGGGGAATGAATGGCTCGGCCACTGGCGACCGCATTGCGATAAACCTGCAGGTTGGGAATCATCCGATACCTATCGCCGCAGCATCATGTTTTTTTCAAGCTGCCGGGCCCATTCAATGGAGAACTTGGCCCACGGCTGGATTTCCAGACGCGCTGTTGGAATGGATTTGCCGGTGCCTTCGCAAATGCCGTAGGTGCCGTCCTGGATTTTGGCCAGCGCATGGTTGATTTCGCGGAGAAGCCCGCGGTCTTTTTCTACCAGACCGAGCGTGAATTCCTGCTCGTAGTTGTCGGTGCCCATGTCGGCCATGTGCATGGGCAGGTTGGAGAGGTTACTGCCTTGGCCGGATTGCAGCGCTTCGCGTTCCATGCTGCTCATGTCGCCCAGTAGTTCTCGGCGCTTCAAAAAGAGCAGGCCCCGGAAATCTTCAAGCTCGCGGGGGCTGATCCCAGCGAGATTCTTCTTTGGTTTGGAAGCGCTTGTTACCGGGGCCGGCGGCAGCGGGACCAGCGGCCTGAGAACGGGAACGGGTTTCATCGGCACCAGACGGCGCTTGGGCGTAACCAGAACTGAACGCGCCGGCGTGGAGACTGATTTGCCGACGACCACGGGCTTGGCGGCGGGCTTGGCCGAAGACTTGGCGGACGGTTTCACGACCATCACGGCTTTGGCTACAAAGGCAGCTTTTTTGTGGCCATTAATGCCCGGCTTCGTTGCCTGCTTTGCGGTGACGACCTTGCCGGCCACAGAAGCCTTTGTTTTCCTCACGGCCTTGACGACTGCTTTTTTCGCCACGAAACGTGCACTCCTTTCACGCTATGCCTGGCCGCGCACGCGAACCGGCATGACAAATGCCAAGTCGGGCAAGCATAGCGTATTGGGCGGCTTCCGTCAATGGTTTCCAATATGAGCAGTTAGCATTATGTTAGCAACAGTACCGGGCACGTTCAGTGCTTAAGCTGTTTCCGGCGACGGGTTTACAGAGGTTGCGGCGCCGATGGTCGGGTCATCGCATCGAAATCAAGCAGGCGATCGAGCGTCGCATCATCCAGCAAGTTGAGTTCTCGCGCCATCTGGCGAATCGTTTTCCCCTCGCCTTGCGCCTGCTTGGCCACCTTGGCGGCGGCGTCGTAACCGATGGCCGGCACGAGGGCTGTGACGTTCATCAAACTCTTCTCGACCAGCTCGGCACACCGCGTTTCGTCCACCTTCAAGCCATTGAGCAACTTATCGACAAATACGTTGGTGACATTGCTGAGCAGCCGAACCGATTCAAGAAATGCATCGATGATGACGGGCATGGCAACGTTCAACTCCAGAATCGACCCAACCCCCCCCAGCGCCGCGGTGGTGATGGTGGCGTCGTTGCCGATGACGCGGCAGGCAACCTGCATCACGCTCTCGCAGATGACGGGGTTCTCTTTGCCGGGCATGATCGAACTGCCGGGTTGGATTGCAGGGAGAATGAGTTCACCAATCCCGCAGCGCGGGCCGGAGGCGAGCAGGCGGATGTCGTTGGCGATTTTGCTCAGGCTGACGGCGATTGTTTTGAGGAGCGCATGCGATTCAACCATCGCGTCGCGCGCCGCCTGCGCCTCGAAATGATTCGACGCTTCCTCGAAACGCTCGCCGATTCGCTCCGAGAGTGCTTCGCAGACTCTTCGCGCGAAATCCGGGTGCGTGTTGATGCCCGTCCCGACCGCCGTGCCCCCGATCGCGAGTTGAGTAAGCTCGAATCCGGTCTCGGTAATGCGCATGTCTGCCAGCGCCGCCTGCCGGGCAAAGCCGGCGAACACCTGTCCGACCCGAACGGGCGTCGCATCCATCAGGTGCGTTCGGCCCACCTTGATGATGTGATCCCAATCGCGGGCTTTTGCCAGCAGTTCCGTTCGCAGCCTTTGCACGGCGGGGCGAAGGTCGCGTTCCAGTGCGAGCTTTGCGGCGACATGCATCGCGGTCGGAAACGTATCATTGCTCGACTGCCCGAGATTCACATGATCATTCGGATGCACCCGCGTGCCGTCGCCGAGTTTTTTGGACGCGAGGTTGGCGATCACCTCGTTCAAGTTCATGTTGGTGCTGGTGCCCGAGCCGGTCTGGTACACATCGACCGGAAAGTGGGCATCATGCAACCCCTGCGCGACTTCATCTGCGCTTACGATGATCACATCAGCAATCTTCAGGTCGAGCAGACCCAGATCGCGGTTGGCGGTTGCGCATGCCGCTTTCAAGTGTCCGTAGGCGTGAATGAACTCGGGAGGAAGGGGGCGTTTAGCGATGGGGAAATTCTTGATCGCGCGCGCCGTCGATGCGCCGTAGAGCGCATCGACCGGTACGTTCATTTCACCCATGGAGTCGCGTTCGATGCGCATTGACATGCAATCATTGTACTCGCATTTGCGCTGCACCCGTTAGCGCTGCACCGAAGGTGCCCATGTTCACGGCGCACGTTCCGGTTAAACAAGCGTCCAGTTCGATCGAGCACCTTCGGTGCCGCGCTAACGGTCGCGATTTACAGGAGTTTACGCAGCGCTTCGACGCACTGCTTCAGCGCCGGCACGGGGTTATCCACGTCCCCTTCATATTCAATCACCAACGGACCGGTGAAGTTGATCTGCTTCAACATCTGCATGAACTTGGGCAGATCGAGATTACCGGCGCCGATGATGACGTCTTTGGGTTCGCGCTTCGGGGAATAGACGAAATCTTTGACGTGCACGCCCATCATGCGGGATGCAAATTGTTCGACCATTTGCACGGGGTTGTGCTTGGCATCGATCGCCCAGGCGGTATCGATGTGCAGGCCGATGCGTGGACCGGTGCGGTCGAAGACGTATTGGAGCATGGAAATGTTGCCCAGCCAGTCGTACCCGCCGTGGTTGTGGATGCCGAGCTTGACGTCGTACTGGTCGGCCATTTTCTCGATGTTTTTCATCGCGGCGAAGTTGTTATCCATGATCTTTGGATCGAACGTGACGCTCATGTTTTTGACGCCCGCGGTCTTGCAGAACTCGAAGCGAGGTTTGTCGTTGTCGGCCTCGCCGGTGAGTTTTTCCACGCCGATGGCGACGATTGCCACTCCGGCCTTCTTAAACGGCTCGATGGTTGCGGCGAACGTGGATGCATCCATGAAGTTGGCATGCACGCCGCACACTTCGGTTGCGGATACGCCGGTCGATTTTAGTTGCTCAATAAACGCCGGCACCGCTTTGAAGCCGCGGTAGCAATAGCTTTGGATGGCGATGGGTTGGGTCATAATAAATTAATCCTTGATTGAGTTGAATTTCATCAGAGCCGATTTCGGGCAAAGTTACAAAGCCTCAAAAAAATCATACCCTTGTCATCCACTACAATAAACGGCGGAAAATCGACCCCATCAATTTTGCGAATGGCTTCCATTGCCAGTTCGGCTAAAGGTTGTACTTCACCGCCCGCATCGCGAAAAACATCGGAATCTCTTCCCGTGCCGCATTCTCCGCACGCGCCCGCGGGCCGGAATCACTTTTTTTGTGGCTGGGCCACTCTTCGATCGCGTCGATCAATAGTCCGGCCTTGGCGGACGCCTTGACGTAATCTTCAATGGGCTTGTGAAACGTCCAGGTGTACGCGCCATCTTTCTTACCCGGATGCGCGTAGATCGGCGCTTTGCGCGGCAGCAGATATTTATCGACCCGGCGGTACTGCACATTGGCCTGATCGTCCCAGCCCCAGTGCGTCTCCTTCGGCCCGCGGAAGCAGGGGTGCATCATTACCAGGACGAATTTGCCGCCGGGCTTGAGCACGCGCGCCGCGCCGGCGAACACCGGGGCGATCGGGTGGATGTTCTGGATTGCCAGCACGCAAGCCGCGGCATCGAAAGTTGCTTCAGGCAGAAACCCTAATTCGCGCGCGTCCCCAAGATAATATTTCGGAAACGCCACGCCGATGCTGAGCTTAAGCGAAGCGTCGGATCCGACCGACGAACGACTCATCTCCCGCGCCCGCTCGATCAGCTCGCGCGACGCATCCACTCCCGTTGCATCCACCCCTTTGCCGGCAAGGAGCCGACACAGCACGCCTTGTCCGCAAGCCACATCTATCACGCGCTGGCCCGGCTGCACATCAAGCAACTTCAGCGTACGCGGCAGGACGACTTCACGATGAAACTCGCTGCCGGCATCGCCGACAAGCTCGTCATACCAATCGGCGACGGGAGACCAGTCAGTGGATTTTCGAGTTGGGATTTTTGATTTTCGATTCGGCACAGAAGCAGTTTAGCCGCAGATCCACGCAGATGAACGCGGATAGGAAAAGACCGCAGAAAGTAACCGCTGATTACGCAGATTACGCAGATTACGCAGATTAAAAAAGAGGCATTCTTCAATATCTGCGTAATCTGCGTATTCTGCGTTATCTGCGGTTCCAACGGTCTTCGTTTGATCTGCGTTCATCCGCGGCTAAACGAGATCATTTTCCCACGCTCAGCCCGCCGTCGATCAGCAGGCAACTGCCGGTGACGAATGCCGCCTCGTCGCTTGCCAGATACACCGCGGCGGCGGCGATTTCTTGCGGCTTTCCCATGCGTTTGAGCGCCTGGCTGGCGGCCATTTCTTCATAGGCTTTTTGGGGGTCGGGATATTCCTTGATGCGCTGCTGGACGAACGGCGTCTCCACCCGGCCGGGGCAGATGCAGTTGACGCGCACGGTGCTCTGGGCGTGATCGAGCGCCATGCACTTGGTAAGCCCGACGACTGCAAACTTCGTCGTGCAGTAGGCAAGCCGATCGCGCAACCCGACCACGCCGCCCACGCTGGCTATGTTCACGATCGACCCGCCGCCGCGAGCGACCATGCTCGCCAGAATCGGCTTGCTCATGTTGAGCACACCCCTGACGTTGACGGCGTAGAGGCGATCCAAGTCGTCGGCGGTGGTGGTGAGCGCCGTCCCGACGTGGCCGATGCCGGCGTTGTTCACCAGAATGTCGCATCGGCCGTGTGCGCCAAGGATTTTCCTTGCGGCCTCTTCGCACGATTCGGTCGACGCCACATCGGTCACAATCAGCACCGCCGATCCGCCGGCGGATTGGATTGCTGAGACAACCCGCGCGCCCTCAGATTCGTTGCGCTCGAGTAGATAGACCGTGGCACCTTGCTGCGCCATAGCGTGGGCAATGGCTTCACCAATCCCGCTTCCCGCGCCGGTAACCGCGGCGATTTTGTGTTTCAGGTCGAACACGGGTTCCTCGAATTCTTGATAAAACCACAGAGGCACAGAGAACACAGAGAGTAGGATGGGACGAAAGGATGACAATAGGAAATACCATTAGGTCGTCCGTCGTCCGTTAGCCCTCCCATTCTCTTCCTCTGTGTCCTCGGTGTCTCTGTGGTTCATAAGCTTGGGAAAACAGCCATTCTGTCGTTACCGCCACCGGGCATTGCAGGGGGGCGATTGGATACGGCACAATGGTGCAATGTCGATTTTAACGCGAACTAGTTTGACGAGTGTCATCGGACTTTGCCACCTCTGCTTCGTCTGCGCCTGCGCCGCCCCGCCGAAGGGGGAGTATTTTGCGATTGAAGTGATTGACGAATCTACCGGCCGCGGCGTGCCTATGGTTGAACTCGAAACCGTCAACAACCTGAAGTTCATGACCGATTCCGCCGGCCTCGCGGCGTTTTTTGAACCAGGGTTGATGAACCAGAAAGTTTTCTTCACCGTGAAAGGTCACGGCTACGAGATGGAGAAAGATTTTCTCGGTTTTGCGGGCAAACAAGTTGATGTCACGCCCGGCGGGTCGGCGTCGCTCAAAATCAAACGGCTCAACATCGCCCAGCGCATCTACCGCGCCACGGGCGCGGGGATATACGCCGACAGCGTGCTTCTCGGGCGCGAACCGCCTATCAAGCAACCGCTGCTCAACGCGCAAGTTTTCGGCCAGGATTCCGTTCAACCCGCGGTTTACAAAGGTGAAATTTATTGGTTCTGGGGCGATACCAATCGGCCCAGCTATCCGCTGGGCAACTTTCATACCACCGGCGCGCGATCGCTGCTGCCGGAGAAGGGCGGGCTTGATCCCTCGGTCGGAATCAACTTCGATTACTTTATGAATCCGGACGGATTTACAAAAAAAATGATGCCAATGCCGGAGGACAAACCCGGCCCGGTGTGGACCGACGCCGTCTTCACGGCCAAAGATTCCCAAGGCGGTGAGAAGCTTGTCGGGCATTTCAGTCGCATGAAAGATATTTCCCAGCGGCTCGAGCGCGGCATCATGATTTTCAATGACCTGAAGCAGGAGTTTGAAAGCGCCATCTCGGTGCCGCTGGAAGAGCCGCTGGGCCCGCAGGGTCAGGCGATCGACAAGAAGGTCATTGTTGACGGCGTGGAATATCAGTATTTCTGCCACTGGGGCCCGCCGAACATTCGCGTGAAGGCAGACTTAAAAAGTGTGTTGGATGTGTCGCAGTACGAAGCCTTCACCCCGCTGCAGCCGGGAGTGGTGTTCAAAGGCAAAGAGACGAAGCTCGATCGCAACAAGGGCCAACTCGTCTGGGCGTGGAAGCGGGGCACCGGAACGCTTTCGGGTCGCGAGCAGAAAGAACTGATCGACGCGGGTTTGATGACCGCCGACGAATCGCCTTATTTTTTGCGAAATGTGGACGACGGGCAACCCGTCACGCTCCACAGTGCCAGCGTGAGTTACAACGCGTTTCGCCAAAAGTGGATCATGATCGGGTTGGAGATTGACGGGACCAGCAAACTGGGCGAAGTCTGGTACGCCGAATCCGCCGCCATCGAGGGGCCGTGGAAGTGGGGGAAGAAGGTGGTCACGCACAACCGATACAGCTTCTACAACCCACGCCTGCATTCGTTTTTTGACGAGCAAGGGGGGCGCATCGTGTATTTTGAGGGCACTTTTGCAAACAGCATTTCCGGCACAGATAGCACGACCCCGCGTTACGAATACAACCAGATCATGTACCGGTTAGACCTTGATGATGCGGGGCTGAAACCGCTTTTGGCGAAGTAGTGCCGCGATATCATTGCCAAACCGCAAGGTTTGCTAAACTGACGCGTTCTCAAACGCCTTTGTCTGTTTTACTTAATGGATTGAGGTTGACGAATTTGCATTCGGAGGTGAGAATTCAGTTTCATCGTTCCCAATGCCGCTGGCGTTATCCCGGGCGCTGCGTGCCTCACCTCAAAACGGGATTTGGAGGAAATGCAATGCGAAGTTTTTGCCTCGGTCTTTCTGCGACATCGCTACTGGGTATCGTCGCCGTCGCCACTGCCAACGTCGGCACGGGACTTTCGTTCGACCAATACCAGGCCGGTTCGGAAGTAACGGATAACACCATCGTCGCCAACGGCGGCTTTGAAAGCGTCACCGCCGGCGTGCCGAATAGTTGGACGCAGCAGAACTCATTCCAAGTGGGCGCGCCCGTTGGCGGCAACACCCACAACTCCGGCGCGTTCGCCGCACAGGGGCCGCTCGGTGTCGCCGATCCGGTTGCGCCGGCGTACAACGGCTACAGTCAGAACGTAAACCTCGCTGCGGGCAATTACTTTCTCAGCGCCTACCTGTGGGCCTTCGGGGAGAATTTTGATCTGACCGTGGCCGAGGTGCAGACTTCCGCCGGCGGGTTTGTGGCGAACGTGGCGTTGACACGTGACGACCCGTTCAGTGCGCCGGCGATCGATGGCTCGCGCGGCGCGTTTTTCTTCGCCCCGATGCAGATCACCAGCGCCGGCACGTACACCGTGCTGGTGAAGTGGGATCTGGACGAAACCGTGCCCGGCACCCGTCCGAGCATCGCCGGACAGATTGACAACGTCGCCATCACCCCGGCCACGCAGTTCACCGCGCCGCAGGTTCCCGAACCCACGAGCCTGTCGCTGGTTGCCGCCGGCCTGGTCGGCCTGCTCCGCCGTCGTCGCTAATGAGTCGCTGATGATGGGTGGCGCCGCGAGCAAAACGCCGGTCACAATCCTGTTGTGAAACGGTGAATTCGCGCCGCTGCAGGCAGTGAACACTATAGACTTGCAAGCGGCCCGTCGCATTGATCGTCGGGCCGCTTGTTTTCATACAAATCGCATATGAGTCGTCGCTTCACAACCGTTCCACCTCGCGTCCCGCGTCCGTCGCGATTGCTGCGCCCGGCACCGGTGCCGCTCAGCCGTCAACGGCTCTTTGAGATCGATTCACTGCATGTGTCGCTGCGCCTCGGTTCCTACCGCATCGAAACACTCTACTGGGGCGTGCTCGGGGAGAAGTGGTGGCGCAACTATCTGCACGCGCATTCGTTCATTGAAGTGTGTTTTGCTTACGCCGGCAGGGGAACGTTTCGAATCGGCGAAGCGGAGCACGCGGTGGAGCGCGGCGATTTATTTCTCGCCACGCCGGGCGCATCGCATGAGATTATTTCTTCCCGCACGCAACCGCTGGGAATTTACTTCTGGGCGTTCACGCTGCTTCGGCTGCCCGATCATCCTGCCGGCGACGCCGACCGTCCGACCGATACGCTGCTGGAAGCGCTGTGTTCCACGCGCGAACTGGTGGCCCGTCCGTCGGCGCTGCTGGAGCAGACGCTCGAACTTTTGACCGAAGAGATCTGCAACAAGGCGCCGGGATACACGCAATCCATTCAAGGCCTGGCGACGAAGTTGCTGCTGGATACCGCCCGCGCCTACACGCAAGGCGTGCCCGCCGAGCCGGTGCCCATCACCGAACGCGGCAGCAAGTCGATCGTGCAGACCGCGTCGCGTTACTTGCGCGACAACTATGCCCGCCCGATCGAAGTGCGCGATGTTGCGGCGCAGGTTCACTTGAGCGAGCGGCATTTGTCGCGGTTGTTCGTTCGAGAGACGCAAAGGAGCGTGCTGGAGTTTCTGACCGATTTGCGGATCGAAGCGGCCTCGCAATTGCTGCTCGATGACACCCTGCCCATCAAGCAGGTTGCGCGGGCGGTGGGTTACCCTGATCCGCACTATTTTACAACGCTTTTCGGCAGAAAAACGGGTGTGACGCCCGGCGTATTCCGCCACCGCCGGGGCACCCGGTTCCGAGACGAAGCCCGCCGGGGCAGCTCCGGCGACAGCGACGACTTGGTAACGTAATGTCCGTCCAGCAAACCGCTGCGACCGAAGAATTTACCCGAATTCCCCGCCTGATTTCCCGCCGTCAGCGTACTATCTGTGAGAGGAAAACCAGAGAGATCGCCGTGTGGCTCACGAGCCGCCGCGCCGGCTCGGTGAATCGCCAACACGCAATGATGTGCCTGATCATGAATGATGTTCCGTTGAAGGGTCCTACACAAATGTTACGCAAATCTGCCTCCACTTCTCGAGCGTTCACATTGGTCGAACTGTTGGTGGTCATCGGCATTATCGCCCTGCTGATCGGCATTCTTATTCCTGCCCTCAGCAAAGCCCAGCAGCAGGCGAAGGTGACGGCGTGCATGTCAAACCTGCGGCAGCTTACGCAGGGCTGGCTGATGTACACCAACGACTACAAAGGAAGCCTGGTGTGGGCGGAGACCGACGGCGAGAAAAACCCCAATGGTTCGCCGAACACCAACAACAAAGCCAAACGCGACGGATGGGTGATCGATGTTCCCGGCGATCCGGCCTTCAACACCCGCGCCTCGGTCGAAAAAGGCCTGCTGTGGAAGTATTGCGCCGCCGCCGAAACGTATCGATGTCCGGCTTCGATCGATCTGGCCAACTACCGCAGTTACTCCATCAGCAATCACATGAACGGCGACCCGTTTTTTGCAGGCCACCTGACTTTTTGGGAAACCGGCGTGCTTCCGGGACTTGATCCGCCGCACATTGTCACCAAAATTAACAAAACCAAGACGGATCAACTGGTCTTTATCGAAGAGTATGACGAACGCGGCTTTAACGGCGGATCGTTCGTGCAGGGCAAGGGCTGGCAATATCAGCCGTCGTCCGGCACCCATATCTGGGGCGACCCACCGGCGTTTTTCCATAAAAAGGGCACGGTCGCCAGCTTTGTGGACGGCCACGCGGAGTACAAGATTTGGGGCGACCGCCGCACCCTTACGGTCAAACGCAACGACCGCCAGAACGGCAACCAGGATCTGCTCTGGCTGAAAAAAGCAATGTTCGTCGATCCCAACGCCCCGAAGTCCTCATATTGATCGACCCTTGACCGCACACCAAAGCCCGGCGGCGCTGGACATGCATGCCCTTGCCGATGACGCTATCGGCGTGACCGCCGACGCGCCGCCCAAGCAATTTCCGCCAGAGTTTTCTCCCACAATAGCCTTGTGGCAACGGTGTGCGGTCGCCATGTTATCGGTGCCGTTACTGGCGCTTTCGTTCGCGCCATTCAACCAGTTTTATCTCGCGTGGATCGGGCTGGTGCCGTGGCTGGTTGCGGTAACGCGCTGCCGATCGGCAAAATCCGCGGCGCTGACGGGGTATATCGGTGGCTTTGCGTTCTTCGCGCTCAACTTCTGGTGGCTGTGGCATGCGACGTTTCTCGGTACGCTGGCATTGCTGTTGTATCTGTCGTCGTGGTGGGCGCTTGCCGGCGCGGTAATCTTTCGGCTCCACCGGTGGGGCAGACATTCTTGTCTGCCACGGCATTCCATGCCGGCCGAATTTGAGAATCGCGAGGAACGCGATGGCAGACAGGAATGTCTGCCCCACCGGCTGATTCTATTGCTTCTATTAATCCCCGCGGCGTGGACCGCCGCCGAATGGCTCCGCGGCGGGGCGGGGGGAATGTTTCCGTGGTTTGCGCTGTCGCAATCGCAAATTCCGTTGTTGCCCATGTGCCAGATCGCCGAAATCACCGGGCATTGGGGCGTCACGTTCTGGGTGATGATGTGCAACACGCTCATCCTCATCGCATGGCAGCTGCGCCGCAACATCAAGCGAGTCGTTCCCCCCGCTTGCGGCTTCGCCCTCATAACATTGGGCATTTTAAGTTACGGTTATTGGCGAATCCATCAAACCCAGCCAACCCCCGGTCCGACCCTTCTTGTCATCCAACCCAACTTCCCCCACGCCCGCGGCGGCGCGCGGACGGTGACGCAGGAACAGCAGATCGAGTTTCATTTTCGCAAGACGGACGAAGCGCTGAATGCGTTACGCAAACAAGATGTAAAACCTGAACTCATCGTCTGGAGCGAAACGGTGATGCCGCCGCTCAACCCCGAGGTGCGCGCCGGCGCGGGTGGCGCGGCGTTTCTCAACAAAGTGCATGCCGATCTTGAGCAACTTGTTCGACTTCATGAAACGTCGCTGCTGCTGGGTGCTTACGCTGTGCCCACCGTGCAGCCGAAGGGCGCGCCCGCCGCCGAGGCCGATATTCGCAACGCCGCTTATTTCTACACCGTGCGTGCGCCACAACAGCGATACGACAAAATGCGCCTGGTTCCGTTCGGCGAATACGTGTGGTTCAAGGAAACGATTCCCTGGCTGCACGCGTGGCTGTTTAAGATGGCGGCGTATGCGGTGGATTACGTGATCACGCCCGGCGCGAGCGCGCAGCAGATCGTCTTCACCCTGCCGCGCCGCTCCGAGCAAGGCGGTGATCGAGCCGGCGGCGAGGTGAAGTTCGTCACCCCCATCTGCATGGAAGACATGGACAGCGGTTACGTCGCATCGATGTTCCGCGGGCCTGGCGGCAAGCGCGCGCAACTGCTCGTCAACATCACCAACGACGGCTGGTTCAACGCGTACGAAAAGGCCCAGCACCTGCAGGCGGCCACGTTTCGATCAATCGAAAACCGCGTGTGGACCGCCCGGGCCAACAACACCGGCATGAGCGGGTTCATCGATTCCACCGGCAAAGTGGTCGAGATGCTCGGCGCGGATCGTGAAGGGTGGGCGATGCAGCGGGTCGGCCTCGACGAGCGCCTTACGTTTTACACGCGCTTCGGCGATGTCTTTGCGATGATATGTGCAGTCGGGAGTGTCATCGGACTTGTAGTGGCGTGGAGGCGCGCGTGAAGAGCACCAGCACCAATCTCCCCCTCCTGGTACTCCGGGAGGGG
>CAZXLA010000104.1:0-12983 GCA_964641895.1 uncultured Tepidisphaeraceae bacterium
ATTCTTCCTTGCTCTCCGCTATCGGCTACGAATTGTGCTGCGCAGCACATGCTTCGCATCACTCTCTGCTATCCGCTCTCTGCCATCCGCTTCCCGCTTTCCGCATGCATTTTGCCAGTCGGGACCGGGAACCCGAGTGTTCGCCTGCGGCTCACAGCTCGGCGTGGGGGCATGGCGCTACATTGTGCCACGTGGCACAATTGCGCTTGGGGCGCTCTTCACGCCGGGTTGTGAGCTTTAGCGAACGCCCGGATTTTGCGTTCGGATTCTTCGGCGCCCGGATTCTTAAGCACTCGGATTCTTAGACGCCCGGATTCTTCGGCGCCCGGAATCTTCGGGGCGATGATGAACTATGGGCGATAACCCGCATCGCAAACAACTATCGGCGCGGCGATGACGCGCGTTGTTGCTTTTGCGCGGCATATGCCGCGAACTGGCCGGCGAGGCTTGGCGCGGATGCCGTCCTGATGCGCGGCGCGGCGCGCCGGCCGGAATTGTCCGGCGCGGGCAGGGCTGGCGGGACGTTGTAGATCACAAACTGCACGCGGCCGGCGACCACTTCATCATTGGTGTTGGGGACGTCTTGCGTGAGCGGGCCGAATTGTTCGCTGACGAACACCTGCCCGCCGGTGGCGGGGTCGAGCACGAAGGTCTTGAGCGAGAAATCGATCGGCGTGCCGGTGACGATGTTTACGCTGGTGATATAGGTTTCAGCGCCAGTGAGTTGGTTGCCGGGAAGATCGGGAATGATGATCGTCGGCCGGCCGTTGATGGTGGGGCCGGGAAAGGTGACGAGCCCGCCGGGCGGGTTGGTGGCGGCGCCGCCGGGGTAGTTGGCATCGAAGAAGACGATTTCAAACCCGCCCAGTGTTGAACCGCCGCGATGGTCGAACGCGGTGATGCCGCCGGATTGGGTGCGGTTGAGGTTGGTGACGGGGGTTGTGATGTCGCCGAATTTGGGCAGGGCGACGGTGAGGTTTAAGTCGGCATCGCCGGTCCAGTTGAGCACGAAATTTAATCCGGCGCCCGGGAGGTTGACGGTGTTATTTTCATCAAACAGCAGCGGCATGCCGCCGCGAACCACCGGAATGCCGCCGGGCGAATCGAAGCTGACGATGCCGCCGCGGGCGATCACCTGTTCGATCAGGCGCTGCTCGGCCGGCGTGCGGGCGCCATTGATGATCGGATCAAAACTGGCCGACGCGAGCGCCGTTTCGGCGGCGGTTTGCTTGTCGCCGTCCACCTGCACCTTGCGGCTTCCTTTGCTGCCGATCCTCACCTGCTTGCGCGCGTCGCGCACCAGCACCGCGCCGGTGTAACTGATGGCCTGCGGGGTGAACGGGGGCTGATCGTATAGCTCAAAAACCGTTCCGCGGACGGCGAGCGTGCTGGTGGCTGATCGCACGGTGGCATCATGCACGCGGCCGGCGGATTCTATTTCGTACTTCACCCGGCCGAACTTCACCGCCACCTCGCTTTTGAACACGCCTTCTTCAAAACTGGCTTTGTTGATTTTGGTGACGCCCAGCCGGTCGAGCGTGATGACCTGATCGGAATCGATGCGAACCTTGATGAAGCTCTTCACACCGGTGCGAAACTCGGCGCCCTCAGGAAGCTCCTGCCCGACGGCCGGCTCGGCCCAGGCGCCGGCGCCGTCGGCGCGGGCCTGCACCTTGCCGACCACTTCAACCACTGTAATTTTGAGCGGCCCTTCCGGAGGCAGCGGGCCGAAGATGGGGCCACGCGCTCGGGGCTGCGACGCTGGCGGATTTTGAACGGTGGCGGCGGGGATCGAAGTACAGAGAGCGACGGATGCAGCAAGCGCGCAGCGGAATATCCTTGTCGTTGCGCGAGAGGGTGGGAGACGGTTACGTCGCTGTTGATGCATCCTGAATGCAATCCTGTATTGCCTGAAACGGCTTGGAAAGCCGTGGCAGACAGGAATGTCTGCCCCACCGAATATTCTCCTCATGGCCCCTGCCATCAAATACATGGAGGGGGAGATTTGATTTATGACCCACTTGGCGCTTCTTCACCGGGCAATTGCGATGCGGGTTTGTCGGCGGGGTTGCCGCGTTGCCAGTCTTCCATTCGGCCGATGATGCCCAGAAACTCGCTGCCGCTGAAGGTTTGGTTGGGACTACTTGCGGGGTAGACGTTGAGATAAACCAATTCGCGCACCGCGTAGCGATCGCAACCGGGCATCAGCGAATACATCGCGCCGCCGCCGATTTTCAGGGATTTGGCGATCGCCACCGCCATCGTCCCCCGGCTGACGGCGGTGCGGGGCGGTTCGGAAAATTTCTGTGAAAGCAGGCCGCGCGATTGCAGTTCTTTCATGCGGGCGTCGTAGGTGTCCGCCTTGCTTTCGCCGTCGAGGAACAGCAGCAGGCCGTGGAATGCTTCGTCGTTGCTGCACACGGGTTGGTCGGCAAGCTGATGCCAGAATTCGAGCTGCTGATCGAGATCATTCCCGCCGAGCTTGCCGGTGAGCGGTTCGGTGACGACGGGGCGCGCACAACCAGCGAGCAGGAGTGATAGGCCGCAGATGAACACAGATATACGCAGATGAGAAATTGGATTGTTTCGCGTAACGCGCTGTTGGTTCGTCGGTCGAACGTTGGGTTGGATCATGCTGGACCTGGTGAAATGTTCTTGACTCGATTGCATTGCTCTGCGTTCATCGGCGTTCATCGGCGGCTCCTTCCAGATTCAGAATGCGAACGTCAGCCCGGCGAAGAAGAATTGGCGGTTTTCTTCATCGGCTTGTATGGCGTCGCCGGGGAAGAAGATGCCATAGCGCAGCGCGAACGATACGTCGCTGGTGATCTGCCAGTTGACATAAATGTTGGGCTCGAAACCGATGTAGCCTTCATCATTGGTAGGCTCATCGAAGCCGCCTTCGTCGTCGGCCTTGAAGAAAAAGAATACGTCGCCGCCCACCTGCAGTTTGCGCAGGGCTTTTACGGCAGGCGCGGGGAATGTGCTGAACCCGCCGCGGACGCTGAGGAGGTTGCTCACGCTCGGGCTGAGCGCGACGCCTGTGTTGAGCAGGCCGAAGCCGTTGAAACCTTCATCATCCGTGCCGGTGATGTTGCCGGCGAATGTGTTCGTGGAACTGGTGCGGTCGTTGTCGCCGCTGGCGTAAATCACTTCGCCGCTGAGGCGCGTGTTGCGGCGGTCGCCAACTAAGTAGTCCAATTGCAGATTGGCGGCGAAGGCCGAAATGTCGTCATCGCTTTGCGGTATCTGGCCTGCGGTGTCGAACGAATTGCTGAGCGTGCTGCCGCCTTCGTATACGGCCTCAATGCCATAGGCCAGGCGGTCGCCGAGTGCGCCCGTCGAGCCGATGCCCAGGTAGTAGCTGTTGTAGTCGTACTCGGTGTTGATGGTCTGCCCGCTGACCTCGACAGTGCTGCCGTTGGGGTTGTGATCGCGCTGCACGAGCACAAATCCATAAGGCCGATGCGTGTTGATTCTTCCCTGTGCCAGCAATCCGTAAAACCAGCGATTGGTATGGTCGTCAAAATCGCGGCGGGAGGAATCGAAATCCACTGTGTCCGATGGGGTGCGGCCCGCGACGAGCTGCACGCTGTACGGGTCGTATGATAAATCGACCACCACCGCATCGAGGTCTTGGGCCAACGTGAGGCCGGTGCCCCAATACACCAAGTCGCGGCCGAATTTGACCGTGGCGCCGCCTTTGCCAAGCTCGCCCGATTTGGCGCTTAGATATCGGCCCAGATCGAACTTGTAATAAAGGCGGTCGAGGTGGCCGTCCCAGTTGTGGGCTTGGTTTTCTTCGAACTCGTCGCCGGGATTGAAATCGCGAAAGAACACCCGCCCACGGAAAAAGCCTTCGTGTACGCCGTCGAGATTGATGCGGGCGAAACCGACGGCGTCGTATTGCCACAGCCCGCGGTTGTCGAGGTTGGCATCATCCAGCGATAGATAGTTGACGCTGGTGAACAGGCCGTAGTCGTAGTACGCGCGTGTTCCGGGCGGAATTTTGTCGTTGATGCGAACCCGCGAGCTGGCGCGGAATTCATCAAGCTGCCGCTGAAACTTATCGACGTCCTGCTGCACGCGGGCGGCGGCGCGGGCTTCTTCCTGTCCAAACGCGGTCTCAACCCAAGCGAGACCGATAGTAGAGGCGAGCGCGATCCGTGCTGCCATGGTCATGAAAAGATTCCTTCCTCTTTCGCGAGCGTTCCCCCTCCCTGAGTACAAGGAAGGGGAGATAATGCCGTCAACCAGACCTGCGATCAAACATCCGGGTTGCGCGGGAACTTCACGTACGGCAGCCGCACATTGTCCAGCCCGCGGTCGAGGTTCGCCAGGATTTTGCTCTTGGTCACGCCCAGCACCGGGTTGCTGATGTTGTACATATCAAAAATTGCGCCGACTTTCGCCTTGAGATACGGGACGAGTTCGTTTTCTTTCAGGAAGTCGCTTCGGCCTGACAGCTTCGCCGGGTCGTCGTCGTCAATGCGAAAGCCGCGCGTGCCGGCGAAGGTGATGATGTCGTCCTGATCCACGCCGTCGCCCGAGACGCCAATGGCACCGACCAGCACGCCGTCTTTATACAGCGGCGCGCCGCCGGGGAAGATGGTCATGCCGTTGGCCAGCGGGTTGTTGGCCGGATCGACCGGGTTGGCAAACCCGCCGCCGGAAAGGATGTTGAGCGACAGGGCGTTCTGCACACGGAACAGCGGCCCGCCACTATTTTTGGTGCTGGCAAGCGGGAAGAATTGCTGCGAAAGGAATCCGATGGCGCGCGGGGTGAAGGCGTGATCGTTATCGCTGAAATAGTTGGCGGTGCGGGCTTTCTGGATTGAAACGTCGTAGCTGAAATTGGTGCCGTCGTCCTGGCGGAACGTTCCCAGCGCCCGGCCGGCGCGATCGACGACAGAGATGTGCACGCGTGCCGGCACGCCGATCGGCTCGCGAATGGCGGCGCGGGTGTGGAGCGCCTGCTCGCCGGCCTGGGCGATAATTTTCTTGACGTCGGACACGGTAAGTTGCGTATCGTCGGCGTCGACTAAGCCGTCTTCGTTGGTGTCGTTGAGCAGCGAATCGACCTCGCCGGCCAGCGTTTGCCCGCCGGGCACGAAGCCGAAGCCGTTGCCGGCCACGTCGCTGGTGCGCTGGTTCTTTAACTCGCCGTCAATCCCACCGAAACTGGCGGCGGGGTAGGCCGGGGTGGGCGACCCGCGAACGGCGCGGGCGTCGCGGAAGAGCGTGGTGGCGGTTCCGGTGTTGGGGTTAGTGACCGGCACCGGAATGGCCGCGTTGGGATTGATCAAATTACCTTCGCCGGCATTGATCAGTTGCTGAATGGTTCGCGCCGACTCGCCCGAAGCGGCCGTGTTGGCATCGAACGGGAAGCGCAGGCCGCCGACCAGAATTCGTTCGGCCTGAATCTCGAACGGCGCGGTATAGGTTCCCCCGCCCGGAACACCCGCCGCGGCACCGGCGATGGCAACGGCTTCATCGAAATCGCTTTCTTCGTTGCCGTCCCAGACCAGCTTGATTTTGTTGCCGTTGGCGTCGCGCCTGATCAATCCGTCGATGTTGCGGTCGAAGGTCACGCGTGGATCAAACGGCAGATCGTCGCGGGCGGCGAGGTCGCGCCCGTCGCCCGATACGCCAATCCCGCCGACGGGTTCATTGTTCTTAAACAACGGAATGCCGCCCGGGTCGCCGCTGATGGCCGGGCCGGTGACGGTGCCGAGGCTATTGAACGAAAAATCGCTGAACGGCAGGGTGGAAAATTCGACGCCGTAAAGCGGCCCGCCGGGCGTGTTGGGCACGGGGAAGGGGAATTGGTCCTGAATGATGTAGCGCGCCGTGCGCGTGCTGAATGCGTCTTCACGGCTTTGGAAAAACGCGCCGGTACGGGCGCGGGTGAGCGACTTGGTGATGTTGCTCAGCAGCAGGTTGGGCGTGCCGGTTTCATCATTGGGCGAACTGAGCCGCGCGTCGGTGCCGGCCCACACGCCCAGGATTTCACCTTCACGATCGACAACGGTAATCACCTGCGTGCTCAACGCCTGCGACGCCGCGGCGGCGATGATGCGCGACACGTCGTTGCGCGTGAGCCGTTCGCCGGGCAAGCCGGGACGGTTCAAATCGGTGACGACGGTAAGATGCTGCCGCTGCTCCAGCGGTTCGATGGAGACGCTGGCGCAACCTTTCGGTCGGCGCGGGTGGTCGCTTGAGTTGTGGTTCATAGTGCCCATGTGCATGCCCTGTATCCAGAGTAAGCCTTAAGAGATAACGACGCCGCCGACCCGACGCAACATTACAACGCTATGGAAACACCGAAGAAAATTTTGCGCCGTTATGAGGATGTGATTTTCTTGATCCGCGTTGCGACAAAGGGTAGCGTTCCGGGCGATCGAAAGTTTCTGGGCATGATTGTAGATTAGAGGTCGATCGATTCGAAGGGCAACGGGCATGATAAACCGGGGCGAACAAGGATCGCGGGGTTGGCGTTGAGACGCACACCGAGACGCACACCTAGAAGCACACTCACGCGCGCACAGGCGTTGACCGCGTCGGCGGCACTGGCAATTGCACAACTGTGTATTGCGCAAGCCGCACAAGCACAGGACAGCCGGGGTTCTGGCTATTCGCCAAGTTCGATCGCGCCCATTTCGCTCGATCTAACCGATGCGGCGATCAAGTCGGCGGCGGCTGTCTCGCCTGGTTCTTCCCCTGGTTCGTCTGATGAATCGGCCCCGTCGGGAGTTGATAACCCAATCGCGCAGGGCGCCGAGCCGTCCCCCACCGGCGCCGCCGGGCCGTCGTGGGGGCATCATCACGATCACAAATACTCGCAGGGCGACTTTTTGCCGCTGCCCGATCGCTGGCGTATCGGCGTACCGGGCAACTACGTCCTGAACGTGAGGAGCAAAGGCCGCTACTTTGATCCTTACAACCAGAATGTTTTGAAGGGCGATTACCCGATATTTGAAGACGACAAATTCCTGGTCGTCACGCTCATCAGCGACACGATTCTTGAATACCGCAAACTCCCCATCCCCAGCGGCGTGAGCACCGCCGACGCGAACCGGGTGGATTTCTTCGGCTTCGGCGACCAATACTTGTTCGTGCAGAACGTCGTGGTGTCGTTGGAATTCTTCGAAGGCGCTGCCGCCTACAAGCCGCGCGATTTTGAGTTTCGCCTCACGCCCGTTGCGCAGATTAATTACGTCGATCTTGAAGAACTTTCCGGCGTAGACCCGGACGTGCGCGAGGGGACGAGTCGACAGGACGAATGGATCGGCCTGCAGGAGGCGTTCGCCGAAAAGCACCTGAGCGACCTGAGCACCAATTACGATTTCTGGTCGATCCGTGTGGGTATTCAAGGTTTCGCCAGCGACTTCCGCGGGTTTATGTTCGCCGACAACAATCTGGGCGTTCGCCTGTTCGGTACCGCCGACAGCAACCGCATCAACTGGAACCTGGCGTATTTCCATCAGCTCGAAAAGGACACCAACAGCGGGCTAAACAGCTACACGTTCCGCGACCAGGATATCTTTATCGCTAACGTGTTCTTTCAGGATTGCCTGGCCTACTTTCGCCCGCAGAGCATGAACGACATTCTGTTCGGCTACACCACGCAGTTCAGCTTTCATGCCAACTTTGATCATGGCGAAGACGGCGAGTTTCAGTTGGACGACAATGGCCGCATCGTGCGCCCGGCACCGGTGGGCACCGTGCAATCGGATAACGCCAACGAAATCCGCGCGTACTATCTCGGCTGGGCGGGCGACGGGCACATCGGTCGGCTGAACCTCTCGCACCAATTTTACTGGGCATTGGGTGAAGAAACGTTTAACCCCATTGCCGGCCGCGAGGTCGACATCAACGCGCAGTTTTTTGCCGTCGAACTGTCGTACGATCAGGATTGGATTCGCTACCGCGCCGCGTTCGTGTATGCCAGCGGCGACGACGACGTGGAAGACGGCGACGCCAACGGATTCGATTCCATCTTCGATAATCCCCAGTTCTTCGGCGGAGGCAACTCGTTTTTTGTTCGGCAGCAGATTCCGCTGGTGGATACCGGCCTGAACTTGTTCCAGCGCAACAGCTTCCTGCCCGATTTGCGGACGAGCAAAGAGCAGGGGCAGGCCAACTTCGTCAATCCTGGTTTGTTCGTTTACAATATCGGGGCGGATATCGAAGTCACGCCTAAGACGCGTGTGATTCTCAATGCCAGCTACATCATGTTTGATAGCAGCGACACGCTAAAGGTGCTGCTGCACGACAACAAGCTGGGGAACACGCTGGGCATCGATTACTCGATCGGCGTTCAATACCGCCCGTTCCTGAACCAGAACGCGATTTTCAGCGCCGGCTTCGCGGCGTTTCAGCCGTTGGGTGGTTACAAGGATATTTTCCAGTCGGACATGCAATATTCGATTTTTCTGGGTATGACCTGGACTTATTGACGTTATGCATAGAAGAGAATGAACCACAGATGAACACAGATGGACACAGATTTTCTCGGATTACTTTTGATCTGTGTTTATCCGTGTTCATCTGTGGTTAAGATGATCGTCGCGGGTAAGGTGCGATCAGTTTGGATCGTCTGATTTGGTTTGCTTTCGCGCAAGGCGCGGGGTTGAGCATGAAATCACGGATGGGAAAATTTTCACTTTGCGGCGTAGTCGCTTTTGCGACCATGACTGCTTTTGTTTCGTGCAAAGACAAAGGCGAGACCGCGCGCAGTAAGCCTCTGATCGTCAACCCCGAAAACGCGCAGTACGCCGACGCTGCGCCCACGACACAACCCGAAGACCTCGAAGCCGACGGCATGACAGGCGGCGTGTTCGCAAAGATGTCGATGAAGGAAGCCCGCGAACTGGGCTACTCCTTCCCGCCGGCGCCGCCGACGCGCATCGCCAAGAAGGCCGATGCGCCGAACGAAAACCTGTCCGACTACGACACCATTTCGGTGGAAACGCTCAACACCAATTGCATCGCCTGCCACACGAATTACAACGCCGGCGGAAGCATCGGCGACCCGGCCACCATGCACGCGTCGGCGGGCACGATGGCTTGCGTGGATTGTCATGGTGGAAAGTGGGATGTGCCGGTTTCGCCGGGCCTCACCAAGGGCGATCCGACTTTCGAGCGACTCAAGAATATTTCCCACGTCCTGCCCAACCCCAAAACGGCGGCGCTGTGGATGGTGGGGTCGCGGCTCAGTTCGGGCAACCCGGAAATCCCCGGCGCGCTCACGCTAAGTGAAAGCCCGGATTACATCCGCTTCATCAACCCCGGCGATCTGCTTTCGGCCCGCATGGCTTGCTTCAACTGCCATGCCGATGTCGTCACCAAAACCGAAACCAGCATGATGGCCCACGGCGGAATGCTGTGGGGCGCGGCGCTTTACAACAACGGCGCCATCAACCGCAAGAACCCGATCTTCGGCGAAAGTTATTCAACCGACGGCACCCCGCGCGTGCTGCGGCCGGAGTCTGATCCCGCCGTCGCCGAGAAAACCAAGCTCCCCGGCCCACCCACCGCCGACGACACCATGAAACGCGGCATCCTGCCGTTCCTCTACCCACTGCCCCGCTGGGAAGTAAGCCAGCCCGGCAACATCCTGCGCGTGTTCGAGCGCGGCGGGCGGTTGCTCAAAGGAATTGAAGTCGGCAACCCGAATATCCTCATCGATATCGACCCGGGTAGGCCCGATACCAAACTATCCATCCGCGGGTTTGGCACTTCGGTGCGGACCGATCCGGTTTTCATCGGCTTGCAGAAAACCCGTCTGCTCGATCCGACGCTGACGCTCTTCGGCACGAACGATCATCCCGGCGATTTCCGCGCCAGCGGCTGCTCGGCCTGCCATGTGGTGTACGCCAACGACCGTTCGCCGGTGCATTCCGACCGCTGGGCCACGCACGGCAACATGGGGCAATCGGCTACCAAAGATCCGCAGATTCCGAAGGATGAATCCGGCCACCCCATCTCGCACCAGTTCGTGCGATCGATGCCCACGTCCACATGCATCACGTGCCA
Organism: uncultured Tepidisphaeraceae bacterium; assembly: GCA_964641895.1. Lineage (GTDB taxonomy): Bacteria > Planctomycetota > Phycisphaerae > Tepidisphaerales > Tepidisphaeraceae > UBA2421. The sequence goes on from CAZXLA010000104.1 coordinate 10,039, forward strand.
CATTCACCCCGGCACGCTGGTCATGAATTCGTATCTCGGCTTCACTTGGTGGGATAATGAAACCGACGCCGAAGCGATGTATCCGAAGAAGCAGAAGTACCTTACTGGCGATGCCGAATACGCCGTAAACAAACACAACCCCGAACAGGCCGCCGGGCGCGGGCTTTGGAGCAATCAATATCCGAACGATGAAAACCAGTTGGGCATGAAAGCCGGCGAAAACTTTTTGGAGCGCGTTTACACCGATATCAATCCGCAACTGAAGCACACGCAGTTTGCCGATTTTCACGGCCACGGCTGGGTGTTTCGCGCGGTGTTCAAGCAAGACCGCCACGGTAATCTGCTCGACCACAAGAACGCCAAAATCGATCAGATCGATGCGGTGAAGCTCAAGGCGGGCGTCGACTTCCAGAGCACCAAAGAGCAACCCGTGCAGCCCGACGGCACGCCGGTGCATCTGAAAGATATCCACCTTGAAAAGGGCATGCACTGCGTCGATTGCCACTTCCTCACCGACATGCACGGCGACGGCAACTTGTACGGCGAAAGCCGCGCTGCCGTCGCGGAAGAGTGCATCGATTGCCACGGCAGCCAACGCGAGCCGGCGGCCATTTTTCAATATCTCACCGAAAAAGATGCCGGCAAGAAGGGCGATCTGCTCAAGCGCGTGTTCTCCGGCAACGCCGCCTCTACCATGAGCGACGGCACGAAGAAGAACATCATCGGCCGGCACTTCCAGGCGAAAGGCGGCAAACTGCTGCAGAAACGCAGCGTCGGCGAAGGCGACCCATGGGAAGTCCGCCAAACCGCCGACGATCGCGTCGATCGCGCCAAGTGGAATGATTCCAGCGAAGACTCGGTTCGCGCCCGCAGCGCGCTCTATGCGCACAGCGTGCGCGCCAACGGCAAGTGGGGCGCCGTGCCGAGTTATGAAGATGTAAGTAAAGACGGCGGCGACAAACTCGCCCACGATCCGGAAAACTTCAGTTGCTATGCGTGCCACACCAGTTGGAACACAAGCTGCTTCGGCTGCCATCTGCCCATGCGCGCCAACTGGCGCAAAGAAATGCTTCACAACGAAGCGACGTTCAGCCGCAACTACACCAACTACAACTTTCAGACTTTGCGCGACGATGTTTACATGCTGGGCATCGACGGCAGCGTGAAGGGCAACAAGATCGTGCCGATCCGCAGCGCCTGCGCCGTCATGGTCAGCAGCCAGGATTCCAACCGCAACTGGCTGTATTTGCAGCAGCAGACCGTCAGCGCTGAAGGTTATGCGGGCACGGCGTTCAGCCCGTATTTTCCCCACACGGTTCGTACCGTCGAAACCAAGAAATGCACCGATTGCCATGTGAGCAAGGAAAACGACAACAACGCCGTCATGGCGCAGTTGCTCCTGCAGGGCACCAACGCGGTGAATTTCATGGGCCGCTACGCATGGGTGGCCGCCGAGCACGGCGGGTTGAATGCGGTGGTGGTCGCCGAGCGTGAAGAGCCCCAAGCCGTCATCGGCTCGCGGCTGCACGAGATCGCGTATCCGGATTGGTACAAGCAGCACATGGCCCGCGGTCAAAAGCTTGCTGTCATGCACGATCATCACGGCGACGTGCTCGATGTGCAGGTGCGCGGCGAATACGCCTACGCGGCCTGCGGCAAAGACGGGGTGATCATTTACGACATCGCCAATATTGATAACAAAGGCTTCAGCGAGCGCATCATCACCGCGCCGGTCAGCCCGCTTGGCCAGCGTTTCTATGTGAAGACCAAGTACGCCACGAGTATCATCAGCCCCAGCACGATGGCGATCGACCCGACGCGCCCGCGCTTGCCGGAAAATCAGGAAGGGCGCATCGTCACTTATGAACTGGGAAAGAAAGGCAAGCTCGAAGCCAAAGTGGTCGAAGAAAGCCGTCCGCATCACCTCATATTTGCGTTTCTCTACGCCACCGATAAATACGAAGGCCTGGTGGTGATCGGCAACAAGCTGACCGAGAAAAAGAACCGCCCCGGCGTGGCAACGCTGCTCGACGGCGACCCGGACAACAACTTTATCGAAAAAGCCCTGTCGTTTAATCCGTCGGGCGCGCTGAATGATGCGCTGTCGATGACCTTCTACGGCCACTACGGTTTCATCTGCACCAGCAGCGGATTGAAGCTAGTCAACCTCGATAACCCGCTCGAGCCAAAGCTGATTGATACGCCGGGTTTAGCGGGCTTGAAGAATCCGAAGAAAGTGCAGTTCCAGTTCCGTTATGGTTTTGTGGTGGATGACGAAGGTTTGAAGGTGATCGATGTGACGGATGTGGAAAATCCCAAGCTCGTCGCCGGCGCGCTCGTGCCTTATGGCGAAGCGCGCGATGTCTACCTGAGCCGCACCTTCGCGTACGTGGCCGCCGGAGCGGAAGGATTGGGCATCGTCGATATTGAAAAACCCGAGCAGCCCAAAGAATACATGAAGTTCACCGACGGCGGGCTGAACGATGCCCACGCCGTCCGCATCGCCATGACCAACAACAGCATCTATGCCTATGTGGCCGACGGCCGCAACGGCCTGAAGGTGCTGCAACTGACCGATAGCAGCCTCAACCACGCCACCCCGGGTTTCAACGGCTTCAGCCCGCGGCCGTTCCCGCGACTGATCAGTTGGATTAAGACGCACGGCAAGGCCGTGAGCTTAAGCGAAGGGTTGGATCGGGATCGCGCGGTGGATGAGTCGGGTCATCAACTCAGCGTCTTCGGCCGCCGCGGGGCAAGGCCGTTTGATCTGGCGGAACAGCAGAGGCTTTACTTAAAGGCCGACGCCGATGGGAACAAGACGGTGTATACCGTAACCGATTCCCCCGAAGCCGAGCCGCTCGCCGGCGCGAAGAAGCCCGAAGAAGAAAAGAAACCCGCCGCCGGCCCGCGCCCACCGGGGCCGAGGCGGCCGGGGCAGCCGAAGT
>CAZXLA010000105.1:0-12941 GCA_964641895.1 uncultured Tepidisphaeraceae bacterium
CGAGTACCTAATGCCACCAGCGTTGCGGCTGATAATCGACTTTGCCAAATCCTGAATCTCTTTACCCCTGAGCTTTGCCATGCGCGTAGTGTATTGGTTGCGGCCTATTCAACAAGTCGAGGTAAAGGAGCTGAACATGTCGGCAGCTCAACGCCAGATCGCGTTCCACAGCGCACGTAGCGAAAGTTCCTGCATGCGCGGGGGTGACTGAATGCGGAAAGGGAAGCAGCTACTTCTTCACCAACTCAAAAAACCCGCCCCCATCCCGCTTCAGGTACCCGAGCGTGACGAGTTCTTCCCACACCGTCTTGCCGAACCCCGGCGGGGGTTGGATGGCGGTCACTTTATCGCGCTGGCCGGTGAGGAAGTTGCGCGTGAGGACCGAATCGGACTCGCGCTGGTTGGCATTCAGGCGCTTGCGGAACGCCTTGATCGCCTTTTGTTGTTCTTCGGTGAGTTCTTGCATTCTGCGATTGTAACAAGCAAAGGCCGGGGCGGCGCTTGCGCTCTGCCCCGGCGTGGTACGTGATTCAATCGCTTTGGGTTACATGCCACTCATGTCGTAGAAGAATTCTTCCTGCACGATCTTGCCGTCTTTCACTGTGTAGAGCCCTGCTTCTTCCAACGGCATGCGCTTGCCGGCCATCGGGCCGGCTTTGGCGGTGACGTCCATTTTGAAATGGACAATGAACTTATCGTCTTTCGGAAACGGACCCATGGCCGACCCGCTGTGGACGGTGTGGTTTTCGAGCCACCATGTGTTCTTGCCGCGGATGGCTTCGATGCCTTCCATGCGGCTGGCATATTTTCGTCGCCGTGAATTTCGATGCTCACGATGTTGGAACCATAAAGCGAATTGACCGCCTCCAGGTTTTTGCCCTGATTGCAGAGTTCGACGAGTTTCTTCCCGATTTCGACAGTGCTGGCCATGCGTGACTCCCTGTAGGAAAAAAGTGTAACCCGGCATTTGTTGCAAAGATAGTAGACGGCGTGAGTTGCCGACGACGACAAAACAACGAAATATGTGATTAAGATTTAACGAATTCGCCCGGATGTTAAAAACCCGGCAACTTGCGTTTTAGACGATTGAGGGAAGGATTTTCCCCGTCACGTCGCCAAAGCCGATGCGCAATCCATCGCGTTCGCACACGCCGGTCATGGTGATTCGGTCGCCGTCGTTGATGGCCACGCGTGTCTCGCCGCCGGGCAGTTCGATCGGTTTGGTGCGCATCCACGCGAGTTCGAGCATGCTGCCGTAGCTTTCGGGTGTGGGGCCGCTGATGGTGCCGCTGGCCAGCAGATCGCCGGGCCGCAGGTTGCAGCCGTTGGACGTGTGATGCGCCAGTTGCTGCGCCATGCTCCAATACATGTGACGAAAGTTTGATCGGCAGATGGCCTGCGGCGACGGCATCTGCTCGCTTTGTAACAAAACCTCCAGCGCCACATCGAATGAAAAATCTTCCGACGGCGTCAGGTAAGAAAGCGGCGGCGGATCCTGCTGTGGGCCGGGGCAGCGGAAGGGTTCGAGCGCGTCGAGCGTGACGATCCATGGCGAAATGCTGGTGCCGAAGTTCTTAGCCAGGAACGGGCCTAGCGGCACATATTCCCATTTCTGTATATCGCGAGCCGACCAATCGTTCACCAACACCATGCCAAAGATATGCTCGCGGGCGGCGGACGTTGCGATCGACGTGCCGAGTTCGTTTCCCGGGCCGATGAAAAACCCCATCTCCAGTTCAAAGTCAACATTGCGGCTCGGCCCGAACGCCGGCGCCGGCGCGTCATCGGCCTTGGTTTGACCACGCGGGCGACGCAGATCGGTTCCGCTGACGACGATCGAACTGCTGCGCCCGTGATAGCCCACCGGGAGATGCAGCCAATTGGGCATCAGCGCGTTTTCTTTGCTGCGGAACATGGTGCCGACATTCGTCGCGTGCTCGCGCGAGCTATAGAAATCGGTGTAATCACCGATCTGGCAGGGGAGGATCATTTCCACGTCGGCCATGGGGATGATGGCGTTGTCGCGGAGCTTCTTGTTGTCGCGCAGGGTGGAATGATCGTCGCGCAACAGCAACGACAGGATCTGCCGCGCCTCCCGCCACGCCGGGCGGGCTGCGGCCATGAAGCTGTTGAGCGAGGGTTTATCGAAGAGCGGTCGGCCGTTGCAAGCGTTAAGGCGTAGCAGGTTGGCGGCTTCGAGTTGGCCGAGGTCGACGACCATATCGCCGATGGCGGTACCAATCGATGCTTCGCCGTCTTTGCGGCGGAAGACGCCGAACGGAATGTTCTGAATCGGAAAGTGCGAGGTCGGCGCGACATCAACAAACGACTTTATGGCGGCGGTGGTCATGGAGAATAGTGTCACATCCAGCCGAGGGTTCGCAAGTCTTCGCGTGGTTCGTCAAAACTGCACGATCCGAATGAAATCAAACCGCCGGTTCGAACCTGCTCGATGCGTTGCCGAGTGGCGTTAAGGGTTTTCCAGCGGAGGCCGTATTCGTCGAAGGAAAAGTCGGCAGCGGCTTCGGTATTGAGAATTTCGGCGACGCCGTGCTCATCCATGCCGTGCGTATGCGCCAGCACGCCGGCGGCGAAGGCGTTGATGAAGCCGTGCATGGTCGTGTTGACCGATTGGTGGAACGCGCGGATCGGATGGTGCAGACCGGCGGTGAACTTGAGGGCACATTTGGCGTCGCGGCAAGCGATGATGGCGCGGGCGATTGTGTTTGACGTTGGAAACGCGGCGGCTTCGGTGCCGCCGGTCCTTAGCTTGAATCCGAGCTTTCGTTCCGCGAAGGCGCAAGCGTTGTCGCGAACCGATTGGCGATCGTCAGGCATCCAAGGAACTTCTAAAAACCCACGCAGCTCAAGATCGTTCAGGCGACCGGAAATATGGTCCAGCACTTCACCATTCTGCGCCGGATCGGCAAACGCGCGAATCTCTACGGCGTCCAATTTTGCACGATCGCCCGCGACGGCGCGCAACGACTTCACCTCGGCGAGGTCGGCTTCGAGGTTGGCGATCAGATCGATCGGGTCCTTCCCCCCGCGGGCAAGGGTGGAAACGGTCAGGGGTTCCAGCGCGTTCGTGAATAATTCGTCAAGATACGGCTTAAGTTCGTGCAACCGCGCGGCGGGGCAGATAAAGCGGGCGAGCATCCAGCGGTCGGGCGATTTCAGGTAATCGGCATAATTGTGAATCGCCGCATCCAACGGCAACGCCGCCGGTGGGAAAAGGCCAGCGTAGTCTATGATATTCGTCAAAAGCGTTCGCAGCGCAGCGGTCATGGAAAGCTGATCTTAACCCTTCATCCCCGTCGTCGCGATGCCCTGAATGAACGTGCGTTGCGTAAGGAAAAACAGCAGGATGACGGGAACGATCACCAACACGCTCGCCGCCATGAGCATGTTCCACTGCGTTCCGCCGTGGGCTGATTGGAAGACCTGCAGGCCAAGGGCGAGGGTGTATTGTTCCGGCCGCTGCAGATAGACCAACGGGCCCAGGAAATCATTCCACACGCCCATGAACGTAAACAGCGCCACGACGGCCAGCGCCGGCCGGGCCAGCGGCAGCATCACGCGGAAGAAGATGCCGGCTTCGGTGCATCCATCGATTCGTGCCGCCTCGCAAAGATCATCGGGAAGGGTGAGAAAGAATTGCCGCAGCAGGAAGATCGAAAACGCGCTGCCGAACCAGGCCGGTAGCCACAGCGGGCGGAACGTGCCGAGCATTTGCAGCGGCGTGTAGTCGCCGATGAACCGGAACAGCGTGAAGATCGACACCATGACGACCGGAAACGGAATCATCATCGTCGCCAGCATCAGCGAAAATAAAAACCCCCGGCCCTTGAAGCGAACTTTCGCGAAGCCGTATGCGACGACCGCGCTGGAAAGTGTGTTTCCAATGACCGCCAGCACCGCGATGATGAGTGTGTTGCGGGTGTAGAGCGGGAAGTCGAGTTTCTCGTTGGTCACCACGTCGGCGTAGTTTTTCCACTGCACGGGATTGGGAATGAGTTGAATGGTCTGTTCCTGCTCGACCGAAGTGGGACTGATGGCGTCGAGCGTTTTCAAACTGGTCGAGAACATCCACGCAAACGGCAGGCCGAACCCGATGCACGAAAGCAGCAACCCCAGATGCACCGACCACGCGCCCAGGATTTTCCGCGCGCCGTTGCTCAACCACCGCTGCGGCGAGGCCGGTGGGCGGAGCTTCGGGTTCGCGTAATCTATCGGCCTTGGTAATGAACCCATCGTTTACTCGTCCAGAATGCCAGGGCCGTGAAGGCCAGAATAATCAGCAGTTGCAACCACGCCATTGCGCTGGCGTAGCCCATCTTCAGATAGGTGAAAGCGCTTTCGTACAAGTATTGTGTGTACATGTAGGTCGACCGTTCCGGCCCGCCGCCGGTCATGATGAACGGGACCGCGAACACCTGCAGTGTGCCAATGATCGCCATAATCAGGTTGAAAAAAATCACCGGCGAAAGCATGGGCAGCGTGACGTTGAAAAGCCGACGGATCGGCCCCGCGCCGTCTATTTCTGCGGCTTCGTACAAATCCCGAGGGATATCCTGCAGGCCCGCCAGATAAATGACCACGGTATGGCCGACGCCCCACAGGCTCATCATCGCCAACGACGGCATGGCCCAGTATTTGTCGCCGATCCACGCCGGCCCGGCGATTCCGACCCACGACAGAATCACGTTGAACAAGCCGAGGCGCGCGTTGAACAGCCACATCCACACCATCGCACTAGCCACGACCGGAACCAGCGAAGGAAGGAAGATGATCGTGCGATAAACCGCCTGCCCGCGGATGGGCGCGTTCAGCATCAACGCCAGGCCGATCGATACCAGCATCCCCGCCGGCAAGGCCATCAGGGCGTAAAGGCCGGTGTTCTTAAGCGTGCGGTAAATCTCCGGATCGCGTGCGAGTTCTTTGTAGTTGTCGATGCCCACCCACACCGCCTGCACATTGCCGGCGGCGTCGCGTTCGATCAAGGAAAAATCGCAGAAGCTGTAGTACAGAGACAGCCCGACCGGAAGCAGTGTGAACGCCAGAAAGCCCACCAGCCACGGCGAAACAAATGTCAACCCGGTAATTAACTGCTTGCGCTCACGCCGGGTCATCGAGTCACCTCTGCACCCGGCGCGGCGGCGGTAACGTTGTCGCGCAAGGCTCGGCGGCCCAGGTATTGCGAATACTTTCGAATGGCGCGCTCCTGCAGCTCGTCCAGCGCCTGCTGCGGCGTTTTACTGAGCAGATAAATCTGGTCGACCGCCAATTCCAGCTCCGCGCCGATCTCCTGCTGCATCGGCGATTTGATCTGAGGATGGGCATTGCGGCTGCGGGCCATCCGCTCGTGTACCGCAATGTACGGATTCGGGTGGCGGCGGATGAAATCGTCGCTTACTTTTGCAAGCGGCGAGGGTTTGCAGTGCATGGAGTTTAGCTTTTCCATGACATCCTGACGTTGCACAAACGCGATAAACTCAAATGCCTCCTCCGGGTGCGCCGCGCCTCGGGGAATCATGAGGATATCGGCATCGGCGAACGTCACATCCGGTAGCTTGTCGGGGTCTTCCGACGGCATCGCCTCGGCGGCCCATTCGTAGTTGAACTGCCGCGCGGCCCGTGGCAGAAACATCTCGACGGCGCGCGGCGCAATCCACTCACACGATGCCGGCCGAAGGTTGAACATGAAGTTACCCATCCACGGGCCTTGCAGCACCATCGCACAAGTGCCGGCGATGAACGGGCTGTTGGGCGTGCCAAAGCCTCCGGCGGCGCTGCTGAAGTCGGTCAGGGCTGCCTTGCCCAGGCGCAGGGGATAGCTTTGAATCCATTCGAAGCTGCGGACGGCATTGGGCTCGTTGAAATAAAACTCCCCGAGCTGCGGATCCCACAATCGGCCACCGAACCAGAAGGCGGTGAACGTGATGAACCATCCCGGCTCTTTGGGAAGATACCCCGCCCGGCGAATGCCGCCGTTCTCGTCGCGCATTTCAAGTAATTCTGCCCAGCGATCAAGCTCCTTCACCGACTTCGGCGCAGTGGTGGGATCGAGGCCCTGGCGCTTGAACGCATCGGCCAATTGCAGCACCGATCGCCGGTTGTAGTGCAGCCCCACCGTTGCCGGCGTGCTCACGAGCGAGTAGAGCTTGCCTTGGTAAGTACACATGTCCCAAAACACGGGCTTGTAGGTGTCCTGAGTAATTCCGTGCGCACGGGCCATGTCGTCCATCGGCAGCAGCGCGTTGCGCGCCGCGAACGCCACCAGATCACGCTGCCAAAGCCCCGCAATGTCCGGCGGCACACCGGCAGCCGACGCGGTGAGGGTTTTGCGATCGACCTGGCTGATCGACAGGTATCGAACAAAAATCTTCTTTTCTTTACCGACGGTTTGGTTAAACCAATCGACAATCTGCTGCATCTGCTTGCCTTCGTTGCCCGACCACTTTTCCCAATAGTCGACAACAACAAAGCCCGGCGGAACCTGCTCACCGGCGCGCGGCCCGAAAGCGACGATCGCCGCCGCCGACAGCAGGAGCAGGACGAGGATGGTTCGCGAAACCGCTTTCATGCAACCGCTTGCCTATTCGATATGCCCTGCTGGAATGCCAGTCCATTGGAGCATATCGTATATTCTCAAAGGTTCCCAATGATTCAAAAACTACTGCTTTCAACCGCCGTTCTATTGCTCGTCACCCTGGCCACCCGGGGCGAGGATGCCGTGCAAACGCCCGTCGTCGATGCTTCTGACAAAGCCGCCATCGACGCGAACATGGAAAAGGCGGTCATCGTGCAGGGCAAAATCGCGTTGGCCGAGTGGAGCCGGTCGGGCAAGGTGATGAACATTGATTTTGCCGACACTAAAGAAACCGGCCTGATCGCCGTCATCTTTGAGAAAAACCGCAAAGCCATGGATGAAGCGTTCGCCGGCGATGTGGGCAAGGCGCTCACGGGTGCCTCGGTACGCATCGAAGGAACCCTTAGACCCTACGGCGGGAAAGCAGAATCGTTGAAAGGCCGTCCGCAGATCATCATCGATCGGATTACACAGATCACCATTGTCGAGCCGGCGGCAACGCAACCAGCGGCGGCTGAACCGGGGCCGGCCACGCAGCCGGGGATGTAACGATTAACGATTGACGATTGAGTTGAATGCGCACGCGCGATTCCTTCTGGTTTATCGTTAATCGTTAATCTTCATGGGTTTACCTGCTCAACGGCGTTCCCCGCTTCATCGACGACGGATCCTGCAGTTGCTCAACCAAAGTCGGGGTGACTTCCACTTCTACCCGGCGGTTGACGGATTGCATTTCAGGTTTGTAGACCCGCTGCGCTAGTGGCTCAAACACCGAACAACCCTGCACGCGGAGTATCTCCGGTTCGACGCCTTTTCCGATCAGGTAATCGCCGGCCTGTTTGGCGCGAAGCACCGACAGGGCCATCTTTTCTTCCGGGCTGGCGCCGTCGGGGAAGTCGTCCAATGAAGCGTGACCTTTAATGACCACGACATTGCGATGCCCACGAATTTGCGACGCTATTTCATCGAGCGCTTTGAGTGTTTCGCGCGACAGTGAGCTCTCGCCGCGATCAAACATCAGCTTCCCGCCCACCGTAGCCTGTTTGCCGATGCGAATGCTGGTGACTTCCGCATCGGTTCCTTCAGCGCCTTTAATCTCCCGCTCGGTTTTCCCCTTCTCCCCCTGGCCTCGGCGGGCGGGATCGAGCTTTTTCAGCAGAAGCTCGACATCGACCGGATCGTTGCTTTGCGGGTCGGGCACATAACCGAAGGCCGTCCGAATCGCGCCGATGACTTCAATAAGCTTCTGATCCTGCGACGTCTTAGAATCCGCCGCCTGCGACGGTGCCGAACCGCCCGGCTTCAGGCACCACAAAATGACGAACAACCCCATCATGCACATGATGAGATCGGCCAGCGTGAAGATCCATTCAGGACATTCTTCACACAGCTCGTGGGGGTCGCAGGCTTTGCATTTTTTGGCCATGTTGGTTGTTCGTTGTCAGTTGTCCGTTGTTAGATTAGCGCGACCAACAACCCACAACCTCCGCTAAGCCGCCTTCGGCATGGCCGCCTGATCTTTGGGGGACATGAAGCTCATCAACTGCATTTCCACCACGCGCGGGTTGTTGCCGGCCTGGATGCTCAATACGCCTTGCAGGATAATTTCTTTGGTAAACGCTTCTTCCTTTGACCGAATACCGAGCTTTTCAGCCACCGGGCCGGCGATGAGGTTTTGCAGCAGCGCGCCGTAGAGCGTGCCCACCAAGGCAACCGCCAGCGCCGCGCCGATCACCGCGGCATCACCGCCAAGGGCTCTGAACATGGCGACCTGAGCGGTAAGGCAAGCGACCAGTCCGCAACCGGGCCCGAACTTGGCCAAGCTGGCCCAGAAATGTTTGGCGTGTTTATGGCGTTCGAGCATCGCTTCGACTTCGATGCGCATGATGCGCTCGATCATGTCCGGATCGGTCCCGTCGATCGTCAACTGCAACCCCCGGCGGAGGAACGCATCCGGGGCTTCTTTGGAAACCGATTCCAGCGCCAGCACGCCGTCACGACGCGCGGTTTCGGCGTAGGTGACCATTTCCTTAATCAGGTGATCGACGTGCGACTCCTTGAAAAACAGCATCTTGAGCGTCGCCTTTAGCGCGCCCTTCACCGAATGCATGGGCATCGAAGCCAGCGTCGCCCCCAGCGCGCAGCCGCCCACCAGCAGCATTTCGCCGGGCTTGATGTAGGCCATGATCGCGCCGTGCGAAGCATGAAACATGCCGTAGCCCAAAGCGCCCCATGCTAGGCCGTAGCCGACTACTGTTGCTAAATCCATAAGAAACTGCTCCCAACGGCGGTCGATGAAGCATCGCCGCCTAAACGCATTCCATCACTTAGCTTTTCGGCAAATCGACCGTGGATCGATGAATAGTTATTGGAACTAACCCCCGCATCGACGGTACGATGGGCAGATGCAAAACGATACCAATCCACAGCCCGTCGTGGCCGTTGTGAAAGACCTCATGTTCGGCAGCAAGATCAGCGCCACCGCCCGGGCGGCGGGACAGGCGATTGTGATGCTACGCGACCCGGCGGCGGCTTTGGCCCAAGCCGGGCGGCTCTTGCTGGTTGACCTGAGCCTGCCCGGCGCTATCGAGGCGGCGGCGGGGTGGAAACTGGCGCATCAGCAGCGGGTGGTCGGATTCGTGTCGCACGTTGATACCGAAACCATCGCCAAAGCGCGGCAGGCCGGGCTTGACCAAGTGCTGGCCCGCAGCGCTTTTAACGCTCAACTGGAAAGCCTGATCAATTCTCGATAACTTGTGTCCTTCCAATTTCCGCGTGCCAATTCCTGCTCGAAAGGAGCGAAGATTCATGTCCGCCATCACCGATCTTCTTGGGGCCGAGGCCGAAGGGCTATTGAGCTATTCTGCGAAGGGTTTCAACAAAGAAAAGCTCTACCTGCCGGGACCGGATTTCGTCGATCGCGTGTTTAGCGACACCGACCGCAGCCCCGCGATCCTGCGAAACTTCCAGGACCTGATGAACCATGGCCGGCTTGCAGGGACGGGGTTCGTCTCCATCCTGCCGGTCGATCAGGGCATCGAACACTCCGCCGGCGCTAGCTTCGCGCCCAACCCGGACTACTTCGACCCGGAAAACATCATCAAGCTGGCGCTTGAAGGCGGCTGCAACGCCGTGTGCAGCACCTTCGGCGTGCTGGGCGCTTTAGCGCGAAAGTACGCACACAAGATTCCGTTCATGGCCAAGCTCAACCACAACGAGTTCCTGAGTTTGCCGAATCGGTACGAACAGACCATGTTCGGCAACGTCAAAACCGCGTTCGAAATGGGCTGCACCAGCGTCGGCGCAACCGTGTACTGGGGATCGGACGGTTCTACGCGGCAACTGCAGGAAGTGAGCGAGGCGTTCGCCCGCGCGCACGAACTGGGCTTGGTCACGGTGCTCTGGTGCTACACACGCAATCCCGGCTTCGTCGATAAAGAAAAGAAGATTGATTACCACACCTCCGCCGACTTGAGCAGCCAGGCGTGTCACCTGGGCGTGACGCTTAAGGCCGACATCATCAAACAAAAACTGCCCACCAACAACGGCGGATACCTGTTCACCAAGCACGGCAAGACGCACAAAGACGTGTACGAAAAACTCACCCCCGGCGATCACCCGATCGACCTCACGCGTTACCAGCTTGCCAACTGCTACATGGGCCGAATCCCGCTTATCAACTCCGGCGGCGAGAGTAGGGGGTCGAACGATTTCGCCGACGCCGTCCGCACCGCCGTCGTCAACAAGCGCGCCGGCGGCATGGGCCTAATCAGCGGGCGCAAGGCGTTCCAACGGCCATTGAAAGACGGCATCAAGCTGCTGAACCTGGTCCAGGATGTCTACTTGGATAAGTCGATTACGGTGGCGTGATGCTCCCCCTCCTGGTACTCCGGGAGGGGGAGAATGGCCGCGATCAATCGTCAATCGTTACCCACCGTTTCACCATTCAAACATCGAATGGCGCGGCAACCCGGCTAAGAAATAGTGTCCCAGCCCACTCGAATCCCGCCTCGGGACGCTTCTTTTCTAAGACGCCGGGTTTTCGTTAGACTCCCGGACATGAAGCCGTCCGTTTGTCGGGCGCGGCGTACATAGTCCTGTGAGCCACTGTCATGACTACTTCGACCCTTCCCCTAACCGACGACCCCGCCGATTCCACCGAGCCGAAGAACGGGCAATTCCAGCAACAGATTCCGATCGAAGCAACCGAAGCCCGGGAATTTCCGATCGCCGACACGTTTGAGCCTCCGCTGCAAGAACGCCGGCTGGTTATTAACACCCCGCTCGAAGCCACCTGGCGGCGCTGGCTTTACGTCACCGTCGCCCTGCTGGTGGCCGTCGTGCAGCACGCGTTCAGCCACACCTATTGGGCGCCGGGGCATTATGGGAATAACCAGAACGCCTACCTCGTCGGCGGAAAAATGCTGGCGACGACCGGCACGACCGGCTTCCAACCCAAATCGCCATGGGAGTTCGTCGGCTGGATGTGGAACATGGCCGACGGCGCTTCCACCGCGCCCGGCGGGGGGTGGATGTATCCCAAATACCCCGCGGGGCTGCCGCTGCTCAATGCGATCGTTTACAAAATTTCGTACTCGGTCGGGGGCATGGATAGCGCGGTTTACTGGACGCACAAGATCAGTCCGCTGTGCACCACCGCCGCCACGCTGGGGATTTTCTTTATCACCCGGCTCATCGCCGGCTCATTCGCCGGCGTGCTCGGCATGATCAGCTTCGCCACGCTCAGCGTCGTCCTCGTGCTGATGAACAACCCCTACAGCCACGCCGCCGACATGGGGTTTGTTACCTGGGGCATTTACGCGCTGCTGAAATGGTGGCAACGAGGCGGCTGGTGGCGCGGCTCGATCGCCGGCTTCCTGCTCGGTTACGCCGCCACCATTCGCTATACCGAAGGGTTGCTTGTCTTGCCGCTGATTGCCGCCGTGCTGTGCAGCGTTCGATGGACGAAACTGCGATCGTGGATGCGAGTGAGCATCCCCATCATCGCCTGGGGTTTGCCGCTGTTTGTCCTGGTCGTGTTCAATTACTTCACCGTCGGTTCATTCACCGGCTACGATTCCACCAACGAAAGCACCGGCTTCACACTCACCGAGATGGCGCGAAAGTGGCGGTGGGGGGTCGATCAATTTTACAACACCGGCCTCTACATCCTCATGCCGCTGACGATCGGCGGGTTGTTGATGGGCTTTAAGTGGAACTGGCGCGTCGCGCTCGTGCTCACACTTTGGTATGTGCCCAGTACGCTGCTGTACCTGTCCTACTATTGGGGGATGAATCTGCCGGTGTGGGGATTCCTTCGATTCTTCAGCAGCGTGTTCCCCGCCGGTGTCATTGCGGCGATGTGGATGCTGCATCAGGCCGCGTCGGCGGGAACGACCATCGCGCCGCTGACGCGCCGGCGCGCGATGCTCACGGGGTTGGTGGTCACGGGCGTTTCTGTGTTAACGCTTGCGATCGCATGGGCGGCGTTCAAACCCAACGGGCAGTTTGAAACGCGGGCCGAAACTTCCGTCGTCCTCATCACCCTCGCCGCCGCCATCGTTGCCGCGGCGGTGTGCAACGTGGGACGCGGTGGAACGGCGATGGCGGCGATCGCCATGGGGGTGCTGGTCGCCTTCCCGGCGGCGATCAATGTCGATGTTTCCGATGCGCCGCTGGAGCGCGATCACACCATCGCCACCAACCTCAACTTCGCCGGCCAACAGATTCGCCGGGTGGCGCCCGATGGTTCTCTGGTCTTTGCCAACGGGCAGAAGGTGGGCAATTTCTTGCAGTTTGCCGGCAACTACGAATTGTATGGAACCGACTACATCATGGGCGGTCGCCCGGTGCCGATGATCAGAGGAGGGCCTGCCAGCGACAACCCCAACCCGATCCAGCCGGCCCGGGTGAAGTTCGTCTCCAAGGTTTATGAAAAATACGACGATAAGGCCCGGGTGACCGAAGCCACCCGCATCTCCGTCGAAGCAATCCACGCAGGCCGACGCGTGTTTATCGTGAAGGAAGTCGATAGCGCCGGCGCCTTAATCGCCGAGATGAACCGAGGCGGACAGGTGAAAGCCGTCGAGGCCGCGTCATGGATCGACCCGGCCAAGATGAGCGCCCGCGCGACGATCGCACTCACCACCGCCGGCGCCGACGGCATTGCCCGCCGCGAGCCGTGGCGATGGAAAGTGTTCGAGCTAAAACTCGCCGATGCTTCAACCTCCGCGCCCACGACAGCACCGGCCACTGCGCCGACGACCGAGCCGACAAATTAAGTTCGCCATATTTTGGATCGGTGGGGCAGACATCCATGTGTTGTGGTGGGGCAGAGATTCTTGTGTTG
>CAZXLA010000106.1:0-12929 GCA_964641895.1 uncultured Tepidisphaeraceae bacterium
GGTTCGCTGTCCGCCCTCCCCCCAACCCCCTCCCGGAGTACCAAGAGGGGGAGAGTGCGCGTCATCGCCATCCATGCGATAATCGGTGCCAATGCCACCACATGCGGTTTCACGCCGGCGGCGATGGCGAGCGCGATCATTGCCATCACCGGCCAACCGCGCAGCACCATCAACAGTGCAACGGCGACGAAAAGTACGCCAAAAATGTCCACATGACTGTGACCGGCGGTCTCCATGATGGTCAGCGGGTTCCACGCGAACACCGCCGCGTACCAGGGGCTTCGATCCATCGTCGATAGAGCGCTCAGCAGCACCGCCGTCGTCAGGAGCGACGCGATCGTCGCCAGCAACCGCATCGCCGGCGAAAACGCCGCCGAGTGGCGGAGCGGCAGGCCGGCTCTCCAACTCACCATCGTATCGATCGGATACCACGTGCTGCCGTTGGGGCGTAACTTCGGGCCGAGATAGTTTGCCGCGCGAAACACGGCCTGCGCCGTGGGCGGATAGATCGTGGCGAGTTCGGCGTGCCGGGTGAGCAGATCGATGCCGGCTTCGTGCGGCGTTGATGAGGGCTTCAATCGCGCCGCATCGTTTTTCTGATACGGCGAATAGCCCCCCGCCGCCAGCCGGGCATCGAGGCGATAGCGAAACCCGTCTTCGGAAAGTTCCGGCGTCACCATCACGAGGCAGGCGGCGTGCAACACTGCGCTGCCGACGAGAACGATCAGCTGGCTCACGGCTGGCTGAAGTTTAATGGCGTCGGCAGGCGTAGTGGCCAACAGCCCGACCAATGCGACGATCACAAAGCCCAATCCCGCCCAGCCCACGAACAGCGTTAAACCCCCCAGCGCGTAGCCATTGGTAAACAAAAATCCGAACCATGCGAGTCCGCCGGAGAACAGCGTTGCGACGATGAACACCCACGCTGCGAACCGGCGTTGTGCGGCGCGCGAGGGTTGAGTCGCCTGCTCATATTCAAGCGTGGGGAGAGGATCGGTCGGTCGAGGATTCAACTTTGGTGATCAGTTGCCACCGGGTTTTTGGCCGGCGCCGGTGACGTTATCGAGCTGGCGCTGCAGGCTGCCGCGGTCATCTTTTGGTTTGGGGGCTTGCGCGGGTTGAACGGGTATCACTTGGCCGGGTGCGGGAAGGCCGCCGGGCAAGGTGATCTTGATGTCGTCGCGCACGACGGTGATGGT
Organism: uncultured Tepidisphaeraceae bacterium; assembly: GCA_964641895.1. Classification (GTDB taxonomy): domain Bacteria; phylum Planctomycetota; class Phycisphaerae; order Tepidisphaerales; family Tepidisphaeraceae; genus UBA2421. The sequence goes on from CAZXLA010000106.1 coordinate 1,200, forward strand.
TTGTTTGCGCTGGTATGCATCCATCAGATAGTCGAGCGCTGCATCCGAATCGCCCATTTCTTTCACGGGCAGGGGGCCGATTTCGGTGACTAAGTCGCCGCGGGTCAGGCCGAAATACGTCGCGGCGGGGCCGGCGGATTCGACTTTCTCGACCAGCAGCGCCACCGTCTTCCCGCCGGCGGATTGGCCGTCGACCTTGATCGACTCCTTAAAGGTCATTTCGCCATCGCGCGCCTTGCCGGCGATCTGGTTCACGTCGGCAGTGCCCCTGTCACCGGCCTGCTTCACTTCTTTAACGTAGTCAAGCCCGCCGCCGCTTTTGCCCATAATCCACACGATCACACCGACGACCGCAAGAATGCCCACTAAGCCGAATGCTGCTTTCATAAAGAGTCCTTCGTTTGCTGCTTGATCGATATAGTATGCGCGAGGTCGAGTCGATGGCGAAACACGGGGTATGGTTTATTGGGCAGCAACCCTCAGGCTTCGCGTGTGGCCATAAGCTGGTAGACCGTATCGCCTTCCAGTTCGCGTTCGAAGGTAATGTATTGGTGGATGTTCAGGAAGCAGATCTGCATGTGAACATCGACATGCTTCAGGTCGTCGGAGCGGTCGAAGCGGACGTCGATTATCTTGAAGCCGGCTCTCTTAAACCGCAGTACGCAGTCGGAAATGCAGTTGGGGCGCCAATCGGTGCGGAGCGTGATGGTGCGGTAGCGCACTTTGGGAAGGGCCTCTTCCACGTAATCGAGCAACCACAGGGCGATAAGCATCAGCACCGCCGCCATCATGCCGAAGAGGTACAGCCCGAATCCGATGGCCAGCCCCACACCCGCGATGCACCAAATGCCCGCCGCGGTGGTTAATCCGCGCACGCTGCCCTTGCCGTGTACGATCACGCCGGCGCCGAGGAAGCCGATGCCCGTCATCACGCCATAGGCAATGCGGGCGGGGTCGACGTTGATATTTGTCCCCACCGGCGGTTGAAACTGAAAGCTGGCGAACCGCGTCGATACCACCATGACAACCGCGCTGCCCAGGCACACCAGCATGTAAGTTCGAAACCCCGCCTGGCGGCCCCGCAATTCACGCTCCAACCCCACCAGCCCCCCGGCCACGGCGGCGGTGAGAATGCGCAGGATTCCCTCGACCGGCCAGCCGAGGTTTGTTGCCCATGTTGTGAACGATTGATCGTATTGCTGGATAAATGCGAGCATCAAGCGCGATACCTTAACACAATCTTAATATTTGGGAAGGGGTTTTTCTGATTGCGCCCAGAGTTCCGCGAAGCTGCAAGCGAGTGCTTGATCACACAAAGACTTTTAACGCTTCTTTTTGTGACGGCTTAATAGTCAGAATTTTGTCCAATCGGGTGATCTTAATCAGTTGCATCAGCTTTTCGCCAACACCACAGAGCACCAACTTGCTGTGCGGCAGCGCGGCAAGCTTCTTATTCATCGTCAACACGATGCCGATCGCCTGCGAAGACAAATACTGCACTTTCTCGAAATCCAGCACAATCTTGCGGCGGTCTTCAGCATCCACCAGGTGATACAGGCTCTTGCCGATCTGCTCGAGCAAGACCGGGTCCATCAAAGACGGCTGACGGAACTCCACGACGGTGAATTTTTCCACCTGCTGAACAATGAACGGCTGTGTACCAACGGGTTCCATCATGCAGAGCGTGATTCTGTGGGCAAACGCAGGCGGACGCAACTACCGCATAACGATTGACGATTAAGCAGATCGCGCTATTCGGGGAACAATCGCACTTCTTCAATCGTCAATCGTCAATCGTTACTTCCTGGCTTTTCCATCCAGCGCCAATTTCAACACCTGGTCTACATTTTCGACAAAGTGAAATTTAAGCGTCTTCTTTACTTCATCCGGGATGTCGACCATGTCCTTCTCATTTCGCTTCGGCACGATCACCTGCTTGATGCCGGCTCGTTTCGCTGCCAGCGTTTTTTCTTTGAGGCCGCCGATGGGGAGCACTAAGCCGCGCAGTGTAATTTCGCCGGTCATGGCGATGTCGGGCCGCACGGCGCGGTTAAGCAGCAGCGACGACAGCGCGGTATACATCGCCACGCCGGCGCTTGGGCCGTCTTTGGGCACAGCGCCGGCGGGAACGTGCAGGTGAACATCACTGTCGGCCAGCATCTTGGGGTCGATGCCCAACTCTGTCGCGTGCGAACGAATCAAGCTGAACGCCGCCACGGCGCTTTCGCGCATCACATCGCCAATTTGCCCGGTGAGCGTGATTCCGCCTTTGCCGGGCATGCGCGTCGCTTCGATGAACAGGATGTCGCCCCCGAAGGGGGTGTAGGCCATGCCAGTGGCCACGCCGGGGACTTTGGTGCGCTGGGCTAACTCAGGTTCGAACCGCGTGGGGCCGAGTACCTTGGAGACGTATTTTTCGTCAACGGCGACCTTCGTCGTTTTCCCGCCGACGATCTCGGCGGCGATAGCGCGGCTGACCGAGCCGATCGATCGTTCGAGATTCCGCACGCCCGCTTCGCGCGTATACGATTCAATAATCAGCTTCAGCGCGCCGGCGCCGAACCTTGCCTGCCCCATTTTCAAACCATTGGCTTCCAGTTGCCGCGGGACGAGGTATCGCTTGGCGATATCGAGCTTGTCGCTGCTGGTGTAGCCAGGGATTTCAATCACTTCCATGCGGTCGCGCAGCGGGCCGGGCACGGTTTCCATCGTGTTGGCGGTGGCGATGAAAAGCACCTTGCTTAAGTCGAACGCCAGATCGAGATAGTGATCAGTGAAGGAATGGTTTTGTGCCGGGTCGAGCACTTCAAGCAATGCGCTGGCTGGGTCGCCGCGGAAATCGGTGCCGACTTTGTCGATCTCATCGAGCATCATCACCGGGTTGCGCGTCTTAATCTTGCGCAATTCGGAAATGATTCGTCCGGGCATCGAACCAATGTAAGTTCGCCGGTGCCCGCGGATTTCGGATTCGTCGCGCACGCCGCCCAGCGCCACGCGAATGAACTTGCGGCCCATCGCTTCGGCGATTGATTTGCCGAGCGATGTCTTGCCCACGCCCGGCGGCCCGAGGAAGCACAAGATCGCCCCCGCGCCGCCGCCATCGGGGCTGACGCCGCGCTTGAGCTTAAGCACGGCCAGATATTCGATGATGCGCCGCTTCACCTTCTCCAGGTCGTGATGATCGCGATCGAGAATTTTCTGTGCTTCGGGAAGATCGAGCTTATCCTGCGTTTCGGTCGTCCACGGCAGGTCCGACATGATCTCCAGATACGTTCGTATCACGCCGTATTCGGGTGATGCCGACGGAATGGCTTCGAGCCGATTCAATTCGCGATCGGCTTCCTTCATGGCGTATTCGGGCAGGTTGGCATCGGTAAGCTTTTTGCGAAGCTGCTCGCCGTCGCTCAGCCCGGCGGCGTCGCCTTCGCCGAGTTCTTTGCGAATCGCCTTAAGCTGTTCCTGCAGGTAATACCGCCGCTGGCTCTTGTCGATGTTCTCTTTAACCTGCGACTGAATCTTATTCTGCAATTCCAGCACATCAAGTTGATTGGCCAGTCGTCCGGTGATGAGTTGGAGGCGTTTTTGCACGTCCAGCTCTTCGAGCATTTTCTGCGTTTCGACCACGTCGGCCTGCATGTTGGCGGCGACGAAGTCGGCCAGCGCCGATGCCTGCGTGATGCTGTTAAGCACCTGCGCGGCCTCGTCCGGCGTGTTCGGCGAAAGCTCGATCACGCGATTGGCTTGTGCGCGCACGCTGTTGACGAGCGCTTGAAGCTCCGGGCCTTCGGTGATCTGATCTTCCATGATCTCGATCCGGCCCAGTGCAAACGGCTCGTCCTGCTCGATGCCAATGAGCTTAAACCGCGCCATGCCATGAACAATGATCGATTGATTGCCGTCGGGGAGCTTGAACAGTTTGAGAATGGCGCACACGGTGCCGACGCTGTAAATATCGGTCTGTTTGGGATCTTCGGTGTCGGCATTCCGCTGTGTGATCACGCCGATGAGTTTTTCCGCCGGCATGACTTCATCCAGCAGCGATTTGCTCTTTGGCCTGCCGACGTTGAGCGGGCGAACCGTGCCGGGAAAGACGATGATATTGCGAATGGGCAGGATCGGCAGCAGGCTGGGAACGACCAGTTGCTGGCCATTTCCCCCCGCGCGGATCGTGGTTTGTGTCGGGTCGCGGCTGATGACGATTGATTCGGTCATGGGTTTGGCGAGTGAAGTTTACAGCAAGAGGCATTACCGCGGGGTTTTGGGAAGTTCGATCCACAGCATGCCATTGCGGTAGTTGGCGATGATCGTGTCCTGGCTTACGTTCTCGGGCAGTTCCACTTCGCGACTGAACGCGCCATGATCGATTTCCATCAGGTGAAGCTTTACCTTCCTGCCGCGCAGGTCGGATTCTCCCGACTCTGCGTTGCTCGGCACCGGCCGGCTGCCCCGGAGTTTGAGGCGATGATTGTCGACCGTCAGTTCGATCTTCTCTTTATCCACGCCGGCCAGATCGACGCACACCAAGTAAGCCGTCTCCGTTTCGTAGAGGTTGACGTTGGGCGTCCACGTTTCGTTCGGATAGAAGCTGCTGTACCCGCGGTGTAGTTGGTCGTAGAGCTTATTCAGCGGCTTAGAGATATTGGAAAACGGCGGATCGGAAGTGGCTGTAAGCGACATCGGCGGGCCTCACTTGGTTACGAACAATCGTCCGGTTGGCTATTGTATCTGGCCATGTGAAAAATATCGATCATGGTTGGCGAAATCATCGGCCGGTCGTTGTGCCCAAAACCCATACAGGTTTGACACTTACAGCACCCCCCGGCACAATCCAACGCTGGAGACACCATAAGATGTTTGCACCCTTGAATCGATGGGCCCGCTGGTCTTTAGCGGCGGCGGTGGCGGCAGTTATTCCGACGCTGGTCGGATGCGACTCGCCGTCGAATGAAGCCGACCGCAAAGCCAAAGCTGACGTGGAAGAAGCGCAATCGGTGCTGCTCACCGAAGAAGTGCTCGATAAACCGATTCAGTTGTTGCAAACTGCCGCCGGCTCGGCGCAGGCAGCGCCGGCCACGCGTATGCGCGCCAGCTCGCTGCTGGGCCAACTGCTGGCTCGGCAAGCGCGCGATGCGGGGTGGAAAGTGGATCGGCTCGATCGCGACGCGCAGCGGCTGGCGATGGAAATCGGCCAGCTATCCGGTCAGGTGCAATTAGCGAACCAACTGGCCGCCGGCTACAAACTGCTCGACCCTACGCCGATCGTCAACAACTTAAGCAAGCAAGCCGACGACGCCCGAGGCGGCGCCGATCGACCGATCTGGTTTGAAGCCGAAGGCATCAAGTTCGCCACCCTGAACACGGTTTCCAACGAACTATCAAAAATCGAAGGCGAAGTCGCCCAAAAACAACAACAGATTCAGGCACTGCAGGTGCAGCGAGATTCCGCCCTGGGCGCCGCCGAATCGGCCGCCAAAGACGCCGAAGGCAAGGCCGGCCGCGAGTCGGTCGATGCATTCATTCAGTCCAGCAACGCGCGAAAGCAGGCAAGCGACTTGGCCGCGCAGCTCGAAACGTTCACGAACGAGCTTGAGCTGATGAATCGCGAACTGGCGATCGTCGACGCCCGCAAAGGCTATGTGACCAATGCCGCAAAGCAATTGGAAGAAGGGGGATCATCGCTGCAGGCCGGCTGGGCAACGATCCAGAAGGCCGTTGCGGCGCAGCGCGAGTTGGTGAAATCCATCGCCACGGGCACCGGGGGCGCGGTGATCCTGCCACAGCCCGAAGGGATGATGATTGCCGTCGAAACGCTTCCCGCGGGCTCAATCGCCGAGAAGGCCGTGAAGTTGGTTGAGATCGCCAAATCGGCCGACGATCTGCGGGCCGACGTCCTTGAAAAACTCAACGCCGCGTCGAAGCACTTTGCCGACGCCGTCACCTCCGCCGATGCGGCCCGGTCGGCCATTGAAAAACAACGAGCCGAGCAAGCCAGCGCCGGCGACGCGCAGAAAAAGGCTTGGGATGTCGCCCGCAACAGCCTCAGCGGCGCGACCTATCGCGTCGAGCAGGCCGATGTGCTTCGACAGCTTGCCGGCGTTCACGCCGCGCATGCAGCGTCGCTGGACGTGCGGCTGCAGCTTCAGTCGCTGGTCACTTCGGCGATGCAGGGCACTGGCATTGCACCGCCGGAATCGCTGGTCGATACGCAGATTCAGGCGCAGTACGAGCAGGCGCTGAAGGAGGCCGATGAGGCGTACAAGTCCGCCGACGAATTGCTCGACACCGTGCTGCAATCCGGCCAGGCGACCGATGTCGAGAAGGCAGCATTCGAATCGGCACAAATCAGCCGAATTTACGGTCTGTACCGGTGGTCGCAGTTGACGGCGGACATGGGCGCGGCCGACCAATCAAAGCAGCACCTAGATTTGGCTCGAAGCATCGTGACGGACATGGCGTCCACCGGCGCGATGATGCCGAAGCTCCCGCCGGAACTGGCGTCGGCGGCGATGGTTGCGAAGCCCACGCCCGAAGGGCCCGCTCCGTCGGGCGATCAAACGGCAACACAACCCACCGGCGATCAACCCCCGACGACCGATGCAAGTTCGGTCGAACAACCGATCCGCGACCAACCGGCAGATAAGCCGGCTGAGCAACCTCCGACCGAGCCTCCCCCCGCGGAACAACCCGCCGGCGGTGGTCCTGGCTGAATAAGGCGGCGCGGTTTGGTCTTCCCCCGCATGTACTCGGCGCGGCGGTTGGGCCAGACTGCATCGCGGCGTGCACAAGCTTCCAACTTGGTTGAAAGCATAATCTGATCGCCGCTTGGTGCCATCGCGATGTAAGATTCAGAGTTCTGTGCAATCCGAACCAATCATCATCCCCAACACGTTTGCGAACCTGCGCCTGCCCGATCATCGCGGGGGCGTGTTTGATTTTGAACGCGCGATGCAGTCGCCGCCGTTGCTGGTCGTTTTTATCCGGGGCCACTGGTGCCCCTACTGCCGGCGCTACCTATGCAAACTGCAGCAGCACCTGCCGCGCATCCGTGAAACGGGGGCGAAAGTTGTCGTCATCAGCCCCGAGCCGCAAGCCACGTCGGCGGCGATGGCGCAACAGCTTCGGGTGGCCATTCCCATTCTCAGCGACAGCGACGGCAAGGCCATCGAACTGTTCGGCGTGCGCAACGGCTTCGCCTCGGCTTTCGTTTCCGGGCGATCATTGATGCCCCACCCGGCGGTTTACATCCTTGGCAAAGCGGGCGTTGTGCAGTTCCGGTCGATTGATCGCAACTACAAAAAGCGCACATCGGTCCGCACCATCCTCAACGCACTGCGGGCGCCGAGCCAAGAATAAACTTCAACGTGCCGCACGTCGCCACCGTGGTAAGTACCGAAGCGAGCAAAACCAGTGCGCGCGGTCGATCGGCTAATTGGTTGATGAACACGGCCGCGGGAATCACCACGAGCGGCGTGATGAAGACCCATACCCGCGCCACCTCCGCCGGCAGCATGTGCGCGCCTGCCGCCAGCGCGATCGTGCCGGCTGCGATCCACGCGATCTGCCGCGATCCATGGCCGCAACGTTTCGAGAACATCGCCGCGACGAACGCGACGGCGACTGGCCAGCCGATTCCCAGCGCCCCGTCGCTTAAGTTGAACAGCGACGCGCCGGGCGTGAACCACTGCGGGCTTTGCCGCGCCCATTCGGCCTGGTTGATGAAGCACGATTTGATCACCGCTATCGGCGCATACCCAAACGTGAGCGCCATGGTTGCGTAGAGACCGATCGTCAAAGCGACGACGATTGGAGCGAACGCCAGCGAACGCTGCGCGATCTGCTTCGCCGATAACCGGCCAGCCACGAAAGGCGCGGCGATCACCGCGATGCCAATGCACAGCAGGTGCAGGCTCATGAGCGTGCCGATGAAAAGAATCAGCGCGGACATGCATATCGCGATGAGCCTCTTGTGTTCGACCGCCGATAGCCAGGTGAGGATAAGGCTGCAGGTGAACAATGGATACGCGGCGTCGAATGACGGCGTGGTGAGAAGAAACCCCGGCGAAAGCGCCATCAGCGCCGCGGCGAGAATGCTACTCTGTGTCGAAACGCCGAGTCGCATCGCGATTCGCCAGACACCCAGCGGGGTAAGGCTCGTGAGTGCCATCAGCGTCAGCGCGCCGACCAGCGGTGCATGTTCGTCACCCACCGCCTCCCACCAGGCCATCCAGTAAATAACCCCACCCGCCGGTTTGGTGGCGGTGTGTACGCTCGTTTGTGAATGAAACTCATCGTACAGCGCCAGCCAATGCCGCAGCGATTCTCCGGCGGCGCGGCGGGCGTTGGCGTGATCGATCAATCTCACGCCGTCGTAATAGTAACTCGTCGCCGAATCGCTGCGAACAAGCTGATCGATCTCGCCCAAACCGAGCGCCGGCTGAAGATACAGCACCACCACGGCCCGCAGCATCGCGCCCGCCACCGTGATGACCACAACGGCGCGCAATGTGTCGCGCGAGTTGGTGATTGGCATCAACACGCAGAAAAGAATCGGTAACGTTGCAAGCGTGAACCAGAAGAGAAACCCAACCGCTGGATCGCGATACCACCATCGCCAATGCGCCGGACCGTTTACGCCCGGCACATGCAGCCAGAGCAGAATCGACACCGCAAGCCCGACCGCGGCCGCCGTCAACGCGAATGCCCAGTCGCGCCCGATTTGCCCCGGCGTTGCGTTGTATGTGGTTTGGGTGGTCGGAATTACCTGCAATCTTTCTCCGCAAATTTCCTGTCGCTGCATTGTCTGGCCGAGAAAGTCATTTATAATCAATACATACTCGCTCGGGGTGTGTCGCGTGAACGTCACGCGGCACTGAGATAAGACCCGTCGAACCTGATCGGCAAGCCGCCGCCATCGCAAGGCGTCGAGCCGCGTAGGGAAAGCGAAACATGATTTCTCATTCGCCCCCCAATTTCGTCTGCGCCGCCGCCCGGTCTGAGCCGTGGTTCGGCGACGCAACCCACTTGAAATTTCAAAGGTCGCACAATGAGCAGCAACAGCAATAACGGAAACACTCACGGTCATACCATTCCAACGCCGGCGCTGCCGCTTTTGGGTGCCGGCAATCCCGGCACCGCTGGCGTTACAACCCCGGGAAGTTTCGCCAACCGATCGCGCGTCGGCACCCCGTGGACGTTTTCCTCACCCGACACGCCGGGAATGCCGCCTCCGAGCGATAAGACGGCATGGGATTTTCTGCCCGACGGTTGGACGACGGAGATTGCCGATGGCCCGTTCGCCATCGCCGATTGGCGCATACGTCTTCACTCGGCACTCGGCACTCGGCAATTGACGATCATCGAGCACGCCAATGGTGCGTCTCGCGCGGTCCTCTACCCGCGCGACTTTACCGCCATCACGCAACTCGAACACGCCCGTCTCGGCAACATTACCCCGCAAATGCGCCGCGTCGCCGAGCGCGAAGAACACCTCACCGCCGAGCAGGTGCGCGATGAAGTGGCGGCGGGGCGGATGGTCATCCCCGCGAACATCAATCACTTGCAATGGACGCTCGATCCGATGTGCATCGGCCGGGCGAGCAAGACCAAGATCAACGCAAACCTCGGCGCGTCGCCGGTCTCGTCGTCGATTGATATGGAACTGGAAAAGGTCGACTGGGCCATCAAGTTCCATACCGATACGCTCATGGATCTCAGCACCGGCGGCGACCTCAACGCCACCCGCGGCGCCATCGTGAAACACTCCACCGTGCCCGTCGGCACCGTGCCGATTTATTCGATGATCATCGGTCGAAAAATCGAAGACCTCGATTTCGACATGATCTCCGCTGAACTGCATAACCAGGCGAAGCAGGGCGTTGATTACTTCACCATCCATGCCGGCGTGTTGAAAGAGCATTTGCCGCTGGTGCGCAAGCGACTCATCGGCATCGTGAGTCGCGGCGGAAGCTTGCTCGCCAAATGGATGCTCTATCACAACCGCCAGAACGCGATGTATACGCATTGGGAAGCCATCTGCGACATCCTCCGCCAATACGATGTAACTTTCAGCATCGGCGACGGCCTGCGCCCTGGCGGGCTTGCCGATGCGACCGACGAAGCCCAATTGGCCGAACTCTCCACACTCGGCCAACTCACCGAACGCGCCTGGCGCCGTGGCGTGCAGGTGATGGTCGAAGGGCCGGGCCATGTGCCGCTCGATCAGATCGAATACAACATGAAGTTGCAGCGTACGCTTTGCCACGGGGCGCCGTTCTATGTGCTCGGGCCGCTGGTGACCGATATTTTCCCCGGCTACGACCACATCACCAGTTGCATCGGCGCCACCAACGCCGCTTATCACGGCGCGAGCATGTTGTGCTATGTCACGCCCAAGGAGCATCTGGGTCTCCCGAAAAAAGACGACGTCAAGCAGGGGTGCATCGCCTACAAAATCGCCGCCCACGCCGCCGACGTGGCGCTGGGCATTCCGGGCACGCGCGTGCGGGATGATGAACTCACCAAGGCCCGGGCGGCGCTCAACTGGGAGAGACACTTCGAGCTCAGCTTCGACCCCGACACCGCGCGGGCGTATCACGACGAAGACTTAGACGTCGACACCGACTTCTGCGCCATGTGCGGCCACGACTGGTGCAGCGTGCGCATCAGCAAAGAAATCATGGAGTTCTTCAGCGGCAAAGACGAAGCCTTCCAACGCGGCGCACCCGTGAAGAGCGCGGCGCTGACACCCGAGCAACAGGACATTCTCGCCAAGCGAGGCGTGCTCTCGCCGGATGAGATTCACAAGCTGGCGAGCAAGGTGAAAAAGGTCATGAAAGACGACGAAGCGACGGAGAAACAAAGCGAAGAAGAGAAGAAACTCTCGTGCCACAGTGATTACGTTGATCCCGACGAGGCAAAGCGCGTGCAGCGGGAAAAGCTTGTGCAGGTGGGAGTCGGAGTGAAGACCGCCGAGAGTTTGTTCTGATTTTGTACCTGACCTGCAAATGCTACTGAAACAGCCGATTGAATAGTGATCGGTTGTGATCATGCAGTCGATCGGCAAACTCGTTTACATAGAACATGTCTGGCGAGAATCGTTGGGCTCGGACACGTACCCGATAGTTTGGATCATCTTGGTTGATGCTGAAGAGGACAAATCCGAGTCCAAATAAGAGCGAGAGGGCTTCAATCCGACTCTGATCTTCTTCGGAAAGAGTATCTGGCATTACGAGATAAACCTTGTGCGAGAACAGGCGATAGTCTGCGGCTTGCCCGAAGGCGGTGATGGACTCATTCGGATTTGTCTTGATCTCGGCAGAGAGGATTTCTGGGTCGAACTTCACCCGGTTCGAGGGGACGGGTTTGAATGTGCCGATGACATCCGGAGTCCCCCACTTGCCCTTCAATCCGGCGCCTCCAAGCGCTACAGCTTCGGTCGCTTCATCCAAGTCGTTCTTTAGCCATTCTGCGAATGATTCGTAGAAGTCGGACTCGCGCGCCACCTGTTCGATCGCCGGCTTGGTTGTGGTGCCACCCGTGTCGCTGGCAAGCTTAAACAGCCCTCGGCTCGGCTTGACGATTTCGCCAGCGAATGTCTTATCCAGATCCCACACCGACCCATGAATGGTGTTCTTGGGCGTTTCGGGATTCGCTTGCGCGATTTCGTTGACGAGCCCCGAGTACCTAATGCCACCAGCGTTGCGGCTGATAATCGACTTTGCCAAATCCTGA
>CAZXLA010000107.1:0-7092 GCA_964641895.1 uncultured Tepidisphaeraceae bacterium
ATTCGTGTTGATTCGTGGGCTAACTGTCCTGTCTTATCTGTGTTCATGTGCGTTCATCGGTGGTTCAACTCTTTCCTGCGACCGCGCCGACAGTGCAAAGAAGCAGATCACGCTCTATACCAGCATCGACGAACCGATTGCCAGGCCGATCATCGAAGCATTCGAGAAACAAACGGGCATCGATGTCATCCTCGTCACCGACACCGAAGCCAGCAAATCCATCGGTCTCGCCGAACGCCTTCGCGCAGAGAAAGACCGCCCGCGGTGCGATGTGTGGTGGGGAAACGAGCCGTTCCACACGATCCTGCTGGCGGAGGAGGGATTGTTTCAGCCGTACGATTCTCCCAGTGCCGCGGACGTGCCGGCGATGTATCGCGATCCGGCGAGGCGGTGGGCGGGGAATGGGTTGCGGGCGCGGGTGATTGCCACTCATCTCCAATTGGAATGCGGCAATGGCATTCCCATATCAATTTGCGACTACCCTGAAATGTTTGTCAATGGGACGTTTGCAATTGCACGGCCAACAGCCGGCACAACAGGCGGGCACGTCTCGGCGATCTACTATGTGGAAGGTGAAGTGCGGACGGATCAGTTTTTTCGGCTGCTGCGAACGCGCGGCGCACTGATGCTGGGAGGTAACGGGCCCGTTGCCGAGGCGGTCGCTCGGAAGGATGTAAGTTTCGGCTTTACAGATAACGATGACGTGGTGAACGTGAAGCGTGGCGGCGGCGGAATCAATGAAGTCATGCCTGGTCAACATCCGTCAGGCGCTGGCACGCTGATGATCCCCACCACCGCCGCTTTGGTCGCCAATCGGCCGGAGAACATCGATGCAAAGAAATTGATCGACTACATTCTGAGCAAGAATGTGGAACAGGAGTTGATCAAGGTCCAATTCGCCGGCTGGAGCATCCGCGGGGGTGCCAACCAGCCCAAGGCGATGGAGATCGACTACGTCGAAGTCGCGAAGAAAATGCCCGAAGCCGTCCGCCGCGCCACGGCGATCCTGGAAGGAAGGGAGCCTTGAGAAAGATCGAGCGCATTGGGTGCCACGCCTTGGCTCTCAGGCCAAATCGTGCGGAATCGTTGTGCAATCGAACGCACTTGTCGGCACTGCTTGACCTGAGAGTCAAGCAGTGGCACCCGTAGTTTTTCTCTAACCCTTACCCCGGCCCTCTTCCGGCGTACGACTCGCCTTAGCTTGCTGAAGTCCGGGAGAGGGAGTGATCTGTTGTTTTTCAAGTCGGCATTCGCATTCTCAGCTCTGTTCTGGCTAGTCGCCGGCGTCTGCTTTGTCGCGCCGTTAGGTTGGATTGCGGTCACACTCATCAGCAATCCGAACGCGCTTGACGAACTCCGCCTCGATTCGTTTCGCGTTCAACTGCTCACCCGAACGATCGCCTACAACGCCTCCGTCGCGGTGGTTGCGACCCTGATTGCGATCCCCGCGGCCATCGCCATCGGGCGAGGGCGGGGAATTTGGACGAAGCCGCTATTGCTCCTGTTGCCGATCTCGCTACTGCTGCCGTCGATTGCGTTCGAGTATGGGTGGAAACAGACGTTGCGATTGACGGGCGCGTTTCCTTCGCCGCAATCGGGGGGCGATATCGCGCGGTGCGTGTGGACTCTGGCGGCGTGGCTTTGGCCGATTCCGGCGGCGATGGGGGCGATGGCGTTGCGGCGCGTCGATGCGAGTATTTTGGAGCAGGCTTCACTCGACGGGGTGCTCGGTCGAATGACGTTGAGAATTCTCGCGAAGCCGCAAGCGGTTGCTTGCGCGATCGTGTTCGTTCTGGCGAGTCAGGAATTTGCCGTGTTCGAGCCGAGTGGGATCAGCGTCGTTGCCACCGAAGTGCGGATGGTCTTCGAAACCGGCGCGTACTCATCAAACGAAAACCCGATCACCCAGACCTTCGGGGCCGCCGGCGGAGAACCGATGGGGTCGCGCGGCCAAAACGCCCGCGCCGCGGCGGCGATCTTTACGGCGCTGCCGCTGACGGTGCTCACCATCGTCATTGCGGTCGTGGTTTGGGTTGCGGCGCGCCGGCTGGCGGTGGAGGGGGAGATGCACGTCGGCCCGCGCGCGTCGATCGTTCGTGCGCCAGCGTGGGTGGTCGCCGTTGCGTACCTGCTGATCGGCATCACCAGCGTGTTACCGATTGTGGCGATGGTGATGTCGCTTCAGAATCGGGTTGATGCGGTGCGCATTTGGAAGACATTCTCTCCGCAAATTCTGGGGTCTTTGTCTCTGGCGATGATGGCGATGTGCGTGGCCCTTTGCCTATCAGTGCTGCAGCTAAGCCGCAAGCGGCGTGTAGTCATCGTGCTTGCATCGATGTGCTTTCTGGTGGGCGGGCAAATGCTGGCCATTGGGTTAATTCGACTTTTCAATCACCAGGCGACGGCAATCGTCTACGACACCTTTATGATTGCCGTTCTGGCCTATGTGTCGCGCTTCGGCTGGCTTGCACTCGCCGGCGCGGCGACGACGTGGCAACGGCCGTGGGTGAGCTTGCGCGACATGGCGGCGGTGGATGGGGCGTCGAGCGGGCAAATACTGTGGCGCGTCGTTCTCCCGCTCGCGTGGCCAACCTTGCTGGCGGCGGGGTTGCTGGTTGGCGTGCTGAGCATGACCGAGGTGGCGGCCACCGTGCTGTTGTCGCCGCAGAATCCGCAGCCATTGGTGCCGATGTTGCTGGGGTGGGTGCATCTTCAGCGGTACGATGCAATGATCGAAGGCACGCTGCTTCTGTGCGGCGTGGTTGTCCTAGCGGCGGCGGCAATTGTCGGTGTGGCTTGGCTCGCGCGTCGATCATCGATTGCACTTGGGCGGAAGAGTTAGCCACAGAGACACTGAGACACAGAGAGAAGAGAGGAGGAAGGATGGAAGAAGACGCAGCAAAGATCGCGTGCGGCCCGCGCCGTGCAATCCAACGTTTATCCTCCATTCTCCATCCTCGATTCTCCCCCTCTGTGCCTCTATGTCTCTGTGGCTTGATCCTCTTTCTGCCCGGCTGCCGCGATCGCGATCAACCCGTCGCCGTCTGGCTTTCCACAGGCATCGGCCCGGCTCAGGTCGTTTATCCGCGGGCGATTGCTTATGACAAAGCGCGCGATCAGTTTGTCGTCGTCGATCGCATGGCGCGCGTGCAGCGGATCGATCGCGGCGGCAACTTTATCGCCGCCTGGCGCATGCCCGAATACATGATGGGCAAACCCGTCGGCGTGAGCGTGGGGCCGGACGGAAATATTTACATTCCCGATACGCATTATCAGCGGATCATGGTCTATTCACCCGACGGCCAACTTATCCGTCAATGGGGCAAACCGGGCACGGGGCCGGGGGAGTTTATCTATCCGACCGATGTCGCATTCGATGCCCGTGGGCGGGTGTTTGTGAGCGAGTACGGCGACCACGACCGCATTCAGGTGTTCGATATGTCCGGCAAATACCTCACCGAGTTTGGCACATTTGGCGACGGCGATGGGGAGTTTTCGCGTCCGCAATCCATCGCGATCGTCGGTGATGCGCTGTATCTCGCCGACGCGTGCAATCATCGCATTGGCGTGTGGACGATCAACGGCAAGTTTGTGCGCAACATCGGCTCGGTGGGTACAGGGCCGGGCCAGTTCCGGTTCCCGTACGGGATTGATGTCACGCCCGACGGTAAACTGCTGGTGACCGAGTTTGGCAACAATCGCGTGCAGTTGATCGATCCTGATAGCGGCAGAAGCGTAAGACAATGGGGCCACGCCGGCCGCGAACCGGGCGAGTTGGCCTACCCCTGGGCAGCGGTGGCGGATGTGCGCGGCGATGTGGTGATTGTGGATGCGGGGAATAATCGGTTGCAGGTGGCGCGGTGGTAATAAATGAATCAACTTTCAACGCTCAACTTCCGACGTTCAACCTCCAAGACCCTTTGTAAGTTGGACGTTGAACGTTGGACGTTTAAATGACTTGCGTTTACGGCACGGGATCGTCTTTCGCAGTCCGCTCGTTTAGCATTATTGACTAACTTCCCCCCTCCCTGCGTAGGGCGGGGGAGAATGTCGTATGCCCGTTTCACTCGAATACATGTCCTGGCTGCAGGCGCTGGGCCTGTTTGCATTACTGGCAACGCCGGTGGTGTTGCTGGGCATTCGTTCGCTGGTGGGATTGGGCCCCATCCGCCGGTGGGTGGCGGTCGGGGCTCGGTTGGCGGTGCTGTTGCTGATGGTACTCATCTTGGCCGGGGCGCGATGGCAGAAGATTAACAAAACAGTGGATGTCATGGTGCTGCGCGACGTCAGCGACAGCACGCTCAATGTCAAATCGTTCCCCGGCGAAACGCTGCAGCGGTCGGTCGAAGATTACCTGAAGGCCGCATCCGACCCGAAGCTGAAGAAGCCCGACGATCGCATCGGCGTGATCAGCTTCCACAGCCAATCGCTCATTGACGCCATCCCCAACACCACGCTCGCTTTGGACGCCCGCCCGATTCGCGACTTGGGCAATGGCACGGACGTCGCCAGCGCCATCCAACTGGGACTGGCGACGCTGGGCAAAGACGCGATGCACCGCATGTTGCTGGTATGGGACGGCAACAGCAGCAGCGGCGACATCGAACAAGCCATTTCCGCCGCCACGAGCGCGGGGGTGCCGATCGATGTGATGCCGCTGAAGTATGATGTTCAGAGCGAGGTGCTGCTCGAGCGGTTCGTCGCGCCGACCTGGAAGCGCGAGAACGAGCCGTTTACGATCGATGTTTACCTTCGATCCACCAACATCGCGCCGGTCACCGGCAAACTCACCGTACTGCATCAGGGCGTGCCAATGGACCTTGACCCGGATACGCCCGGCATGCAGGCCGGGCGGCTGATCACGCTTAAGAACGGACAGAATCGCGAACGCGTGCGCGTGGCGGCGCTGCAGAGCGCGGGCGTGCATCGGTTTGAGGCGAATTTTGAGGCGCCGAATGTGACGGCTTCGGTGGGTGGTTCGGTCAGTGGTTCTGGGGGTGGTTCTGGTTCCGCGACGCCGCAAGCGGGGGATACGTTGACGCAGAATAATGTGGGCAGCGCGTTCACGTTTGTGCGCGGGAAGGGGAAGGTGCTGTATATCGATAATGTTCCCGACGGCGGAGGGCAGGCGCTGCGCAACGCGCTCATTGATGAAGGCATTAACGTCGAAGCGGGGCGCAGCAGTGTCGATCAGTTTCCCAACGACATTGTCGAACTGCAGAACTACGATGCGATCGTTCTGGCCAACGTGCCGCGCGGACAGGGCGGCTTAAGCGAAGACCAGCAGAAAATGCTCGCGGCCTATGTACACGACATGGGCGGCGGGCTGGTGATGATCGGCGGGGAAGACGCGTTCGGTGCCGGCGGGTGGCAGGGGTCGCGTCTGGAAGAAGTTTTGCCGGTCAACATGGATGTTCCCGCTCAACGGCAGGTGCCCAAAGGCGCGCTGGTGCTGGCGATGCATTCCTGCGAAATGCCCAACGGCAACTATTGGGGCGAGCAGTGCGCCATCAAAGCCAGCGAAACGCTTTCCACGCGCGACGAAATCGGCGTGCTCAGCTACGCCTGGCAAGGCCCCGGCGGCGGGGGGAGCCAGTGGGATTTTCCCCTCCAGCAGAAGGGCGATGGCAGCAAAGTCACGGCGGCGATCAAGAAGATGCAGCTTGGCGATATGCCGAGTTTTGACGACATGCTCAACGTCGCCATCAACGGCCGCGACGGCAACCCGGGCCTCAAGCAATCGGACGCGCGGCAGAAACACATCATCGTCATCAGCGACGGCGACCCGCAAAGTCCGCGGCCGGATCTGATTGAAGACTGCATCAAAAACAAGATCAGCATCACTACGATCACCGTTTTCCCCCATATGGGCGACCCCGACGGCCTGCCGCCGACCATGAAAGACATGGCGCTGAAAACCAAGGGCCGCTCGTACGGGCCGATCAACGCCAACCCGAGCCAACTGCCGCAGATTTTCATCAAAGAAGCCTCGGTCGTGCGGCGCAGTTTGATCTACGAAGAAAAAGCCGGCATCCCCCTCAAACTCTCCGACGCGGCAAGCGAACTCATCAAGGGCCTGCCGAACTTCGCACCGGTGTATGGCATGGTGCTGACCTCGCGCAAGGCAAACCCGCAGATAGAAGTGCCGCTGGTCGCCGGCAAGAACAACGATCCGCTGCTGGCTTCTTGGCAAAGCGGCCTGGGCCGCTCGGCGGTGTTCACCAGCGATGCACACAACAAATGGCTGGCCGGTTGGATCGGCGGAGCGACGTATAACAAATTCTGGAGCCAGGTCGTTCGCGCCGTGGCCCGCCCGCCGATGAGCAGCGATTTTGAAGTGAACACGGTGCAGGTGAGCGGGAACAAAGGCAGAATTACCGTGGAGGCGTTGGGCAAAGACAACGCGTTCCTCAACTTTCTATCCATCACCGCGAACATGGTCGGGCCGAATCCGAACGATTCACCGAAGCAAGTCCGCCTGACGCAAACCGGCCCGGGCACCTACGTCGGGGAGTTTGAAGCAAGCGATCCCGGCAATTATGTAGCGGTGTTGAACTATCGGGGAGCACGACAGAATCAGGGCGGCATGCTGCTGAGCGGCATGGTGGTGAACACGTCGCCAGAGTTGCGCGATCTGAAGAGCAACGAAGCGGCGATCGAACGCATCCGTGCCGCCACCGGCGGGCGGCTGGTCACGCCGTTCAACGCCGCGACGGCGAATTTGTTCACGCGCGACGGCCTGCGACCGAGCGTTTCGCCGCAGCCGATCTGGGATCGGCTGCTGTTTGTGCTGCTGGCGATGATTCTGATCGACGTTGCCATCCGCCGGATTGCGTGGGATTGGCTCTCGACGAAGCAGATGGCGTACAAGGGCGTGGATTGGGTGAAATCCTTCACCACAACGCGCAAGGTAGAATCGCGCCAAACTTTGGAAGCTCTGCAAAGAGTTCGTTCCGAGCAAGCGCCCCACAAGCCGGGCGCTTCAGCCCCGGGTGGTTCGGTTGCAAGCGCATCAAAAACAACCGAAGCCATCCCCGACCGCACCAAAAAATTCGAAGCCCCGGCGGGCGTCGAAGGCGACATCACCAGCGT
>CAZXLA010000107.1:7192-9059 GCA_964641895.1 uncultured Tepidisphaeraceae bacterium
ATTCAAGGTATCGACCCCCACGTTCAAGCCGCCACCGATGCGTTTCGACGCGATTACCGCGCCGTGAAGACGGAGATCGGCAAGGCCATCGTAGGCCACAATGAAATTATCGACGGGGTACTCACCTGCCTGTTCGTCGGCGGGCACGCGCTGCTCGAAGGCGTGCCGGGGCTTGGCAAGACGGCGTTGATTCGGTCGCTGGCCGAGGCACTGCACCTGAAGTTCAACCGCATTCAGTTCACGCCCGATCTGATGCCCGCCGACGTCATCGGCACCAACATCATGCAGACCGACGACAACGGTCGGCGCGCGTTTCAGTTTCAGCACGGGCCGATTTTTGCTCAGATCGTGCTGGCCGACGAAATCAACCGCGCCACGCCCAAAACGCAAAGCGCGCTGCTCGAAGCCATGCAGGAAAAACAGGTGACCGCCGGCGGGGAGATTCGCAAGCTCGAAGCGCCATTTTTCGTCATGGCCACCCAAAACCCGCTCGAGCAGGAAGGCACCTATCCGCTGCCCGAAGCGCAGCTCGATCGATTCTTCTATAAATTGATCGTCAACTACAGCAACCGCGAAGAATTACACGAAATCCTCGCCCGCACCACCGCCGCCAAAACGCCCAAAATCGAGCCGGTGCTGGATGCGGCGAAGATCATCGACCATCAGCATTTAGTAAGGCGGGTGATCGTGGCGCAACACGTGCAGGATTACGCCATCCGCTGCACGCTCGCCACGCACCCGCAGGGCCCATATGCCATTGCGATGGTGAACCAGTTCGTGCGCGTCGGCGCATCGCCGCGCGCCGCCCAGGCAATCACGCTCGCCGCCAAAGTGCGGGCGCTGCTCGACGGCCGGTTCCATGTGGCGTTTGATGATGTAAAGGCCGTGGCAACGCCCGCGATGCGGCACCGCATCATCCTCAACTTTGAGGGTGAGGCGGAGGGGATTACGACAGATATGGTGCTGGAGAAAGTGATCGCGGAAACGCCGACCGCGACGGAGGCGGTGGGGGCGCTGAAATGAAAGACGATAAGCATGTTTTGTCATACCAAACGCCGCCGAGTCGACTTCATCGGCGATCACAGCTCATTGGTCGAGCGATTGTCGCTTGCCTAGTGATAGGAATTGGCTCGGCCGCGTGTTTTCTCGGCTGGTTGCTGCTGAAGGTGCTGTCGTTCGGATCGTGGTGAATAGCAAGTGGAGCGGGCGAAACCCGCCATCCCATGGAGGTATACGCAGCCGATGCGTGCGATTAAATTTATCGTAAGAGAAGACGAATCCGACGGCGGTTTCACCGCTGCCGCACATTGGTCGACCGGCAGTTTGTTTCGAGAATTGAAGCTGTGAGGAATGAATGTCCCGCGCGCGAAAATTTTACTTTCTCATCGTAGTTCCGCTGCTCGCGTTAGCGATCGCGGCGGTGTGGTGGTATCGCGGGTTGTTGCAGGACGTGGCGCCCTGACAGTCCCAAAGTTGCAAACGAGCTTCCGCATGCCGATCATTGATGCAGAATTGTGCTTGGGGATGCATCAGAAGTAAGATAGTATAGCATCATGAGAACCACGGTCACATTGCCGGACAATCTGATCAAGCAAACGATGAGGCTCTCGCGAAAAAGTCGATTGAGTGATGCGCTGGTATCGACGCTTCAGGAGCATTTTGATCTGAAGAAGCGGTTGGCTCTGCTGGACGAATTGCTCGACAACCCGGTGCCGCACGATTGGCGCAAGATCAAGCGGGATCGCCGGAGGACGAAGTGGTCCTCGTAGATACCAGCATCTTCATTTCGCTGCACCGCCACCGCTCGGCCCGAATCGCCCAGCGGTTGCAGCAACTGGCCAACCGGAATGAGGCAGCGGTATGCGGG
>CAZXLA010000107.1:9159-12854 GCA_964641895.1 uncultured Tepidisphaeraceae bacterium
AAGCACAACGGCGAGGTTGATACGTGCAAGTAAGCTACGGGAGGCATGGTATGATGCGATAGCCCGGAGGAACGAGTTATGCGGCTTGTCGAAGAGAATGTGGTTGTGAGGGAAGATGGCCAGGTTGTGGTTGACGATCTCCCTGTTAAGGCCGGCGATCGCGTGCGTGTGCAGGTGCTCATCCCCGATGAACAAACGGAGGATCGCGCCTTATACCCCCTTCGCGGCAAAACACCTTACAAATTCGAAAACCCGACGGACCCCATCATGCCTGAAGACTGGGAGGCCAGGGAATGACGCTGCTGGACACTCACGTCTGGGTTTGGTGGGTGCAGGATGATCCTGCTCTGCCATCGGTTATGAGAGGCTGGCTTGATGCAAATGAAAAGTACGGCTTGGGTGTAAGCGTGATTTCATGTTTGGAAGTGGCGCGAGCGGTTTCTTGCAACCGCCTGATGCTCCCCCTGCCTACGGCCGAATGGATTCAAACGGCATTGAGGTACCCGCACATCAAGCTTGTTGATTTGACTCCGCAGATAGCAATCGACTCGGTCCAACTTGCCGGAGATTTTCACAAAGACCCCTGCGATCGCATAATTGTCGCGACGGCGCGCACCCTGAACGTTCCGCTGGCAACAACCGACGGGCTTATTCGGCGGTACGAAGGCGTGCAGACCGTTACATATTGACTGCTTTGAACTCTGATGACAGTCGCCACTAAACAACAACTGCTCGATTCGCAGTTCATGGCCCGGCTTGATCAGCTCGATCTGCTATCGCGCAAAATGCTTGCCGGGAAAATGAAGGGCGAACGGCGCAGCAAGCGGCGGGGGCAGTCGGTGGAGTTTGCGGATTATCGCAATTACGTGGTGGGCGATGATCTTCGCTTCATTGATTGGAACATCTACGCGCGGCTCGACAAGCTGTTCCTGAAAATGTTTCTGGAAGAAGAAGACTTATCGCTCTACGTGCTGGTCGATACCAGCCTGAGCATGGATTGGCCGCGCACGGGTGACAAGGCGCGCGAGGTCAACAAGCTTTTTTACGCCAAAAAACTGGCCGCGGCGCTGGGGTATATCGGGCTGGTGAACTACAACCGCGTGAACGTCGTGGCATTGAGTGATAACGTGGTAGCCGAAACCGGCGGCATGCGCGGCCGGCGGCGGGTGGCGCAGATGCTTGATTTTATCAGCGACCTTCAACCCGTCGGCGCCAGCAACTTCGCCGCCGCGTGCAAGCGGTTTGCGATGGCCAACCGAGTCAAAGGGGTTTGCGTCGTCGTCAGCGATTTTTACGACAAAAGTGGTTTTGAAACCGGCCTGCGTTACCTCGCCAGCGGAAAGTACGACTTGTTCGCGGTTCAAATTCTCTCGCCGACCGAGATTGAGCCAGACCTGCAAGGCGACCTGAACCTCACCGATATCGAAGACGCCGACAAAGCCGAAGTGAGCATCACCCAGCCGCTCATCAAGCGTTACAAGGCAAACCTGAACGCGTACTGCCTGTCGCTCAAGGAATACGTTACCCGCCGCGGGGGGACGTATCTGTTTACGAATACGAATGTGCCGTTTGAGACCGTGGTGCTGAACTACTTGCGCGAGAGGAGACTGCTCGGGTGAGTTGGTTCCCCTCCTTCCTCAACCCGCTCACCGCCGCCATCGCCGCGGTGGTGGTGGTGCCGTCTTTGCTGCTGCTTTATTTCCTCAAGCTCCGCCGCAGGGAGATGGAATTTGCGTCGACGATCCTATGGAAGAAGAGCATTCAGGATCTACAGGTGAACGCGCCGTTTCAAAAACTCCGCCGGAATTTGCTGCTGCTCATGCAACTGCTGCTGCTGATGTTCCTGCTGTTGGCGCTGTCGCGGCCGATCAGCCATTACATACCCGGGGCGGGCAAGAGCAGTGTGATTTTGATCGATCGCTCGGCCTCGATGTCTGCAAAAGAGATCGACGGCACAACGCGCCTCGACGCCGCCAAAAAGCAGGCGAAAGAACTTGTTGACACGATGGATCGCAACGCCACATCCATGGTGATTGCATTTGATGAAGACGCGAAAGTGGCTCAGGCTTTCACGTCCGATCGGGCGGTACTAAAACGCGCCATTGATTCCATCGAGCCGACCGATCGTAAGACAAACCTGAAGCTGGCGTATCAGCTCGCCGAAGCGCAGGTGGCGTTCATTCCCGAGCAAAACCGAACCAACGTTGAGCCGCCGCAGGTCTGGGTGTATAGCGACGGCCGGGTGGCCGATAGCGACGGGCTGACGATCAAGGCGCCGGTGACGCTCGTGCAGGTTGGCAGCGATCAGGCGAAAAACATTGGCATTGTGGCGCTATCGGCCAAGCGCAATTACGACCGACCGACTGAAGTGCAGATTTTCGCACGGCTGGCGAATTTCGGGCCAGATGCCATTAAGGCGCAGGCGCAGTTGAGCATTTCGCCCATCGATCCGAACGACCCTGCCATCGACGCATTCGTTGTCAGCCGGGTCGCAGAGGTTTCACTGCCGCCGGATCGGTGGAGCGAGCAGCAGCGGACCGATGCCGAGAAAAACGACGGCTTTGTGGCGCGCGACAGCGTCGAGTTTACCGTCGATCTCACCACCGCCACCGTCATCAAGGTTGAGCAGATGAACCGCGACGGCGACGCCCTCGCCGCCGACGACGCGGCCCTGGTCGTGGTTCCGCCGCCCAAGGCACTTTCGCTGCTGCTGGTGACCGACGGCAACTTTTTTCTCGAAAAAGCCGTCGATAGTTTGAAGTTGCAAAAGCCGCAGCAGATGACGCCCGCCGATTTCGATCAGAAATTGCCCGGCGATTTCGACGTGATCATCTTCGACCGTCATTCCCCCAAAGCCCTGCCCGCCGGCGGAAATTTCATCTATTTCGGCGGCGTGCCCGCGGGCATCAAGGTGACGATGGATGAAAAAGAGGGCGCGCCCGTTGTAATTGAAGAACAAACCGTGCTCGACTGGCGCCGCGAGCACCCGATCCTGCGGCATCTCAATCTCGGCAAAATTTACGCCGCCACTGCGCTCAAACTAAACGTTCCGCCGGACACGCAAACGCTCATCGACGGCATCAAGGGCCCGATGATGGTGCTGCACCGCGAGGGCCGCGGGACGCACCTCATCGTCGGCTTCGATGTTCTGCAGAGCAATTGGCCGCTGCGGGTGAGCTTTCCGATTTTTCTGCAGCAGGCAATGCAGTTCCTGGCGATCGGCGCCGATTTGAGCGTGCGCGAAAGCTTTGCGCCCGGCGCATCGCCCATCCTTCCGCGCGGCAACCTGGCCCGCGCTGCCGGCGGCGAGCCGAAGGAGATTGAGGTCGTCGGTCCGCCGGGGCATAAAACGGTGACTGTCCCCGTTTTGGTTTCGGGCGATTTTGCGTTGCCGCCGCTCGACCGCGTGGGCATGTATCGCACGGTGCCGATCGTACCGCAGTACGAACGGCTGGCCGTGAACTTGCTCGATTCCGCTGAAAGCAACCTCCTGCCGGTAAAAACCGTTCCCGGCGGTGCGGGCGAGGCGATCGCATCGGGCAGCCGCAAAAGCCGGCTGGAACTGTGGTGGTGGATCATCGCGTGCGTGGGCCTGCCGCTGCTGATGATCGAGTGGTGGGTGTACACGCGGCGGGTGCATTTGTAGCTGAATTTTGGTGACGCGACTTCTCGCCACCATTGTATATTTCTCATCA
>CAZXLA010000108.1:0-4599 GCA_964641895.1 uncultured Tepidisphaeraceae bacterium
CCGACCGCCTGCGCGCCGCAGGAAAACCCTTCAAAGTCATCGCCATCGCGTGCATTCGCAAGCTGCTGACCATCCCCAACGTCATGCTCAAAAACAATCAACCCTGGAGCCCGCCGTGCCTGGCAAAAAACGCTTGACAACTAACACAGCCGCTGTCCCGCTTTCTTCTCCCCGAGTTGATGCGTTTTTCGCAGACCGTTCCGCCGTTGCGTCTTCTGCGCTGGCGACCGGGTCTCGCCGGACTGTGCGAACCAGCGCGCCCGATTCGCGCCATTGCCAAAGCTGGTGGGCGTCGGCTCCCCAGGAATGCGCAGCCACCAGAATTTGGTTTAGCAGGGTCGTCCGCCAGACGCCGTGATTATCCCATCGGCGCGACGATGTGCTGACCGCTCGGTTGACAATGCGAATGTGGCCCAATGTTCGCAGCGTTCGGGTGAGTTCTACATCTTCCATGATCGGCAGGTCTTGAAACTTGCCAATCTGGTTAAACGTGTCGCGCAACAGAAACAAGGCTTGGTCACCATAAGGGGTTTGAAGGGCCCGGGATCGAAAGTTGGCAGCTGCAGCGAGAATCCTCATGGCCGCGCGACCCGACTGAATTTGCAGTGCGAAAGCACCGGCAACCGTTCCCGGAGCGGCGAGTGTATTAAAGGCAAGTTGTTTGTAACCTTGAGGAAGCCGGGTATCGGCATGAAGAAACAGCAGGATTGTTCCGGTTGCCAGGCGTGCGCCGGCATTCATTTGCCGCGCACGACCAGGCGAGACCGAGATGACTTTTGCGCCGCACGACCGGGCAATCTCGCAAGTGCGATCGCGACTGCCGCCATCGGATACGATCACTTCAACACCCGAATCACGTCGCGCACTGTCGATGGCGGCGGAGATGTTGGCCGCTTCGTCGCGCGTCGGAATCACCACACTCAATGTCGCCGGCGCCGCGGACATGTCTTGGCAGTGGAGGTTCTTCCGGACATTTGTTTCGTTTAAGTCGATCACTCATCTTCTCCACGCGAGCCACTTCTCCAGGGCCCATTTAAGCCACGGAGTGAGTCTCGTCCGCTGATACTCATTGGCGACGCTTTTGATGATCTCCGCTTGCGTCGGGTAACAATAAATCGTTTTCGACAAAGCCTTTAAACCCTGGCCCGACGACATTGCCTGCGTAATTTGCGAGATCATTTCGCCGGCATGGCGTGCAACCAGTGTTGCGCCAAGAATTTTGTCGCTTCCTTTTTTCACATGCACTTTCAGAAACCCCAATTCTTCGCCATCGACGATGGCGCGGTCATTTTTCTTCAGCTCGACCGTGAACGTGTCGATTTCCATCCCGCGATTGCGTGATTCATTTTCATATTCGCCGACGTGAGCCACTTCCGGATCGGTGTAGGTGCACCACGGAACTGTCAATATGTTTGATTTGCCGCGCCCGAAAAACAGGGCATTTTGAAGGGCGATGCGCGCCATCGCATCGGACATGTGAGTGAATTTGTACTTCGAGCAGATATCGCCTACGCCAAAAATTCTGCGGTTGCTGGTTTGTAATCGGTCGCTGACAAATACACCTTTTTTTGTATCGTATTTCACGGCGGCGGCTTCGAGGTTTAGGGTGTCCACATTCGGCTGCCGCCCGGTGGCGATCAGGATTTCATCTACACGCAACTCGGTTCGCTGGCTGCCTTTAGCAAGGACGAGAATTTTTTCGTTTTGTTCGCGGCGTACTTCGATCACTTTGGCGGGATGATTGATAGACACGCCATCGCGCGAAAGAGACATTTCTACAACTTTGGCGGCGTCGCGATCCTCTCGGCCCAGCAATGGAAATCCGCCCGCCAGGAGATGAACATTGCTGCCGAATCGGGCGAACGCTTGTGTCAACTCGCAACCGATCGGCCCGGCACCGATAACCGCCAGCCGCTTGGGCAATTCAGTGAGCCAGAACACGGTTTCATTGGTGAGGTAACCCGCATCGGCGAGGCCGGCAATATCCGGGATGGCTGGTCTCGCGCCGGCGGCAATGATCGCGCGGCTGAAGCGTAGAATTCTGCCGTCGACTTCGATCGCGTCATTGCCTGTGAAACGTCCTTCGCCAAAAAAGACGTCGACCCCCGCCTCTCGCAGGCGATTGGCGCTGTCATTGCAACTGATACGGGCGCGCAGCCGGCGCATTCGTTCCATAACGGCTGGGAAGTCTATTGTCGCGCAGTCGGGCACGCGCACGCCGTAGCCACCGGCCTCGCGCACGTCCGCGAATGCCCGAGCCGATCGCAACAATGCCTTGGAAGGCACGCAGCCGACATTCAGGCAATCCCCGCCTAGCCGATCTTTTTCGACGAGGGCTACCTTCGCGCCCAAACCGGCCGCGCCCAACGCGCTAACCAATCCACCCGCGCCGGCGCCGATCACCACCAGATTGTAACCTTTGGCGGGCGTAGGGTTGGGCCAGTCTGTTGGATGCACCTGATCAAGTAGCGCGCGATTGTATTGATCCAATGGCTGCACCAATGGTTTTTCGCGAGTCGGAGCGTTGGCATACCCGGCGCTCATTGTTTCTTCTCCGGTTTTTTAGCGCCATCCACCTTCGCTTTGTTCTCGATACTGTTTAATGACCAGTCGTAATCTATCCACTGTATTTTGGGCGACTCGCTGCTTTTCAGCGACGCACCCAACTGCCTTGAGTACCGGCTGGCAAACTTCAGGGCCGAACCCTCGGAAGATTGCTTGAAATCCCCGCTGTACCAGTCGTAGAGGCTCGTGAGCCGAACCATGCTTTTGCCGGAGTTGTTTGGGTCGTCTAATAACTGAAACCATCGATCGTGTTCGTGAATGTATCTGGTTTGGTCTTCAAGTTGTTCATCGATTCGCGCCCCAACATACGCCTCATTGCGAAGTATCGGGCAGCCGATCGCGGCGCAGACCAGCGCGAAGTGGACGCGCGGCTCTTTGAATTTCGGGCGAATTTCCTCGTGCTCAATCTGGCTTAGCGAGCGCGTCTTGCCGGCGATTTTCCACCGTTTGTCATCCCACCGTTTTTGCGACGGAATATCGCGAATTGACTTCAAGGGATAGTTGTCAACGATCAGCCGAAGCGTGAACGCGTTATAGCCGTTGATCAGCAATGCGAGCTTTTCGTCGCGGCTCAACTCCGCGAACGGCGCGGCTTCTACCTGAGCGATATATTGGTTCAACGCAGCCAAATCGCTGCGCACCCCCTCGTAATTCACCCAGCCACCGTCGGTGACGTGTTTTTTCAGCACCAAATCGAACGGCGAGTGATCGAACACCGCGCCTGCGGCGTTTTTCTGATACGCCTCTTTCATCGTCACCGCCGGCGGGCCGGCCAAACTCGCGAGTGTTGATTTGTAGATATAGGAGCAGGCCGCGCCGATGGTGACCAACACCGCGCATGCCGCCGCAATGAGCGCGCTGCGCGGCGAGGTTCCCTTTTTTTCATCGTTGCCATCGCCAAGCATCTTTGTTTCTCCTTCATGAGGATCGTTCGATCGTGTGTCGCCGGGCTTGCTGCTCGACACCTTTGCCTTCATGGCTTTTTTTGCCAGATATGTGACGTAGACCGTCACCGCAACGGTCGCCACCAGACCCGCGATCAGCAGTGCCCACTGGCCCGGCGAGCGGCCACCGCCTTGCGCGCCCCCGATGTAACCGAGATAGACGTACACTAGAGTTCCCGGCAGCATCGCGATCCAGCTCACCAGCACATACGGCCAGAACGCCACCGAAGTTGTTCCATAAAGATAATTGCCGATGCTAAATGGAATTGCCGGGGACAGGCGCAGCAAGCCGATGATCTTCCAACCCTGCTCACCGATCGCATTATCGATCGCGGCGAACTTGGGATAAGCTTTTGCCCGTCGTTCGACGGCGCCTCGGGCAAGGTATCGGCCGATCAGGAACGCCACGGCTGCCGCGACAGTTGATGCGATCGAAACGATGACGGTTCCCCACAGCAGCCCGAAAATCGCCCCTGCCGCGATCGTCAGCGCAACCGCCGGGATCAACAACACTGCCGCCAATACATACACGCCAGCAAACGCCACAGAACCCCACACCCCCAGTTGGTCGATCCAGCCCGAAAGCCACTTCACCGCGGCCTCCACCGGCAGCAGCTTCAGGATAAACACCAACCCGGCAACAATTATCGCGATCGAAATCCATTTAATCCACGTCATACTGCTCAATCTCCGAACCTGCTTTTCTCCACACCGGCGGCCAGAACATTGCTCAGCTATGACAACGCATGTATCACGCGAGTGTATAACGCGGGCCGATTTCTGCACCTATGGTGAAGCAACTTCGTGATACTTCATTGCTCGCCGGATGACTCGATCATTATGAGGAGGATGTGAAACCGGCATCAGACTCAGCCTGAAACCCGTATCGGGGATCGTCGGCGCTCATAGCCGCCAAGATTGATGCAACGGGAAGGTAATTGGATTGGATACATCAAAACGCCATTCAGCGAGACGGTCCCATTGCTCATAACATGTATCAAGTGGATGGCGGCGGCTTGAGGAACCCACCGGACGGGACAGCGGCTGTGTTAGTTTTCAAGCGTTTTTTGCCAGGCACCGCGGACTCCAG
>CAZXLA010000108.1:4699-12768 GCA_964641895.1 uncultured Tepidisphaeraceae bacterium
TGGATGGAAAAGCGGGCCAGGTCCGACTTTCATAAATTCTTGTGATTTCTAGCCCCACCGATCGGCCGCGCGTCGGGATGCCCAGTCGCCGGCGTTGCGCCGCCGTCGAGTTTTCGTCGCCAAATGCTATGCTGAATCACTCCTCCCACGGATTAATCGGCAGCACGCCAGTACCCGCGTAAGGTTCACGTTGCGCGTGAACAGGTACAACCCGTGGCGCGGCGCCGACGCGGCGATCAAGCCGTCTGAGGGCGGCAAGGGCTGCCCCTGGGTTCACAGGCAGCCGTCATCTCGCCCCACGCGTGCGTCGTCTCCGAATCAACAGTCAGGATGCGCGACGCATGGATCTGCTGCAGCGCAATCAGCCAAGTCTCCAGCTCGCGGCGCCGCTTGCCCGCAGGCAGCCGCTGCACGCCGTACGCCAACTCACCGATGGTGACGACGCTCGGGTAAATATCCACCGGTCGGATTTCTCTCACCCGTTCAACGACGCGCGGTTCGGCGGCGGACCGTGCGGGATGACAATCTTTAGTTTGCATCGGGCGGAGGCTGTGAAATTCGCTCGCATCATCGCTGCGCTTCGGGCAGAATCACGCCGGCGAGGAACCGTGAATGACCATCCTTCCGATTGTTGCGCTGTCAGCGATTGTTT
This sequence comes from uncultured Tepidisphaeraceae bacterium, assembly GCA_964641895.1. Lineage (GTDB taxonomy): Bacteria > Planctomycetota > Phycisphaerae > Tepidisphaerales > Tepidisphaeraceae > UBA2421. The sequence continues at coordinate 5,352 of CAZXLA010000108.1, forward strand.
TATGGCTCGCCTACGTCTTTTACGGCCACCTGCTCATCCGCTGGCTGGGTGTCGATCCAAACCGTCCGACGCCTGCGGTGGAGATGGAAGACGGCAACGACTTCGTTCCCGCGCCGCCGGGCGTGGTGCTCGGGGGGCACTTCACCGCCATCGCCGCCGCCGGGCCGATTCTTGGGCCCATCATCGCAGGGCTGATGTTCGGCTGGCTACCGGCGCTGCTGTGGATTCTGCTGGGCGCCATCTTCATCGGCGGCGTGCATGACGCGGGCGCGTTGCTGGCTTCGATCCGCCACCGCGCGCAGTCGATCACGCAAGTGATTCGCGAACACATGTCGCCGACGGCTTACATCACATTTCTCATGTTCGTTTGGCTGAGTTTGATCTATGTCATCATCGCCTTCACCGACGTGACGGCCAGCACGTTTGCAAAGTTTACTTCGTTCCAGGAGACCAACGCCGGCGTCGAACGCACCTTCACGCTCAACGGCGGCGCGGTGGCGATCGGCGCGACGGGTTACCTGCTGGCCAGCATCTCAATGGGCCTCCTCATGCGCTTCACCCGAATCCGCTGGTGGATTCTGCTGATCGTTCACTTCGGCGCGCTCACCGCCACGATTCACTTCGCCCCCGCTGCCGCGCAATGGTTGGCCGGCAACGGGCTGGCGTTTCTGGATGCGCAGGGCAAATCGGTGAACGACCTGTCGAAGCGATGGGACATGGCGCTGCTGGTGTATTGCATGATCGCCAGCCTCGCCCCGATGTGGATTCTGCTGCAACCGCGCGGGGTGATCGGCGCGACATTCCTCTACGCGGCGCTGCTGTTCGGCGTGGCGGGGACGCTTATCGGCGGGTGGAGCACTTCCGGTTCGCTGGCGGTGCAATACCCGGCGTTCAAGGGCTTTTTTTCCACCGACGGCGCGGCGCTGTTTCCGTTTCTATTCATCACCATCGCGTGCGGCGCGTGCAGCGGGTTTCACTCCGTCGTCGCCAGCGGAACCACCTGCAAACAACTGCGCAGCGAGAAAGACATCAAACCCGTGGCCTACGGCGCAATGCTGCTGGAAGCGATGGTGGCAATCTTCGCGCTCAGTTGCGTGATGGTGCTGCCCGCGACCGCCAAGGTGGGCGCGCCGGATTTTGTTTACGCGCAGGGCATCGCCAACTTCATGGGGTTTCTGGGAATCGATAAGCAATTTGCGCTCGGCTTCGGCCTGCTGGCATTCAGCAGCTTCGTGTTTGATACGCTCGACGTCTGCACGCGCCTGGGCCGCTACGTGTTTCAGGAACTCACCGGCATGAGCGGCATCGTCGGCGGGACAATTGCTACGGTGGCCACGGTGGCCGGCCCGGCGATCTATCTCTGGAACGCCCCGCCGGAGTGGGGATTTCGAACGTTCTGGGTGATCTTCGGAACATCCAACCAACTCCTCGCCGCGTTGACGCTGGTCGGCGTGAGCGTGTGGCTGTGGCGCACCGGCCGGCCGGTGTGGTTCGCGCTGCTGCCGGCGGGCTTCATGCTGATTTCAACCGCGACGGCGCTGGTGATGAACTTCATGGCGTTCTTAAAACAATACCGCGTTGCGACGACGGCGGCGGCGCCGATCATGGTAAACATGGTCGTCGCGGCGCTGCTGCTTGGATTAGGATTGCTGGTGGTTTTCGAAGCCGCGCGAGTCTGGCGCAAAACCCGCGCCACATAGCACGGTCGTCTCGACCGTAACATCGGTCCGCCGACGCACGCTTCGACACTCGTTCAACCCATGGAATGCCCGCCGTGCTGTCACACTCCAGTCATCAGCCGAAGGACACTTTCCTGCGTGGCCTGCGCGTGCGGCAGTTCGCCGACCATCTTGCCCGAACGCATCACCAACACGCGCGTGGAGAGGGCGATCAGTTCCGGCAATTCCGAACTGATGAGCAGAATGGGAATGCCCGACAGCGCCAGTTCATCCAGCAATTCGTGAATGGCTCGCTTCGCGCCGACATCCACCCCGCGGGTGGGTTCATCAACGATCAGCAACTTCGGCCGGCGCGCCAGCCATTTGGCCAGAACCACTTTCTGCTGATTTCCGCCGGAAAGTGAAGAAACCGGATCGTCGAGCGATGGCGTTTTTACATTCAGGCGCGCGAAGAGCTCGCTGGCGATCAACCGCTGCTTGCGCCGATCGAGCCACAATAATCTTCGCAGCCGATCGAGCAACGACAGCGACACGTTCTGCTGCCCGCCCATCATGAGCACCAAACCCTGTCGCTTGCGATCCTCGGGGACGAGGCAAACGCCCGCCCGCATCGCGCCACGAAGATCGCCACTTGCAAGCGAATTGCCGGCGAGCGTGATGCGGCCGGCGTCAATTTTATCCAGGCCGAAGATGGCACGCGCCACCTCGCTCCGCCCCGAGCCAATCAGCCCGGCGAGACCGACGATTTCACCGGCGCGTACGGCGAAACTGATGTCGTCGAACACGCCACGCCGCGCGATGGATTTTACACTTAACGCGACTTGGCCGACCGGTTGATCAATGTGCTTCGGAGCGATGGTTTCCACGCTTCGGCCGACCATCATTTTCACCAGATCGTCGTTGTTTGCGGCGGCGCGGTCGATCGTGCCGACGTGCTTCCCGTCGCGCAGAACGCTGATGCGGTCGCAGAGCCGGAAGATCTCGGGCATGCGGTGCGAAACGTAAATGATCGTCTTCCCCTGCGCCTTGAGCGAATCGATTAGCGTAAACAGGCGCTGCGCATCAGGCTCGGCCAGCGAACTTGTCGGCTCGTCAAAAATCAGCACATCCGCTTCGCTTCCCACGGCGGCGGCGATCTGCACGAGTTGCTCCTGCGCCGTGGAGAGCGCGCTGATCGGCTGATCGACATCAATTGATTCGGCGCCAACGGGCTGCAGTAGCGTGCGAGCGTGCGAACGCATGGCAATGCGATCAAGCATCCCGCCGCGGCGCGGGTAGCGGCCGAGGTGCAGGTTTTCGGCGACGCTGAGCTGTGGGCAGAACGCCAACTCCTGATGCACCATTCCCACGCCGGCCAGCATGGCGTCGCGCGGCGAGCGGAACACGTGCTCGCGTCCGCCGATGCGAATCGTCCCACCGTCGGGCCGATGAATTCCCGCCAGCACTTTGCCGAGCGTGCTCTTGCCGGCCCCGTTTTCGCCCATGAGCGCGTGACACTCGCCGGTGCGAATCGACAACGAAACCCCGGATAGCGCATTCACGCCGCCGAAGGATTTGGTGATGTTCTCCAGCTCGATCATCGGTCATCGCAATTACCGGCGCGCCGCGCGAGATGAGCCGCATCCATAACGATTAACGATTGACGATTAACTCTTGCTACTCACTCGCGCACTCTTCTTAATCGTCAATCGTCAATCGTTACGATGGCATGGATCGCGCTCTGGCCACGGCACGCCAAACAACTCACTTCTTCAACCACCGCTCCCACTGCTTCCCATACGCCGCCGCGGTTTCTTGGGTTACCCGTGTGAGCGGGTCGATCTTGCGGCGTTTTGTCGGGTCGGCGGTTGAGCTGTCCAGACCTTCGGGATCTTTTTTGTTGACGATCTTTTCAAGCAGCATCGAGACGGATTGATAGCCCCACCCGTAGCAGTCTTGCGCATAGAGCACCTGCACGTGACCGCTGGCGAGGTACGGAAGTTGTTGCGGCAGTGCGTCCACGCTGACCACTTTCACCTTGCCCGGCTCCCACTGCAGCGCGTTGGCGGTGAAGAGCGGCCAGCCGCCGATCATCGCCCAGCCTTGGATTTGCGGGTTGGCGCGCTGCGCATCGTTGACGGCCTGCGCTGCCTTTTCGGGGGTTTCTTCGTGATAGAAAACGCCTTTGCCGTCGTGTAGCTCTTTGATGTTCGGGTGCTTCTTCATCTCTTCGCGCACGCCGGCGACGCGCTTCTGCAGATTGGGCGCCGACTGGTTGCCCGCCAAAATCGCCACGGTGCCTTTATCGTCCATGAACTTTGCCAGTTCTTCCATCACCACGCGGCCGCAGACTTCGTCATCGGTGCCGTAGTAATAAAGCCGCTTGCTCGCCGGCGCATCGGAGTCGAAGCACATGACCGCCACCCCCGCGTCGATCGCGCGGTTGATCGGCTGCGTGAGGGTGTTGGCTTCGGAACAACTCACACTGATGCCGTGCACGCCCATGCGCGTCAGTTCTTCAATCCGCTCTGCCTGCTGCGCGGCGCTTTCATTGGTGGGGGTTTTTACGATCACCTCCACCTCCACGCCATACTTTGCGGCCAGCTCTTTAGCGGCATCCAACGCGCCGGCTTCGGCGGCTTTGAAGACGGCGTTGCTCTGGCTCTTTCCGATAAAGCCGATGAGCACTTTCTTCGGCTTGTCGCCGGCAGGGGTTGAGGATGACGATGCAGTTGAGGTGTCTTTGTCGCATCCGACCATCGCCAAGATCACAAACCCAATTCCGAGAAAAAACCGCTGGCACATTTGGTTACAGCACATCGCCTGACTCTCGCTTTCCGTAAATCGATTTATTCACCGCAGATATCGCAGATATCGCAGACTTGAAAAGGAGCTTTCCCTATCTGCGTTAACTGCGATATCTGCGATATCTGCGGTTACTCAATTTTCAACGCTTCACACCGTGCGCGGGCGAAACCTTCTCGTGATTTCGCTGAGCCGATCGATCGCCACCGCGACGATAATCGCCAGGCCGATGATGATACTGCGATACTCCTCATTCCAGTGCATCACATAGATGGCGTTCTCAATCAGCTTGATCACCAGCGCGCCCAGCAACGCCCCCAGCGCGCTGCCGCGTCCGCCGGCCAACGATGCCCCGCCGACGACGCAGCTTGCGACCACCAGCAATTCATCGCCCGACCCGCTGTTGGTCGAAACCGCGCCGTACCGGCCGAGCATGACGAAACCCGCCAGCCCCGCGCACATGCCGCACAGCAGATACGCGCGAATCAGCACGCGATCGACCCGGATCCCGCTGAACCGCGCCGCCTCGCTGTTCCCGCCGACCGCATAGGTTTCACGGCCGGCGATCATCTTTGACAAGTAAAACCCGCCGATGAGCACGGTGATCACCGTCACGATCATCGGCACCAGGCGCAGCCCGCCGCCGAAATCGTACTGCATCAGGTTCGACATCGCCGACGGGAGAATCTGCCCCTGCCCGGGCAATGACTTCTCCGGCGCAAGCACGTTCGCCAATCCGCGGAAAATGCTCATGGTGCCCAGCGTGATAATGAACGGGTGAATGCGCAGGCCGACGGTCAACAGCCCGTTGGCCAACCCGCAAATCGCCCCCACGCCCAGCGAAATACCCAGCGCCAGCGGCACGTACCAGAAGCCGGCGGTATCCACCTGCGCGAACGGCACGCGCACCGCCCACGCCGTCAGCAGCGCCGCCAGCGCCCAGGTGGAGCCGACAGAAATATCAATCCCGCCGGTGACAACCACGATCGTCATACCAACGGCCATGATGGCATAAATCGCCATGTTGGTTGCGACGCCGTTGAACAGGTTGTCGAAGTTAAAAAACAGGTTGGCATTCCGCCCGCCGTCGGGCGCGTTGAAATTCCCCGCGACGGTGAGCAGCGCCGCCAGCAGGACGATCACTCCCATCAACCCAAGCTGCTGCGCGAACGGCAGCGACCGGCGGGCAGGCATTCGTTGTTCGTCCAATGCACCATCCATCGCGCCGGTAGTGTATCGCTAACCACCGCTGGCGAGCGAATGGCGGCGAGAGGAGAGCCGATCGCCGATCGCTGCAGTTGATGCCGATAGAAAATTGTGCCACGTGGCACAATCTTCTTCTCTCTCGGCTCTTAGCTCACGGCTATTTCCCTCCCTGCTCTCCGCTGTCGGCTATGCGCTTTCTCGCTCGCCACTACAAATTGTGCCACGTGGCACAATCGCGCAAAACGATCGTAAGTGGATGCCCGCACTATATTTATATCGATTTACAAAAAACACCGACCCTAACATAGTGTTAAGATCAGTGTTGTCAGTTGGTAGTTTTTTGTTGCCAGACTTGAAGGGAAGTTGCCAGTTGGTAGTTTTTATTAGTTGCCAGCAAACACGAATGCACTGGCAACCAACAACTAACAACGCACTCCTACATGCTCCACCGCCGCCGCGCCGCGAGGCCGAGGCTTACGGCGCCGAGGATGAGAGCGGCGGAGGGTTCGGGGACGGTGACAATTGTTATCGCAATATCGTTGCTGTTTGATCCGGAGCCGTTTACCGCCAACCCATTAAAGGCGTAGTTGATGGTGTATGTCAGGATGCCGCCAAACTGCCCGGACGCCGAACCGTCTGCGGGAGTTATGGTGCCAAATGTGCCGATGACGGAATCACTGGCATCGTTTTGAACAATGATGAAAGTTTTGGGCACCGTAAACGGTGTATTGGGGTTAACAAACGTAAACTGTAGCCCCGCGTTCGCCAGCGTCACAGCGCCCGTAACATTGGCGATGTCGGCGGTGTCTCCACCCAAGTCAATCTCGATCGTATAATTCGATGTTGCACCGGCGAATGTAAGCGCCCCGGTCGCCAGCGTTCCGACGCTTTCACCGGGAGCGAGTGTTCCCAGCGCGCCGACGGATACGGCCCCGCTGATGGTTCCAACGCCTCCAAGAACGCCGGCGGTACCGTTCGAGCCGACGGAAACAGAGCCCGTGCCCGTTGCCGAACCGGCGGTGGTGTTGCTGGCGAACAGTGTTCCGCCATTTACCTGTGTCGCGCCGGTTGTGTATGTACTCACACCAGTAAGTTTGAGCGTGCCGGCGCCGGTTTTTCGCAGCCCGCCGGTGCCGCTGATGGCGCCGTTGAACACATCGTTTGTCGTATTGTTCACCGTGAGATTCGCCGAACCGAGCGTGATCACGTTGGAGCCAGCAGAAGTTGCACTCAGGCCTGCGACCGTTTGCGCGAAGCTGTTCATGTCCAGCGTGGCCGTCTGACCGGTCGCGGCGGCCAGAGCGAGCGTCGTAGTGCTGGGCAATGCGGCAGCGATGCCCATCTTCAGTTTGCCACGGTTGATCGTGGTCGGGCCGGTATAGGTGTTCGCAGCCGATAACTGCAGGATCGCCGGTTCAGTGGGCGTGTTGGTGCTGTTAGTCCCCGTGTAGTTGATCCCACCGCCGGTTGCGCCAGACAGCACAGCGGTAATGTTGAGGTCATTGCTCGCGGGGTTGGCCTGACCGGCAACATTAAAGGCATGCACAGTCCCGCCGAGGTTGATCGCCCCTCCCGCTGAGCCGGCTATCGTCGCCGGGCTTGCAAACCCCAGTGATCCGCCCCCGCCGGTGATGTCAACGTAGTTCAACGCGCCGGTGAGCGTGAGCATGCCGGTGGTGACGTCGAAGCGCGTCCCGGAACCCTGGAAAATCTGAAGCGAAGCCATTGTCTGAGAAACACCAGCCGCC
>CAZXLA010000109.1:0-9215 GCA_964641895.1 uncultured Tepidisphaeraceae bacterium
AATAATCACTCGTTTCATCATGCCGTCGTCACGACCTGCGCCACCGCTTGGAGCAACTGCCCGGGAAGAATCGGCTTGGCCATATGACGGTCAAAGCCGGCGGCCAGGGAAAGGTCGCGGTCTTCGCTGCGCGCGAATGCGGTCAGCGCCATGGCCCGCATCCGTCGCCCGCTGCCGTATTCGTGTTTGCGCACTTCGCGAATCAGCGCGTAGCCGTCCATCGTCGGCATGCCGATATCGCTGATAAGCAGATCAAACTCATTGAGACGAATCTGCTGCAACGCTTCGGCGGCCGACAGGGCCACGTGGACTGTCGCGCCGGCGTGTTCCAGAATGGTCCTGATGATGCCGGCAGTTTCGTGGTCGTCGTCCACCACCAGAACGCTTTGGTCGCGGATGACCGAGCAATCCAGCGCGGCATCGTCGTTGTCGTCAGAAACGATGGGCGGGTGGGACGGCGAGCCGAGCGGTAATTCAACGGTAAAGGCGGCGCCGTGGCCCTCGCCTTCGCTGGCGGCGGTCACGATTCCGCCATGCATTTCGACTAAATTTCGCGCGATGGCCAGCCCCAGTCCCAGCCCGCCTTGCTGCCGCGTGGTCGAGCCGTCGGCCTGGCGAAATCGTTCGAACATGTGTGGGAGAAAAGACGGCTTGATGCCCAGCCCCGTGTCGGCCACCGTTAACCGGGCCGCCGAACCGTCATCAAGCACGCGCAGCGTAACCGTGACAGTGCCGCCATTGGGGGTGAATTTGACGGCGTTGGTGAGCAGGTTCCACACCACCTGCTGCAGCCGCGCGGGGTCGCCGTTGAGCATGATGGGTTGTAGACCATCCAGATCAAGGGCGAAAGAAATCTTCTTGTTGTTTGCCGCCGGCACGATGGCGTCGGCGGCGGCGCGAACGATTGCTCGCAAATCGGTAGGCTCGGGCTTGATGAGAAGCTTGCCGGCAAGAATACGGTTCATGTCCAACAGATCATCGATCAGCCTGGCCTGGGCCTTGGCGCTGGCGTCGATGGCTTCGATCCCGCGGTCGAGGTTCTTTTCTCGCATGGCCGGGTCGCGCAGCAGCCTCGACCAGCCGATGATGGCCGTCATCGGCGTGCGCAGTTCGTGGGAAAGCGTGGCCAGGAATTCGTCTTTCACCCGACCCGTGCGAATCAGATCGCTGCGCGCTTGTCGTTCGGCGGCAAGGAGCGCTTCGCGTTCGCGATCGATCTGCTTCTGGTTATCAATATCGGTGCAACTGCCGAACCAGCGCGTTGATTTTCCGGCTTTATCAAGGACGGCCACCGCGCGGCAGAGAAACCAGCGGTAAGCGCCATCGCACCCGCGGCGCAGGCGGTATTCGCTTTCGAACGGCGTTCCATTGGCGAGCGATTGCGTCCATTTTTCGGTGGCGTTGGTTTGATCTTCAGGGTGCAGCAACTCGCCCCATCCTTTGGCGGTAAGCTCGTCGCCGGTCACGCCGGCGAACTCGCTCCAGGTGCGGTTAAAGTAGAGGCTTTTGCCGCCACCGTCGGTGATCCAGATGAGTTGGGGCACAGACTCGGCCAGGTCATAAAACTGCTTATTGGTGGCGGTTTCTTCATCGAGCGAGCGCTGGTAAGCCGACGACAGATCGATCACCGTTCGCCGGTTGACCAGCGCCAGCGCGACCCCGAGCAGCAAGCTCACGCCGATTCCACCGACGACCCCCGTAATGGCCGCACGGCGCTCGCGGTCGTATTGATCGACTTTCAACTGCGATTCGGTCAGCACCATCTCCTGCATGCGCTGGCGCACGATGTCTATGAGGTCTTTGCGGGCATTCATCGAAGCGATCGATTTCGGGTCGCCATCGTCTTTTCTTTCAAGCCACTGTCGCACGAGTGATTCAATCGAATCGATTCGTTGCAGTTGCGTGGCGTTGTCGGCCAACGCCTTTCGCAATTCAAAAATGGTCCGCTCGACACTCCCTTTTGCGGCGTTAAACGGCGCGAGAAAGGTGGCGTCGTTGGTGAGCAGGTAGCCTCGAAACCCCGATTGCATGTTCACCAACACGCGCTCGAGTTCGTGAATTTTAGAAATGGAATGTTCGGTGTGACGCAGCCAGTCGTTGGCGCGAAACCAGTAGAAAAAGAACAGCGACAACAGCACCACTTGGGCCCCTAAAAGCATGAGCGGTGGCGCCACGGCCCGCCAAAGGGTTCGTCCAAATTCTGACGGTGTAAATCGGCGCTGAGACATCGAAGGCTGAATATAACCGGCTTTCAGGAAAGTTCACGACCCAGCCCCTCGATACCTTCGAATAGCCCATCGCTCCCCTTTAACCAGAAATCGCTCGCCCCGGCGGCTTTGGCGGCGGCGGCTTGGGAATCGTCGGCGCTGTAGACGATGACCTGCAATTCCGCCGTCCGCGGGTTATTCCGCAACGCTTTGACGAGTTCGACGCCGTTCATGCCCGGCAACCGCTGATCGAGAATGATCGCGTCGGGAAGTTTGGCCTGTAACGCTTCAAGGGCGGCCTCGGCGCTGTCGCAAATCTCGACGCGGTGGCCGTGGACTTCCAGCATCTGCGCGACGACATCACGCAGGTCGGCATGATCGTCAACAAGCAGCACATGCGCCATGCAAATCGATGTCGCACAGGCATTTTGCCGGCGGTGTGCCGGAAGATCGAGCCGCCGCGACGCTCCCGCGGGCATACTACCGTTTTATGATGGGTTTTGTCGATTTCAGGCGTACCAACGACGCAGGGTATAAAGTTCATTTCTGGAAATTACTTACCAACAATTCAGATTGACACGAAGAATCGAAGAAACGAAGACGACTCACAGGGCAAAAATGTTCACAGATCCGCCGTAGAAATTCGAGTAATTCCATCTTTATCAATCATTCTTCGTTTCTTCGGTTCTTCGTGTTCAAATTATTCTGTGCAAAGCAAACGCAATTTGCGCACAAAGGCCCATCGCCAAAAAATGATGCGTTCGATCCCAACTCAGTGGCGATGCAATCAGCCCTGCGGGGTCGAATTGCTGCGTACCGAGCCGGGCGGATCGCTGGCCGGGAACGATTGCATCAACGCTTCTTCTACCGGATCGCTGGGAATCTGCACATTTGTCTGCTTGCGATGATGCCCGGCGTGGGAAGGCGTCTGATTGGCATTTCCGGAGCGCGGGCGATCTTTCATGACCGATTCGAGCGGGTTTCGACCCGTCCACCCGTAATACGCCAACGCGACGCCGACGGCACTGGCGATGACCGATGTAAGCCCGCGACCCTTCGCGGCATTGGCGCACATCATCAGCCCGGCCACGGTCGCTCCGGTGCGAATGGCGACGCCTGGTGTATCAACTCTGACCAATACATATTCTGACCCGACTTTTTTTGCGACGTAAGCTGGTGTCAACATCGAAGCCTCCATTTAGTTTGAGGAACGATCGCATGGTTGGTGAGTTTCGGATAGCGGACATGGTACGCGATCGGGGATCGGGGATTTCCCGGTGGGAACAGTTATATTTCCCCCTCCTGGTACGCCGGGAGGGGGTCAGGGGGAGGGCGGTCTGCGAGGTGCGCATTCCGCCGTCGACCCTCCCCCCGGCCCCCTCCCTGAGTACATTGAGGGGGAGTTAGGAGTGAGGATCGATCACATTTGTTCAGGGTGGTCAATGCCGAGCAAGTCGAGACCCTGGGCGAACGTTCGCGCCGCGATCTCGCACAGCGCCAGCCGCGAGGACCGCATCGGCTCTTCGCTTTGAATCACCGGGCAGTTTTCGTAAAAGCCGCTGAACTTCGTCGCGAGATCGTAAAGGTATAGACAGAGCAAGTGCGGCTTGAGGTCGCGCGCTACGACTTCAATGGCTTCGCCGAAACGCAGAAGATGCTTCGCGAGACTTTGTTCGTGCGGATGATCGAGCGTTATGTTTACGGGTTGGCAATCCGTGCTACCCCCCATACTGCTCCGCGCTTTTCGCTGGATCGAGCGAATGCGCGCGTAGGCGTATTGCAGGTAGGGCGCGGTGTTGCCTTCCATGCTGAGCATTTTCTCCCAACTGAAGACGTAATCGCTCGTGCGGTCTTTGGATAAATCCGCGTACTTGATCGCGCCGATGCCGATGGCTTTACCGATGGCCTTAAGCTGGTCGTCGCCGATATCGGTGCCCCGATCGCCCGATTTTTGTTTGGCGACCTGGTAGCCGCGTTCTTCGGCTTCATCCAGCAAATCTTTGAGCTTCACCGTATCGCCGGAGCGGGTTTTGAACGGCTTGCCGTCGGCGCCAAGCATGGTGCCGAACGGCGTGTAATCGAGCTGCACATCGGCCCCGGCCCAGCCGACTTTTCGAGCGGTGTCGAACACCTGACGGAAGTGGTTGGCCTGCCGCGAGTCGTGCGTGTAGATGAGGTGTTTGGCGCCGAGTTGAGTGGTGCGATACCACACACCGGCGAGGTCGGTGGTGGCATAAAGAAATCCGCCGCCGGTCTTTTCGATGATCATTGGGGGTTTGTCGGGCCCGTCGACAAAAACCGCCGTTGCGCCTTCGCTTTCGACGGCCAAACCCTTGTCCTTCAATTCTTTAACGACCTGCGGCAGATAGGGGTTGTAGAATGATTCGCCGCGTTCGTGTTCTTCGCGGAGCAAAACGCCAAGACGCGAATAGATTCCTCGACAGACCTCGAGTGTTACTCTGGTGCATTTTCTCCATGCAGAACTTTCCTGACGGTTATCGCATTCATTTGGATTCTGAACAAAAAGTGCTGCAAGGCGTGGTAACTCCGCAAATGTGCGTTGCCCATGTCGACAATGCATCACACTGACCTCGCGCGCCTCCTTTGAATCAAAAACCGAACTCACAAAGGTGTAGAGCTCCTCAAGCCTTTCAAGGTTAGGAAATTGGAGCTCAAGGTATGATTCGAAGAACACTAATCCGTCTGGATCGGCGTCGATCCATTGCTGATGGAGGGCAGCCATTTCGGCTAACACTCTCATAAGCTCATCGCGCGGTGTCTCCGCAGCGGTAACTCGCTTTGCTCGCGCGATCCAGTCGGTGAGCGTTGATTCGTTGCGGAAATGTGCGCTCGCGGCCTCGTACCATAAGCCGAGCATTACTCTGCCAAACTGCGTTCCCCAATCGCCGATGTGATTCTGTCGAACAACCTCGTTTCCCTGAAACTCCATCACGCGCGAAATCGCGTCGCCGATGATTGTCGAGCGCAAATGGCCGACGTGCATTTGTTTGGCGATATTAGGGCCGGAGTAATCGACGACCGTTTTCTTCCGCGCCGCCGCAAGCGGGACACCGAGGCGTTCATCACCTTCGACGGAATGCAGCTTCGACGCCAACCACGCCGGTGATAACTTCACATTGATAAATCCCGGGCCGGCAATATTGGGGGTTTCTGCAGCCATCACGCCGAGTTGCAGTTTCGCGATAATCTGCTCGGCAATCTGTCGGGGGTTCAATTTTTGCCCCGATTGCGCCGAAAGTGTCTTGGAAAGCCCCATGGCGGCGTTGGATTGGTAATCGCCGAACTGTTCGTTCTGACTGATCGTAACCAATGGGTCGGCATCCACCCCGAACGCGGCGTGGATGGCTTGCTTAAATGCTGATTCCAGCGATTGTTGGATCGTTTCCATGGGTGTAACTTTTGGGCAAAGTCGCGCATATTACCATTGATCCGCCCGCGACTATAGTGGCCGGTTTAACGAACGGTTTAGCGAATGGGGCATTCGGCCGATAATTGCTGGTGCGGCAAACTTAATCCACGGGCGAACATTCGGTTGATCCCGGCGTCGGATAGGCTGTAGTGTTGAACAAAATATTGATCGCAACCCCTCACGCAGGACGTTGAAACATGAAGCGATTTTTCGGGAAAATGGTCCTCGCCGCCGCCGTCGCGGCGACCTCGTTCGGTCTTACTTCGGCGCGCGCCGAGTCGCCCCTTCCAACCGATGCCCGCGCCGAAGTGCAGATGCTTCAAACCGAAGCGATCAAAGCCATTCGTTCGGGCGAGTGGACCAAAACCAGCGAACTCATCAGCAAGGCCGCGCAGGTCAGCAACGATCCGTCGCTGGCGAAAATGAGCGCATGGGTGGCGGAGTTTGAAAATCAGCGGCAGGAATTCGCCGCAGAACGGCGCAAGCAATACGACGCGGCCGTGGTTGATGTGAACAAGCTCATTGACGGCGGCCAGCAGTTGTTCGCGATCGATGCCGCCGGCCGGGCGTACCTGCTCGCCGAAGACAAGAATGCGTTTCACGATCAATCGTGGGTGAAGGAGATCGTCGCCAAGAGCATCAATCAGGCGACGGAGTATGAATCAGTCGGCAACTGGATCGGCGCTTCTCGCGTCTATCAATATCTCAATGTGATCGAGCCGGCCAACCCGCAGTGGAAAGACAAGCTTAAGTTGGTCACACGCCGCATTCGTTTGGCGGGTGTGTACGCGCCGGACGAGTTTAAGAAGCAAGCCGAAATCGAATCAGAAAAGCGCCGCGTGGCCGACGCCGTTCTCAGGCCCGCCACGCAGCCGAGCACCGGGCCGAGTACGAAGCCGGCCAGCGAAAGCAACGACAGCTTCAAAATTGTTTGGCGCGATACGGTCAAGGGCATTCAGATGGAAATGCTGCGGGATGCGCTGCGCGACTCGCGCCGGCATTACTGGCGCGATGTCACCTACAAAGACCTGCTCACCGGCGGCTTGGAAGGCCTGCGCGCCTTAGCCACCACGCCGGGGCTGGATGTGGCGTTCCCAAAGATGAGCGATCCGCAGCGGCGCGATGCGTTTGTGAACTCGATCAATGAATTGCTGATCAACGTCAGCGCGTCAAAATCGCCGACGGATGATTCGCTGATGACGCGCACGCTCGCCCAGTTGTGGCAGAGCAATCGAGACACGCTCGAACTCCCCGAAGAAGTGTTCACCGCCGAGTTTGCCGACGGCGCTTTCGCCAAGCTCGACGATTTTACCAACATGATCTGGCCTTACGATGTCGAGGAATTTAACAAAAGCACGCAGGGCGAGTTCCAGGGCGTGGGCATCCAGATTGATACCGATGAAGACGGCGGGCTGAAAGTGGTCAGCCCCATCGAAGACACCCCCGCGTACCGTATCGGCATCAAGGCCGGCGACGTTATTACATACATTAACGGCAAGAACGCCAAGGGGATCACCATCAATCAGGCGGTGAAAAACATCACCGGCCCCGAGGGAACCACCGTCCGCCTCACCGTGCGCAGCGGCGAGGATGGCACGAGCAAAGAGTACGAAATCAAGCGGGAAAAGATCATGGTCGCCAGCATCAAAGGCTGGTTCCGCAAGCCCGGCGGCGGGTGGGATTACCTGGTCGATAAAGACAGCAGCATCGGCTACGCGCGCATGACGAATTTTACCAAGTCGACCGCCAAAGAACTTGATTCCGCGATGGCCGATATGAAAAAGGTCGGTGCCAAGGCGATGATTCTCGACCTGCGTTACAACCCCGGCGGCCTGCTCAACGCGGCCACCGAAGTGAGCGATCGGTTCCTATCGGCCGGCAAGATCGTCAGCACCAAAAGTGATCGCCGCCCGCAGGATGAACAAACTACCGAAGCCCGCGCCGATGATGACGACGTGAAATTGCCCATGGTCGTGCTGGTCAACCAGTTCAGCGCGTCGGCGAGCGAAATCGTCTCGGGCGCCCTGCGCGATCAGAAGCGGGCGCTGGTGGTCGGCGAACGCACGTTCGGCAAGGGCAGCGTGCAGATGCTGTTCCAGGTCGATGGCCGGCTGGCGTTTCTCAAGCTCACCACCAGCCACTACTACCTGCCCAACGGCGAGTGCATCCATCGTGAGGAAAGCAGCGACAAATGGGGAGTCGAGCCGGATGTCACGGTGACCATGACCAGCAAACAGATGGGCGACGCCATCGAAGCCCGTCAGAAACAAGACGTGTTGCGCGACGCGGCGATTCCATCAACCCAGCCGGCCGAAGTGATCGCCGACGCGGCGAAGAAGGACGCGCTGGCCGTCGATCCACAGCTCTCGGCGGCGGTGCTGCTGCTGCGGCTGCAGTTGGCGGGGGCGAAGATCTGAACGGGAATCTAGCTAGCGGCAACGCGGCGTAAGAAGCGTAGGCGGGGACGAAGCCCCGGGCAAAAATTTTCCGAGACGTAAGCCGCAACGCGACGAAAGGACCGTTCTTTCGCCGCGTTGCGGCTTTTGTGCGCGCAACAAAAAACCCAGGGCTTGCGCCCTGGGCTACCTATCTTTCGCCGCTTCGCGGCTGGGATCGTGTACGTCAACCGCGGTGCAGTCGAACTGTCGTGTTTCAGTTCGAGCTTGCTGACGCACCTTTAATCAGCACATCCAGGTGTTCCAGCGCCTTGTCGGCCTGATTCGTCTGGCGATAAAAATCGGCCAGTTGCAGGCGGATGACGCGTTGCACGGCGGCGTTTTTGGTTTCGGCGAGCATTTTCTCAAGCTTGACGATGATCGCCTCGGGCCCGCGCGGGCGCAGGATGTCGACGGTGTTGATCACGGCGGCAACGGCGGTGGCGTCGGCGTCTTTGCCGAGCGCGTTGTATTTGTCGACCAGATCAAGAAAGTTTTTCATCTGCTCGATTGGGCCCGGGCGACCGAGTTGCATGCCGGAGCGCGGGGGGCCGTCATGAGGGCCGCGCGCCGCCGCGCCGCCGGAACCGCCGGGGCCATCGTGTCGACCGCCGGGTCCGTCGCGACGATCCCCCGGACGATCGCCTTGACGATCCCCGGGACGCTCATCGTTCTGTCGTGGCGGCGGGGGACGGCCGCCTTCCGGCCCGCCGCCGGCACCACCGGGGCCGCCTTCAGGCGGAGGTGCGGGTTGGGCATAGCTCATGCCGGCAAGCAGCAGGGTACCTAGAAATGCAGGGATCGTACGGTTCATTGGTTGCTCTCCTTCGCGGGTTCGTCGGTCGGTTCGTCGGTCAGTTCGTCCATCGTTTCGATGCTCGTCAATTCCGTGAACGACGGGAATGACGGCACGAGCGGTTCGTATTCGCCGGAGGGGATATCGTTCGCCGCCCACAACGGACCGATCTGCGGCATCGACGGGATTTCATCGATCACGGTCGAAAGGGTTTCGTCGTCGGCGGAACTCACTTCGGTTCCGTCGATGTCGGGCGCGCCGGGGACAAGTTGAGACGGCGAGAGTTCAGGCAAAAGTTCAATCGTCTGAGTTGGAGCCGTGTTGCCGGCGATCGTCGGCGTGGTGTC
>CAZXLA010000109.1:9315-12741 GCA_964641895.1 uncultured Tepidisphaeraceae bacterium
AAAGTTCAATCGTCTGAGTTGGAGCCGTGTTGCCGGCGATCGTCGGCGTGGTGTCGGTTGCGGTGTGGCGCGGCCACATGATCACCGCCAGCGCCGCCGCGGCCGCCAGGGCGCCGGTCATCAGCTTCCACCGCCAGGAATGGTTCACCGCCGCCGGCAAAAGCACCTGAGCGGCAAGATTGCCCGGATACTTCATCGAGCGGTAAGTCGCTTTAGCGGCTTGAAGTTGTTTACGCAGTTCGCTCATTGGATCGCCGACAATTTCGTTCTCAACGCTCGCAACGCCTGATGCACGGTTGCTTTGACTGTTCCTGCTGCACACTGCATGGCGGCGGCGGTTTCTTCGACGCTGTGGTCTTCGAAAAATCGAAGCACGATCGCCTGCCGCTGCCGGTCGGGAAGTTTGTCTAACATCGCGTGAAGCTGGCTGAGCTCGTCGATGTCGGGGCGCGATTCGTCAAAGTCACTCGCCCGATCATCGCGCCGGCTTACCCCGGCGGCTATTTTTTCCAAATCCAGCTTGCGGTCGCCGCGGCGTTGCTCGCGGATCACGTTCAACGCGATGCCCAGCGACCAGCTTTCGATCCGGCTCTCTCCTCGAAAGCTGCCGATCTGCCGCATGAACCGCAACGCCGTTTCCTGCACGGCGTCGCGGGCCCGATCGGCGTCGCGCAATTGGCTGACGCAAAAGCGGAACCAGATGTCCTGCAAGCCCGTAAGCAGGGCTGCCAAGGCATCTCGCTCCCCTCGGCGTGCTCGTTCAATGGTTATCTGATCCACATGTGCAACCTCGGGTAAGTGTCGGCTTAACCCATGCGGTTTAGCGGGGCAATTCTTATACTCGTCAAAATCATGACGCAGGCCGCCATCAAAGAAACCATCAAACAAGCGATTTCCGAAGGGTTGCACGAAAACCGCGACTCATTTCGTGATCTGTTCGCCGAAGTGCTCGAAGATTTGGCGCTATGTAACGCCATTCGTGAAGGCGAGAAAACCAGGCGCGTTGCCAAATCTGTGGTTTTAAAAGCCCTGCGCAGACAACGATGAGCGGAATGAGATTTTACGGGTTTTTCCCTTGACTCGGTGGGTATGTTTGCATATTGTTAGGTTTTATCGCGATTGAACCGACGAGGTGGCGCGCGTTCGGAAATGAGACAGGGATTGTCGAGGGTCGATGCGGGACCAAAATGGGACCAAAATGGGGACAAAAGGGGTCGAAATGGGTCTAAAAAGGCACGGTTGGGACACGATTGGGACACGGTTTGGACGCGGTTTTTTGCGGGCGCCAAGTCGGCACCGTTCACCGTAAAATATTACTGAATCAGAAGTTAGGCGAAATTTGTCACGATCTCTGACGCCAATAACATCTTTTTTTGTGGTGAGGGAATCGGGTCGCTGACGCTCGCCGCTCGTTAAACGCGTTGGCCCTGGATGTCTGGCCTGCTTGAATCCGAGCGGCGTGAACGTGAGGTGGAAATCTGTTACAACAGCCAATTCGAGTTTCCCAAGCGGACCCGGCTCGGTCGATCTACCGTATGGATGTCGGCGGCCGAGTGCCGTATTTCGAGCTGAGTCGATCCTATTATAATGAAGTGACCGTACCATGAATCACGTGCGTAACGATATTCGCAACGTCGCCATCATCGCCCACGTCGACCACGGCAAAACCACGCTGGTCGACGCGCTGCTCCGGCAGAGCGGCAACTTTCGTGACAGCCAAGTGTCGCAGGATACCCTCCTTGATAGCAACCCGCTGGAACGCGAACGCGGCATTACCATTTTGGCCAAGAACTGCGCCATTATCTATACCGATCCGAAAACGGGCATCGCCACCAAGATCAACTTAATCGATACCCCCGGCCACGCCGACTTTGGTGGCGAAGTCGAACGCGTGCTGGGCATGGCCGATGGCGTGTTTCTGCTGGTCGATGCCGCCGAAGGGCCAATGCCGCAGACGCGGTTTGTGTTGAAAAAAGCGTTTCAGCACGAGCTGCGCCCGATCGTGGTCATCAATAAAATTGACCGCAACGACGCCCGCGCGCACGCAGTGCTTGATGAAGTGTTTGATCTGTTCGTGGAACTGGGCGCGGATGATGAAGTGCTCGATTTCCCCGTGCTCTACGCCAGCGGCCGGGCGGGCACGGCATCGTGGTCGCTGGAAGAACCCGGCACGGGCATCACGCCGGTTTTTGAAGCGATTCTCAAGCACATTCCGGCGCCGCACGGCGATCCGGATAAGTCGTTGCAGATTCAGATCAGCAGCATTCAATACAACGATTACGTCGGGCGAATCGGCATTGGGCGCATCTACAACGGCCGCGTGAAGACCGGCCAACCCGTCGTCATCGTGAAACGGGATGGCACACAGGTGAAGACGCGTGTGCAGCAGTTGCAAGGCTTCGACGGTCTGGGCCGCAAGAACATTGACGACGCCGAAGCCGGCGACATTGTGGCGCTGATCGGCTTGGATGCGGTCGATATCAGCGACAGCATTTGCGATTTTAACGACCCGCACCCGCTGCAGGCGACTGATATCGAGCCGCCGACGCTAACGATGCTTTTTCGTGTGAACGATTCGCCGTTCGTCGGCAAGGACGGCAAGTACGTCACCAGCCGCAATCTGCGTGAACGGCTCAACAAAGAGCTGGAAAGCAACGTGGCGTTGAAGGTCGAGGAAACCGAAGACAAAGGCGTATTTAAAGTGTCGGGCCGGGGGTTGCTGCATCTGGGCATTCTGATCGAAAACATGCGCCGCGAAGGATACGAGCTTTCGATCAGCAAGCCGCAGGTCATTCTGCATAAAGTTGACGGCGAACTGCACGAGCCGATTGAATATCTCGTGGTCGACGTACCGGAAAAAAGCATGGGCGGCGTGATGGAACTGGTGGGTAATCGCAAAGGCGAACTGGCCCGCATGGATAACCGCGACGGCGCGGTACACCTGGAATTCACCATCCCCGCCCGCGGGCTGATCGGTTTGCGAACCCGCATGCTCACCGCCACGCAGGGCACTGCGGTGATGCACCACAACTTTCACGAATACGCCCCGATGCGCGGCGACGTTCCCAGCCGCGGGAATGGCGTGATGTTGAGCAACTGCACGGGCCGGGTGAACGCGTTTGCGCTCAACAATCTACAGGATCGCGCCGTGATGTTCGTCGAGCCTACCGATGAAGTTTACGAAGGCCAGATCGTCGCCGAAAACGCCCGCGAGAATGATCTGGTCGTCAACCCCACGACCGCGAAGAAGCTCACGAACATGCGCACCACCAGCAGCGATGAAAACATCATCCTCAAGCCCGCCCGCAAGATGACGCTGGAGCAGGCGCTGGAGTACATCGAAGAAGATGAACTGGTCGAAGTCACGCCCACTTTCATCCGGCTTCGTAAGGAACTTTTGACCGAAAACGCCCGCAAAAAGGGCGG
>CAZXLA010000110.1:0-1691 GCA_964641895.1 uncultured Tepidisphaeraceae bacterium
AGGTGCTGCGCCCGTCAAGCCGCCACCGTCTCGGCCTCGGACCACGGGCCTTTAATGACTGCGATGCTCGTCCGCTCCCCCAGCTTCGACAAAAGCAGCAATTCCTTATCCCTGGCCCGGGTGCCTCGCTGATTCAACACCTATGGTCACCGACGCACCGACAAGGAAAGAACCACACCAAACCGGCACCGTACTCAACCCTCCCGGAAGCCTCCAGTTGGACAGCTTGAGCAGCATATCAACACTGAAAGCCACCGACGCAATGACCCCCCACCGCCCACGAAAAAGCGACCCAATTGTCACTGTACTGGCCTCAGATCCAGGGCAAACGCGATTGCCCTGGCATCACTCCTTCAATCAACCCGTTCATCAACCCATTCGCACAGCGTGTGATACAAAAGCAAGTGTGCTTCCTGCACGCGATGCGTGAGTGGGTGCGGCACGTGCAGTTCGATATCGCACACGCCTTTGAGTTTGCCGCCGTCTTTGCCGAGGAAGACGCAGGTGACCATGCCGATTTTTTTTCCGGCGGCGAGGGCGGCGATGACGTTGGCGCTGTTGCCGCTGGTGCTGAAGCCGATGAGCACGTCGCCTGGGTTTCCCAGCGCTTCAACTTGCCTTGAGAAGACGCGTTCCCAGCCGTAATCGTTGGCGGCGCAGGTCATGGCGCTGCCGTCGGCCAGCGCGATGGCCGCCAGGCCTCGGCGGTCTTTGGCGAAGCGCACACTCAGCTCTTCGGCAAGGTGGATCGCGTCGGCACAGCTTCCGCCGTTGCCACAGGTGAGGACTTTTCCGCGTTTTTGCCAGCAGGTCATAAGGGCGTTGGCGAGTTGTTCGAGGTTGGGGGCCAACAGGCGAACCCGGGCGAGTAGATCGCCGGCATCATCGATCGCGGTGTTCAGGAGCTTGTGCATAGGGGAAGTTTATCGAGGCCTGTTGCGCAGTGAAACGTTCGAATCCGTGTGTTCGCTAAGGCTCACAGCACGGCGTGGAATTACGCCATGCCCATTGTTAAAACGCGCTTTCTCAAGAACCTGGACTCAGGGACTATGGGGCGGTTTTTCGGCGCCATAAATGTCGAGATAGAAATAGAGCAGTTCCTTGCCGTGCAGCTCGCGGGTGCGGCTGTGACGGAAGTGGAATTTTTCGAAAAGCTTGATCGCCGGATCGCGGTCCATGAACGTGTCGAGCGTTATCTTGAGATAGTTGTGATCGTTGCAGAACTTCAGCGCGGCTTCAATCAACTTGCTGCCGATGCCCTTGCGGCGCTGATCGGATTTGACGCGCAGCCGACGGATCTCCCCGACGCCTTCATCGTGCTGCTGCACGCCGATCATCCCGATGATCTCTCCGGCGGGGCTGACGGCGACCCAGAAATGGTTTCCCTCGGCCATGTAGGCCGATTGAATGTCGTCGATATCCAAACCCGTATCGTTTTCGGCCAGTCGCCCGCCGAGCAGACCTTCGACGTAGAGTTTTCGGCAGGCGTCCAGATCATCGGGCCGGAAGCTGCGGATGGATACGCCGTCGTCGTTGGAGTCGTTGGACACAATTGTCAAGTTTACCACGCGGGGTGTACGTTGAAAGCATTGGGAATGTTTTCACACCTTGAGTTTCACACATCGAATTTCACACGTCGAATTTCACACCTTGACCGGTATCACCTGCAGTTCGTCGGTTTGCAGGTCGAG
>CAZXLA010000110.1:1791-12688 GCA_964641895.1 uncultured Tepidisphaeraceae bacterium
TCGAATTTCACACCTTGACCGGTATCACCTGCAGTTCGTCGGTTTGCAGGTCGAGCACCGCGACGGTCTTGGGTGTCGCTCGATACAGCGCTCCGGGGTTGATGACGCGAATCTGGCCGTGCCGTTCGTCCATCGCCACGTGTGTGTGACCAAA
Source organism: uncultured Tepidisphaeraceae bacterium (assembly GCA_964641895.1). GTDB lineage: Bacteria > Planctomycetota > Phycisphaerae > Tepidisphaerales > Tepidisphaeraceae > UBA2421. The sequence continues at coordinate 1,946 of CAZXLA010000110.1, forward strand.
AAACAGATAGTCGACGGTGTTTTCTCGAAGGACGGTGCGCAGTATGCGCCCGTCGTCGCCGTGGGTCACGACTATTTTCTTCCCGTCGAGTTCAAGGTGAGCCCAAGGGTGATGAATGTTCACGCCGATCGAGGCCGCGTGCGCGCCGAGCCGCGTGTGGTCCAGATCATTGTTCCCCCAGACGACGGCGTTGGGCACGCCGGCAAGCTGATCGAGAATGGCCTCTTCGCCGACGTCGCCGCAATGGATGTAGAACTCGGCTCCGGCGGCCTTGAGCGCGTCCATACCGGCGCGGATGGCGTCGATGCGGTTGTGGGTGTCGGCCAGGATGCCCAGAATCATGACGTCCTTCGCATCAAAGAGTCCTTCGAATCACAGAGTCCTTCGTTCAGATTCTCGGCGGGTCGAGGGTTGCGAGAAACCGAGCGAGACGATATTTCCCACGCCGGTGAAACAACGCAAGAGCGATCTGGTCGCAGCGCAACGCGGCACGGTGGGCATCGTGTCCGGCTTTAACGAGTGGTTCAGCCGTTATTACCACGAATTGACCATTCTCTCTCCGGCCAAGCTGCCCGATGGCCCGGTGATCCTCGCGTGCAACCACACCGCGGGGGTCGACCCGTTGTTGATCCAGGCGGCCCTTCCACGACTTGTCGTGTGGATGATGGCCCGGGAATACTACGACCTGCGCCTGTTCCGAACCCTTTTCAAAGCACTGGAAGCAATTCCCGTCGATCGCGACGGCCGCGATATGGCGGCTACCCGGTCTGCTATGCGAACGTTGAAAGACGGCCGCGTCCTGGGAATTTTTCCAGAAGGCCGGATTGCTCCAACCAGCGAGGTGCTGCCGTTCCAGACCGGTGTCGCGCTGATGGCGCTGAAAACCGGCTCGGCGGTCGTCCCGGCTTACCTTGACGGCACCCAACGTGGCCGTGAGACGGTTCAATCGGTCCTCCGCAAATGCCAAGCGACCCTCGCCTTCGGAAACCCCGTATCCTTCGACCGCGACGATGACAGCAAGGAAGGCGTTGAAAAGGCAACCAAAGCCATCCGAGATGCCGTGATTGCACTTAAACGCCGTTCCGAAGGCCAATTATAGTGATAATTTTCACTAAAATTAAAATAGTTTCCGCCTCATAGAGCAACATTTTCGAACCCATTCCTGCCGACCGACGTATGGCTTTAGCTGCACGGGGTTGGAGTTTCACGACGATTGGGGGTTGCTCGTACAGGATTTTTCGAAAAATCGTATAGATTTTTCATCCGACTGGTCGAACTCATTAGTACAGGCCGGCAACCTAAAGTAAAGATAGGGTTGACTGGATGGAAAGATTTGGTAAGGTAAGATAGGCAAACTTGAAAGCAACGCGCTAGTGGCGCATTTTCTCCCCTCCGGAAGACACCGACCGTAACAGGCGGTGTCTTCTTTTTTTCTCCAGAGTAACGGTTCCTTCCGCTGAATCTTCGCGAGGGCCACCACCGCAAATAGTGGTCAACGCCTCGTATGCCACTGCTAATGCGGCACCGTATGACTTCGCTCACCCCGGCGGCCACGTGAAGGGTCGGCCGGCTAACACATGCAGATGAAGATGAAACACACTTTGTTGCGCGCCCGGCCCGCAATTGAAAACCGTGCGATAGTCAGTGTGCCCAAGCTTCGCCATCACACCTTTGGCCAGCAAAAACATCCCGCCGACCAATTCTGCTTCTTCCTCCGTAAGATCATTTAACGTTGCGACGGGCTTTTTCGGAATCACCAGAACATGCACTGGTGCCTGCGGTTGAATATCTTTAATGACGATATACCAGTCGTCTTCAAAGACGATTTCGGCGGGGATCTCCCGCTTAATGATCTTCGTGAATAAACTGTCTTGCATGCCGCAGGAATGACCAGTGTGGCCCAAAGACAAATTGACCCAACACAACAAACTGGCCCTAAATAAGAACACCGAAATAAGAACACCGAAAGAACAACCTGGAGGAATCCACTCGGGGTTGACGCCTGTGATACCATACTATGACTCTTGCCCAGGCTCAATAACGAATGCACAACTTCCTGCTGGAAACTTTCCGACTCGGTCTCAAAAATTTGAGATTACATAAGCTTCGCAGCCTGCTGACAGCGCTGGGAATCATTTTTGGCGTGTCGGCGGTCATTATCATGGTGGCGATTGGTGAGGGAACCAAAGAAGCCGCCCTCGAGCAAATTCGCCAACTCGGTGCCAACAACATTCTCATCCGATCGGTCCGACCGCCGGAAAGCTCCGATGCGACAGGACGGACTTCGCGCGTTCTCGAATACGGTTTGAAGCGAGTCGACCTGGAACGAATCAGGTCCATTCCCGGCCTCGCGCAGATCGTCCCGCTGAAAGACACCGAACAACGCGTGGTGGTCGGCGAGTTTCGCGCGCCCGCCGCCAGCGCCATCGGCACCACCCCGGAGATTTTTCAGATCATCAACCTCCGCCTGGCCCGCGGCGAATTGTTTACCGTGCTGCAGTCGGATCGTGGCGACGCGGTTTGCGTACTCGGCTCCAAAGTTGCCGAGCAACTGTTCCCGTTTCAGGACCCGCTGGGCCAAATCGTGCAGGTCGGCTCCATCGGGACGCCCATCGTCATCCTCACGGTCGTCGGCGTGCTCGAACCAACGGGCTTGCGCGTCGGCTCCGAAGGCGCAGCCATCATGGCGCGCGATCCCGATCAGCAAGTCTATTTCCCCATCAAGCTGGCGCAACTGGCATACGGCGATTCCATCACCAGAAGGCTTGCCGGAACGTTTGAACGAAAGCAGATCGAACTGAGCGAAATCTGGCTTCGCGCGCAGCGCATCGAAGACGTCGAGCCGATCGCCGCCGTCGCGCAAAACATCCTGGGCATCAACCGCCGCCAGGGCTTGACCGATGTGGATGTCAAAGCACCGATCGAAATTCTTCGCAACGCCGAGCGGCTCAACCGCATGTTCAACTTCATCATGGTCGGCATCGCCAGCTTCAGCCTGGTGGTCGGGGGGATCGGCATCATGAATATCATGCTCGCCACCGTCACCGAGCGCACGAGAGAGATCGGCGTGCGCCGGGCGCTGGGCGCGAAGCGAAAACATATCACGCTGCAGTTTCTTATCGAAACCACCGTCATCAGCCTGAGCGGCGGGCTGATCGGCATTGCGCTGGGCGCGTCGATCGCCAAGGCGCTGCCGCTGCTCGTCAGCGCGGTGGGCGGGGGGAACTATCCAACCAGCATCGCCACATGGAGCGTGATCGGCAGCTTCGTGGTCAGCGGCGCCATCGGCATCGGCTTCGGCCTATACCCCGCCATGAAGGCCGCACGGATGGACCCGATCGAAGCCTTGCGCAGCGACTAATCGACTCCGCCTGTGGGTTGAGACGCTCCCCCTCCTGGTACTCCGAAAGGGGGTCTAAGCCAGGCCCACCGCATATGAGGAGCGGCGAGCGTGAGCGACCCGATTCCTGCAACAACACCACCGGTCGCTGGCGCTTGCGGCTCTTATGTCGGGTCATGTGCGGTTGCCCTGTTTGCTAGGCACCGTCGCCAGCCGCACGGTTGAGTTTCGCATCGGCCCCGCTGACAATCTGCTTATGAACCGTACAGCAAGCTTTTCTATTGCTTTGGCGATCCTCGCGTTGCTCGCCTCGCTCGCCGTCGCACAGGAAGCGAAACCCGCCATCCCCTCCGACGGCGACAACGCAGCGGCCGCGCTGGCCGCTTCGACTCGGCACGGCGAGTGGGCGGATGTGGCACTGCCCGGCGGCGATACCAAAATCAAGTCGTGGGTGGTCTATCCCGAGCGGGCCGATAAAGCCCCGGTCGTGCTGGTGATTCACGAAATATTCGGCATGACCGATTGGGTGCGCGGCGTGGCCGACCAACTGGCCGCCGAGGGATTCATCGCCGTCGCGCCCGACCTGCTCAGCGGCAAGGGACCCGGCGGCGGGGGGACGGAATCATTCGAAGGCGATAAGGCGCGCGAAGCGATCCGCTTGCTGCAGCCCGATGAAGTGACCGCGCGCCTCAACGCGGTGCGCGATTACGCGCTGGCGCTTCCCGCGGCGGGCGGCAAAACGGGCGTCGTCGGCTTTTGCTGGGGCGGCAGCCAGGTTTGGAACTACGCCGTTCGCCAGCCGGGCGTGAACGCCGCCGTCGCCTACTATGGAAGCGGGCCGACCGAAGCGGCCGATTACGCCAAAATCACCTGCCCCGTGCTGGGTCTGTACGGCAGCGACGACGCGCGCGTGAACGCGACGATCGAAACAAGCGAAAAAGCGATGAGCGCCGCGGGCAAGTCGTACAGCAAGACCGTCTTCGAAGGCGCCGGCCACGGATTCCTCCGCCAGCAAACCGCCCGCGACGGCGCGAACCAGAAAGCGGCAACGGCGGCGTGGACGCAGACGCTGGCGTTCTTCAAAAAGAATCTTCAGTAATGATAGAGGCGAAGGTGCAGGCAAAGCCGCGGCGCGATTCATCGCGCAATGGCGTTCGTCGGTGCCCGATTGCTCACAACGGTTGCATGCAAGTCAATGGTGTTACATCAACAAACACGGATTGATACAATACGCTCTAGGCCAATCAGAACCATCACGACAGTTACCAGGAGATTACGATGAGCATGTATCCCAATGAACAAGTGCGTAAGCCGATCGAGCTGGAGTACGGCACGACCGATAAGACCACCTTCAACTTTTTCAACCAGGTGTATGCCTGGATGGCGGTCGGGCTGGCGGTGACGGCGTGCGTCGCCTACATGTTCGCGCAAAACCCGCAACTGCTGCAAATGATTTACGGCAGCAAGTTCGGCTACATCGCCATCATCCTGGGCATGACCATGCTGGCGTTCGGCGTCCGCGGCGCGGCGCTTAAAATCAGCGCGGTGGCGGGGACGGCGCTTTTCCTGCTCTATGCGGCGCTCATGGGCGCGCTCATCAGCGGCATCTTTATCGTTTATCCGTGGAAGACGCTGGTCTCGGCGTTCTTCCTCACCGGCGGGGTGTTCTCGGCGATGAGCATTTACGGCTTTGTGACCAAGAAAGATTTAACCAGCATCGGATCGTTTGTGATCATGGGCGTGATCGGGCTTTTCATCGCGTCGCTGGTAAACATCTTCCTGCAGAACGACTTACTCGGCTGGTTCATCACCTATGGCATCCTCGCCGCGTTCATTATTTTGACAGCGTACGACACGCAGAAACTTAAAGCGATCGCGCTGGAAACCGAAGGCAATCCGTCGCTGGCGGCGCGATATGCGATTATCGGGTCGCTGAATTTGTATGTTGATTTCATCAACATGTTTTTGGCGATTCTGCGGATCATGGGATCGAGAAAGTGATCGCGGATGTCCAAGTGCTGTAGAACAAAAACCCCGGGTTTTTCACCCGGGGTTTGTTGTTAGTTAGTAAAAGTTGTGATCGAAGTCGCGTAGTTGGCTTTTGGTTTTTTTAAGGGTGCCACGGCATGGCTCTCAGGCCTGAGAGCCAAGTAGTGGCACCCACAAAATCGGTATTGCCGCGCGTCGTCGTGCTGCCGCCTGAAATTACTTGGCGCTGATTTCCACCACTTCCACGCTGGTGTTGCTGGCCAGGGCGCCGGTGGTCGAGCTGACGGTTTTGAGAATGAGGCCCGGGACGTCCGTGCTCGTCCAAAACTTCGAGTCGATTTCCATGCCATCGTGATTGCCCGTCGTGTGGATGACCTTGGCCGCGTATTCCTTGCCGGCGACCGTTACCGTTTCTTCGCTTTCTTTCACTTCAAAACCGTCCTTTTTCGCCTCTTCAGTTGGCGTGCCCCGACCTTCGAGAGCTTTCGCGGGGATTTCTATTTTTTCCGCCGGCGTATCCACCTTGTTGCCCATGACGACCATGGTGTTTTTCACCTCAACCACGACTTTTTCATCGGTCTTTTCGGTCAGCGTTTGCGTGATCTCCATCTCCGTCTTCTGGCCGGCGGAATCGGTGATGCCTTTCATTTTCACACTCGAGCCCACGCCGTGCTTGGCCCACGAATCGTATTGAGGACTGTTTTCGGCGATGGCGAACGAACCGCCCAGACTCAGACACGCCACGGTAGCCAACGCGAACATTTTCGACAGACGCATAAGTTTCTCCTCACGAGAAGTACAAGAAAGCATATCCCCGCAATCATCGCCGCCCGGCGCCCGGGCAAACGCGTGCGTGAAGTATAGGCGACAACGGCCAGGCCGACGGATCATCATTCCCAAAGGGAATTCCGCGGCAGGAATCCATTGTGATGTTCCGGAGAAATCTGCTTCCAATTCCTGATCGCCGAACGGGTTAAGGGCACCACGGCCCATTGAACTAACCCGTTCGATGTGAATTGGTCAGGATCGTACACCAAGTTCCTTCAAAACCTTTAATTCGTCGGGAAGCGGCACCATCCAAAACCATGATGGGCGCAGATAGAAATCTTTGATCACCTGCGAGAATATCCTTCCATCCCGCTCAGTAATCCGAGCGTACTTCCCCGAACTTTGCAGCGAGTGCGATTCAAAGATTTTACTGAGGGGATCAACAATCCAATATTCGCGAACGCCGGCGTCTTCGTACTCGCGAAATTTGCGACCCCAATCTCGTGAAACACTGTCGGGAGACACAATCTCGACAATGAGATCAGGGGCACCCTCAATGTGCGTCGGTTTCATGATCTTGCGACGAGCCGCATCAATGAACATCAAATCGGGAATGCGGCGGCTGGGAACGGCGTCCAGACGCACCATGACCTCCGCACTGATCACCACTCCCAATTGTTTGCGGCGGCAATACACATGAAGAATCGCCGCCAGCCATTGGCTTATTTCTGCGTGCCCGATGTTTACCGGCGACATCAGTTCCACCTTCCCATCCACCCATTCGGCGTAGACGTGCCGATCGATCCAGGCGAGAAAATCTGTCTCGGACATGTCCAATGACGGCAACACCTTGCCGCTGCGAAGGTCGCGAAGTTTTCCCCGATGTTTTCGTCGTGTGGCTACAGCGGGCATGCATGCACCTTAACGGCTTATCATAACAGACGCGCACCGACGTTTGGCAGCGAAAAATAGGCCATTATCGATACGCATCCACAATTCGCTGAATGACATTCGATGTGCTCTTGCCATCAATCAGCGGCGCCAGCGCGACCTTCCCGCCGTGCTTTTCGACCGTTTCCCAGCCGACGACCTGTTCCTTGCTGTAATCGGCGCCCTTCACGAGCACATCGGGCAGGATGGCTTCGATGAGCTTCATCGGCGTGTCGTCGTCGAAGCGGATGAGGTAGTCGATGCTCTCCAGTTCCTCCAGCACGCCCACGCGATCGGCTTCGTGAATGACCGGGCGCTTTTCGCCTTTAAGCCGGCGGATGGATGCGTCGGTGTTCACTCCGACCACCAGCACATCGCCTTGCTGCTTTGCGAACTGGAAGTATTTCACGTGGCCGAGGTGGATGATGTCGAAGCAGCCGTTGGTGAATACGATCCGCTTGCCGGCGGCGCGGTGGTGGTTCAACTCGTGCAGCAGCGCATCGAGCTTGCGCTCTTTGCCGAGGTGTTCGTGTACCTCGGTCATCAGTTCCTGCAGAATCTCGCGCGGGGTGATCGGAATTGCGCCGAACTTTTCGACTTCTAGGCCGCCCGCGAGGTTGGCGAGCGTGACCGATTCACTCCAATCAGCCCCGGCGGCGCGGGCGACTGCGAGCATGGCCAGCACCATGTCGCCGGCGCCGGTGACATCAAACACCTGTCGGGCCTTGGTGTGCAGCCAGCGGCGCTGGCCGTCGCGCGTTGCGAGGTAGGCACCGTCTTTATCCAGCGTGATGACGGCGCAATCGATTCGCAGCGTGTCGAGCAGCTTGTTGCCGGCTTCGCGAAACTCATCTTCGGTCTTTGGCGCGATGCCGGTCGCGCGCTTCGTCTCGGCGCGATTCAGTTTAATGCACGTTGCGCCGGAATACTTGGCGTAATCGGGAATGTTGGCCGGATCGATCAACACGGCCTTGCCCCGGCTGCGCGCCAGCTTGATCGCTTCCTGACACAGCCGCGGAGTGACGACGCCCTTGTTGTAGTCTTCGATACAGAAGATATCGCACGACGGCATGAGACGGTCGAGCTGCGCGAACAGTGCGTCTTCCACATCAGCGGTTACCGCCGCTGCGTTTTCTGAATCGAGCCGCAACATGGTTTGTGGATGGCGATGCTGTGCCGACCCGACGAGGCGCATTTTGCAGGTGGTCGGTCGGTCGGAACAGGCGACGAGACCGTCGACGTCCGCGCCAATACTTTTCAACGCGCCGCGAAGGCGCAAAGCGACTTCATCAGCCCCCACCGCGCCGACGACGCTCACCTTGGCATTAAGCGCAGCCAGATTCGCCGCCACGCTCCCCGCGCCGCCGAGACGCCATTCTTCACTTTGAAAATGCAGCACCGGCACGGGCGCTTCGGGCGAAAGCCGCTCGGCGTTGCCGTACACATAGCGATCCATCATAAAATCGCCGAGCAACAGCACGCGGCTGGGGGGAAGTCTTTCGATGAGATCGATTAATCGCGTGGACATTCGTATTCACACAGTTGCGCGAGTAGTGGCGTAACGATTGACGATTAACGATTAACCGAAAACCCCGCTGGTTAATCGTCAATCGTCAATCGTTATGACGGCGATTGCTAACCAACGATTCCATTTAAGTAATCAATCAATACGCGAAACCGTCCCTGATCCTTTTTATTGAAGCCAAACACCAGCCTCGGCATGGCGGCCAGGGGTTCTTCGCTGGCTTCCACCGGCAGCGCCGCCGTCACGCGGAAATCGCTGCCGCCTTTAAGGATGATGTCTTTGAAGTTTGCTCGAATCTCGTTGAGCTGTGATTCGTTGGGCGCTTTGTGCAGCCGCATGATCACGTCGTCGCGGTAGTAGCGCACGCTGTGGAAGTTTTTGTAGAAGTTGACCACTTCCTGCACGGCCACATCCACGCTGTCGGTGATTTTGTACAGATGAAAATCTTCCGGGCTGATCAGTTTACGGTCGAGCAGGTGTTGCTCGACGTATTCCTGCCACGCCGTCCAGAATCGTCCGCCGGGGCGATCGACCATGACGATGGGCATCGGCGTGCTTTTGCCGGTTTGGATCAGGGTGAGCACTTCGAACCCTTCATCCATCGTTCCAAACCCGCCGGGGAAGAGTACGACGGCGTGGCTGGACCGCAGAAACATCAGCTTGCGCGTGAAGAAGTATTTGAAGTTGATGAGCTTGGGATCGTCGGCGATGAACTCGTTGGTTTTCTGCTCGAACGGCAGGCGGATGGAAAGGCCGAACGAAGGATCGCGCCCCGCGCCGCCGTGCCCGGCCGCCATGATTCCGCCGCCGGCGCCGGTGATCACCATCCAGCGCAGGGCGGCCATCTTTTTGCCGAACTCGGCGGCGGCCAGGTAGTCCGGGTCGTCAATCGGCGTGCGCGCCGATCCGAAGATGCTTACCTTGCGCACGTCGCGATACGGCGCAAAAATTTTCAGCGCGTAACGCAGTTCCTTAAACGACCGGTTCACCAGTTTAAGGTCGCCGCGGTTGCTGCCGTCGCGTAGGAGCTTGAGCGAGTTGGCGATCAGCTCGGCCACTAAGTCGCCGTCGTCAATTTTCTTCAGCATCTCCACCAGCGCGTTGGCGGCGGCGTGAACGGCGGTCAGGTCGGCACGCGATGCAAAATTAGGCGGCTCGGCGGTTTCCTGCGATTGCTCGATGATGCTGCTGTCGGTGGTGTCAGATTCTTTCATGATTTTTTTGAAATGAAGCGAGCCGCCAAACAGTACCCGTGTTTCGGCGGCAAATCAAAGCACCTGATCCGCGGCTGGAGAACAAGATAAGCAGACCTTATCATGCCGCACCATGAACAAACTCACCAAAATCGTATTGAGCCTCGCCGCCGTCGGCATGACTTCGTTTCTGTTCGCCCAACCGGCGACGCAACCATCGGGTGACAAGGTGACGACGCCATCGGGCCTGACCATCATCACGGTTGAAAAAGGCGACTACGTCACCAAGAACGGCGACCACGTCTGGGTTCACTACGCCGGGCGGTTGGAAAGCGGCAAGGAATTCGATAACTCATTCAAACGCGGCGAACCGATCGACCTCGTGTTGGGTGCCGGCCGAGTCATCAAAGGCTGGGAGGAAGGCCTGCTGGGAATGAAGCTCGGCGAAAAGCGCCAGCTCATCATCCCCGCCAACTTAGGCTACGGTGAACGCGGCGCCGGCAATGATATCCCACCCAACGCCACGCTCATCTTTGATGTCGAGCTTGTCGGTGTAAAGCAGGGGTGATCGAACACGCCCGTTCACGCAACTCAACAAGAAATGTTGGCCGCGGATGAACGCCGATTCAAACGTGCGGCTGCGCGGAGTGGGCGCATCTTAAGCCTCTGTTAGAAACAAATTGGAACTGAATTTGTTTGCGGTGGCACAGGCATTCCTGCCTGTGTCTCCGATTCACGACGCACCGACGACCAAGCGGCATGAGTTTGTGATCATCATACAACGGTGAGCTTGCCAAAACGCCGCCCTGCGTCCCTACCGCCTTTCTTCGCCCGGTTAACACTTAAGCCCGGTCTGGCGCGCTCCCAGAACTGGTGCGCGTTTTTTCAACCGCAGGGCAATCGTAGTGCTGAATCTTGTTCTCCAAATCTTCCTGAAAGTCGCACCTCATCCCGCCACAGGCAGCGCTACCACGCGATAGCTTCGCGAAGGCGTAGGC
>CAZXLA010000111.1:0-12510 GCA_964641895.1 uncultured Tepidisphaeraceae bacterium
TTAGGAACCGGTTAGGAACTGGTTTTTAGCAAGTTTGGAGACGTGTCGATCATCCGCAACTTCTTTTCAATGGAGGCTTTATGCCGCGGTCGCATGGTTTGAGTGATGGCCAATCCAATTTTTTGCGCGCCCTGCGCTCTTCGCCCAAAGGGTTAGCGCCCGATTCGCTGCCCAGCCCGGTGGTGTTGAGGCGGTGGATGCGCCGGCCTCGGTTTCGGGCGGCGCTGGAGTCGGTGCGTGGGGCGATGGATTTCGCGACCGACCTGCATCTTGCCGCCGCCGCCGCGCGGGCCAGCAATGAGCTGCACCGCGTGCTGACGCCCCAGACCGACGACCCCAACGCCGACATGCCCGCCCAGCTTGCATCGCAACAACAGCAGATGCAATCACTGGTGCGACTGATGCGAATGGCACGGCGGACTGCGCGTGCGCGCCGGGAGGCGCTCCAGGAAACGGCCGTGCATAAACCGGCCATCGCCGAACCGGCCGAGATCGCGCGGTGGTTTGTCGAAAAGCTAATGTGGTATCTCGGCCAGCGCCAGGATACTGAAATGGTGGCTTCGATCCGCGTGCGCGTGCGCGATTACATGCTCAACGAAATTCGTACGTCGCTGCCCCAGCCCGAAGTTGCTAACGGAGTACACCGATGAGCCATCAAGAATGATTGCCAATCAACACCCAGACAAGCCCAATCGGCCATCTACGCCGCTTGCGGCTTCGCGGAACAAAATGCGTCAACGCGCATCGCCTCGACGACGCCGCACCAGCAGGGCAATCGTGCATGCCACGCCAATGGCACCAGGCTCGGGCACCACCCCGCGCGGCACACCCGCTGGCGCAGTCAGCCCGAAATTGGCGGCAAGCGCAGTAAAATCATCAAGGGTGACCGAGCCGTCTCCGCTGAAATCGCCGGCGAGGTACGAACCGCTTTGCCCGAAGTTGGCCGCCAGCGTAGTGAAGTCGTCGAGGTTCACGGCTTTATCGAAGTTGGCATCGCCCAGAATGGTGGTGACCGACCCTCTAAAGCTGCCGTTGAAGTTGATGGTGGCGGTGCCGATGAGGGCGATTTCTGTGACCACGCCGGCCGAGACCGGAATTTGTGCGACCGCCGTCGCCGTGCCGGCCGGCACACTTCGGCTGATCGTAAGCGTGGCGTTTCCCGCGCCGCTGTTCGCGCCGCTGCTGCCGGCCAGCGTTTCGGTGCCGGATGTGAGCACCGATCGAATCGCCACGTCGCCGGCGGTGATCAACACGTTGGCCGAGGCGGCGGGGAAGGTGAGATTGGCGTTGAGCGCAATCGCGTCGCTTTGCGCGTCGGCGATCAAGTTGCGCACGGCCAGGCGCGCGGTGCCGAAGAAACCCTGGCTGAACTGCGCGCCGTAATCGGCCGGCGCCGTGCCGGCGGTTGCATTGGGAAGCGGATCCCAATTGCCGTTGGTGTTCGCGTCGGCGACGCCGCCGGTCATAAACTGCACCGACTGAGGCGTGAGGTTGATCAGGAAATTGCCCGCATAGGTGGTCGTCAAACTGCCCGGCCCCTGCTGTTGCAGCGGCGCGCCGCCCACCGTGCCGGAAATGGCGAGTGGGCTTTGCGGCGCATCCAGCACGAAAACAGCCGGCGCAGCGGATGCGGATAGAATCGGCATCGCCCCGATAGCGGCCAGAATTGGAATGAGTCTCATAGGCATCGTCTCCCGGTAAAAGTGATGTACCGGCCAGTGTACACGGCAAACTTAAACGGAATCAAACGAAAAACGGCTTATGGGGATATATGATTAACGGTTGACGGTTGCAGTGGACCGCCGTGTCGTCGTGTTCTTGTGGCATGGGTGACGGTGGCATACATCCGCCAGTCGGAATGACATAAAACGGAGCTTGCTTGCGTACAAAACGAAGATTCATTCTCGCGGCGGTGGCCGGGTCGGCCTGGTTGGCGGCGGCGTTGCTGGCCAAGCCGGGTGTTGTGGTGACCCAATCGGGCGCTCGTTACGAAGGCGATGTGAACGAGCGGGGGGATGATGTGATCGTCGCCATCCGCGGGGTGCAAACCACCATTCCGCGTGGCGAAGTCGCTTCGCTCGAATATTCCGTGCCGTTTGAGGAGGAGTTCCAGGCTCGGCTGGCGAAGCTGGAAGCCAACGATGTCGCAGGCCGGATCGAACTTGCCAAGTGGGCCATGTCGCATGAGCAATACGTCGCGGCGCGCGACGTGCTGGAACTGGCGCAGGCGATCGACCCGAACAGTCGCGACGCGGTTGATCTTCAAATCGTGGTGCGCAGCCAGTTGAAGTTGGCGGCCCAGGCGCGTCAGCCTGATAATGAAACGGTCAAACCGCCGGGCGATGGTACGGCCAAAACGATTGATGATCCCGGTGTGGCGGCGATGGCGCGGCAGGCGTTGAGCCAAGACGACATTCAGGCCATCCGCCGGATCGAATGGCGGCCCGACGATGCCGCCGTGCGCGTGCGCATCGATAACAAAGCCGCCCGCTCGTACGCCGACTTAAAGCAGATGCGCTGGGAAGAGTTTTCGCGCATGAAGTCGACCGAACAGGCGCGAATGATCCTCAACGACCCCAACGCCACCGCCGAGCAGAAGCGCGGCGTGGAAATTTTGAACGATCCACCGTCGATCGCCGAGTTTCGCCGAGTGATTCAGCCGGTCATCATCAGTGGATGCGCCACCAGCGGATGCCACGGCGGGATTAACGCAACCTTCAAGTTGATGAACCCCGCCGGCACGGATGAGCTGGCGTACACGAATTTCTACATGCTCAACGGCTACACAAAAAAGCTCGACCGTCAGGTTCCCGCCGGTGGAATCTTCGGCGGGGCGACGGAGCTGCGCATGTTTGATCGCGGCAACGGCGCCAAATCGCTGCTGCTTCAATACGGCCTGCCGGCGGAGTTGGCGGAGTTTGATCACCCGAAAGTGCCGAACTTTGAGCCTGCGTATCAATCGATGAACGACGCGCGGGCCCGCGCCGCGTTGGGCTGGATCGATCGATCATTGCGATTGAATCCCGCCGAGTACGGCATCGAGTGGACGCCCCCGGGCGCCAGCGCCGCGCCGACGACCAATCCCGCCACCGGGCCCGGGTAAGAGGCGACAAAAAGGTACAATCGATGTCACCGTTGTTTTTCTTCTTCGCCTGTGTGATCGTGACGGCCGGCGCGATGGGTGCCTACGCCATCACCGACGCGCGCCGCCGCCTGCGGCTTCGTGAGCTGGCGCGCACCTGCGACATGCACTTTGCTGCGGCCGACCGTTTCAACCAGGCGGCCGCGGTCGCGAGCCGTTTTCCGGCGATCGCCCCGGCCGACCCGGCGATCTCCGACGTCCTCTACTGCCGACGGAGCGAGCGATACTGGTATGTGTTCCGTTTTGACTACACGATTGGCGTTACCGGCCCGAAGCTGCGCCGCAAGGCGGTCGTGGCCTTCACCGAATCGTGCGACGGCGCAGAGGGTAATCCCACGCCGCTACTCATCGCGCCGGCGGATGTCGATTTGGCCGACCAATACCGCGGGCTGGTGGAGAAGCTGAGGGAGGGGGGAGAGCAGCAGAAAGCCGATAGCCGATAGCGGAAAGAAGCAGCGGATGATTAGCTCTCCGATATCAGCTCTCAGCTATCTCCACTACTTCACAATCGCACTCAGTTTGAAGATCGGGAGGATAATGCTCATGGCGATGAAGCCGACGACGCTACCCATCAGCACGATCATCAGCGGTTCGATCATCGCCGTTACGGCTTTGATGACGCTCTTGAGCTCGCGTGAATAAAAGTCGGATACTTCATCGAGCACTTCGCCGAGCTTACCGGATTCTTCGCCGGCGCTGATCATCTGAACCACCGAACGAGGAAGGAGCGGCGACTTTTGAAGCGGCAGACTGATTTTCTTTCCCTGCTTCACCGCGCTGTAGACCGCCCGCCACATGCGCTTGTAAAGCGAGTTGCCACTGATCTCGGCGGTGATGGCCAGCGTATCCAGCATCGGCACGCCGGCATTGATCAACTGCCCCATCGTGTGCAGCCCGCGGCTGATATAAAGCGCGCGGAACAGCTTCTTAAACAGCGGCACGGTGAGCTTCATCTTATCCCACCACAGCCGGCCCCAATCCGTCTTGAGCATGAGGACGAACCCCCAAATGCCCGCGACGAGACCGATCACCAGAATGTACCAGTAGTTCACCATGAAGTTGCTCAGCGCCATGAGGAACTTGGTGGGCGCCGGCAACGCGGCTTCCTTGCCTTTGAAGATCACCAGGAAGCGGGGGAGTACGAACGTCAGCAGGAAGATGGTGGTGCCCACGGCCATCGTACCGATGATGCCGGGATAGATCATCGCGCCCTTGACCATCGATGCCGTTTCAATCTGCTGCAGCTGATAGCCGGCGATGCGGTCGAGCATCCGGCTGAACCCGCCGGAAAGTTCCGACGCTTTCACCATGTTGATATAAAGCGGGCTGAAGACTTTCGGGTAGCGCATCAGCGCGTCAGAAAAGTTTTTGCCCGATTCGACATCTTTCTTAATCTGACCGAGCATGGCTTTGAACTTGACGTTCTCCACCTGATCATGAATGCCTTCAATGGCGGACCGAATGCTGATGCCCGCGCGGATCATGACCGCCAGTTGGCTTGTGAAGTTCAGCACGTCTTTGGCGCTGGGGCCGAAGGAAATGCTGATGCTCATCAGGCCGGACTTCTTGCCCTTGTCTTCAGCGGGCGAGAGCGCCAGGATCATCTCCCCGCGCTGTCGAATAATCTGCGCCGCCGCGTTGAGGTTCGCTGCTGCAAGAACACCCGACGTGACTTTTCCCGAAGCGTTTTTAGATTCGTAGCGATACGTAGGCATATGAATGTAGTGATTGAGTGGTGGGGTGTTAGCGTGATTGAGTGAGTTACAACTCTATCACTCGACAACTCTACTACTCCATCACCTCCAGTTAAGCGGCCAACGCCCGGTCCAACTTCTCCGGATGCGCCGCCTGCGCGATCGCGTCTTCCCGGCTGATGTGGCCGTTAACAAACAGGTGCTTGATCGAGCTGTCCAGCGTCTGCATGCCGATGGCGCGGCTCGTCTCGATGACGTTGGGAATCTCGAAGATGCGGTTTTCACGAACACAGTTGCGCACCGCCGGCGTACACAGCATGATCTCCAGCGCGGGAATCATGCCCGGCTGGTCCTGGCGCTTGAACAGCGTCTGGCTGATGACCGCCTGCAGCGTGTTGGCCAACATCGAGCGGATCTGGTTCTGCTGATCGCTCGGGTAGATATCGATGATACGTTCGATGGTCTGCGGCGCGTTCACGGTGTGCAGCGTGCTGAACACCAGGTGCCCCGTTTCGGCGGCGGTGATGGCGGCGCTGGTGGTTTCCAAGTCGCGCATTTCGCCGACGAGGATTACGTCGGGGTCTTGTCGCAGCGCGTGACGCAGCCCGCTGCTGAACGTCGGCACGTCGGCGCCGATTTCGCGCTGCTCGATGCAGCACTTGGCCGAGTGAAACGCGTACTCGATCGGGTCTTCAACGGTGATGATATGACCGCAATCGCGACGATTGATCGCATCCACCATCGCCGCAAGCGTGGTGCTCTTGCCGCTGCCCGTCGGGCCGGTGACGAGCACCAGCCCACGCGGGAGGTAGGTGAGTTTGTGGACGATCTCGGGGAGGAAGAGTTCTTCGATCTTCCGCACCCGGTCGTTGATGGTGCGCAGCGCGATGCCGATGGTGTTGCGCTGGTAGTGAGCGTTGACACGGAAGCGGCTCACGCCGGGGATTTCGTAGGAGAAGTCGGCGTCGCGGAGCTCTTCAAAGTGCTTCCAACGATGCTCTGGAAGCATCTCGCGCAGCAGGCGTTCGATGCCTTCGCTGGTCATGACCGGGAAATCGGTCGGGGTGATAACGGTGTTCACACGAATCAACGGCGGCAGGCCGACGTTGAGGTGAATATCCGATGCCTTGTTCTGCACCGCGGTTCGGAGAATGTCGTTCAAGAGACTCATTGTTCAATCACCTCGTGCGCGTGGTTTTATCAACCACGGCTAAACGTCCGATCACAAACCGCTTTCGGTCACACGCAATATTTCATCGACCGTTGTCAGGCCCTTCTGCACCTTCGCAAACCCGTCCTCACGCAACGTAACCAGTCCGCGCTCGCGGCAGACCTTGCGGAGATTCGTTACATCCGGATTAGCCGTTACAAGGTCGCGCAGGCTGTCGTCCATCACCAGCAATTCGTAGATGCCCAGCCGTCCAAGGTAGCCGGTCTTGCGGCAGCGGTCGCAGCCCTTCCCGCGATACGCCTTTTCATTCGCGAAGCCTTGGAGTGCCAGGAACTCCTTCATTTCATCAGTCGGCTCGTACTCTTCCTTGCAGTGCGGACAGGTCTTACGCACCAGCCGCTGCGCCAGAATGGCGTTGACCGCGGAGCTGATGAGGTAAGGCTCGACACCAATGTTGATCAACCGCGTGATGGAACTTGGCGCGTCATTCGTGTGCAGCGTGCTCAGCACGAGGTGACCGGTAAGCGACGCCTGCACCGCGATGTTGGCGGTTTCGGGGTCGCGAATTTCGCCGAGCATGATCACGTCGGGGTCTTGCCGCAGCAGCGATCGCAACGCGGCGGTGAAGCTCATCCCGATCTTGTCATGCACCTGCACCTGGTTGGCCTGCTGCAGGTGGTATTCGATCGGGTCTTCCACGGTGGCAATATTGAGCTTGTTGCCGTCCATCTGGCGGAGCGACGAATAGAGCGTCGTCGTCTTGCCGCTGCCCGTCGGCCCGGTCACCAGCAGAATGCCGTGCGGCTCATCGATCTGCCGCATCCAGATCGTCAGCGCGTTTTCGCTGAAGCCGAGGTCTTCCAGCTTCACGTTGATCGACCGGTTGTCGAGAATGCGCATCACGACCTTCTCGCCGGACACGGTGGGAAGGGTGGAAAGTCGCAGGTCAATCTTGCGGTTGTGAATGACGGCGCGAATGCGGCCGTCCTGCGGCAGGCGCCGTTCGGAGATGTCAAGGTTCGACATGATCTTCAACCGCGACACGATCGCCGGGTGCATGGCGTACGGCGGGTTCATGGCTTCGAACAGCACACCGTCGATGCGGTAGCGGATCTTGAGCGCCTTTTCTTTTGGCTCAATGTGAATGTCGCTGGCGCCTTGCTTGATGGCATCGAAGAGCAGGTAGTTCACGAAGCGAATGACCGGCGATTCCGAACCGAGCTTTTCAAGGTCGGTGACGTCGTCCTTTTCTTCTTTGACGACCTGCACGTCGTCATCCGCCATGTCTTTGATGATCTCATCGACCTTGATATCGGTCGTGCCGCTGGTGAGTTGTTCCACCACCCGGTTGAGATCGCCGGGCGTGATGACGACCTGCTTCACCTCGCGCCGTGTTTTACGGCGGATTTCATCGAGCAGGAACACGTTGGTCGGCTCGGCCATGCCCACGACGAGCACCCTGTTCTCCAGCCGAAGCGGCAGAACACAGTGCTTGCGAATGTACTCGACCGGCAGCAGATCGAACGCGGTCTGTTCGATCTTCGCCTTCTCGGGCACTTCAAACGGCAGACCGACCGTTTCCGCCAGTGCCGAAAGCACCTGGCCTTCGGTGGCGGCGTTCATCGTCAGCAATATCTGGCTGATCGATTTGCCTGGCGTTTGCGATTGAACACTACGCGCCTGCGAAAGCTGTTCTTCGGTGATGTGCTGCCGCTCGATCAGCAGCGTTTCGACGCTCTTGCGAGCCGAGTGCGGTTCGGGCGACCAAAGCTGCTCAAGCTCGGGCGCATCAATCAGCGCGTCGAGATCGTCGCTCTCACGCGGCGCGGAGTTGCGCGGCTTGGGCGCGTCAAGGGTCGAGTTGGTGCTCTTTCTGCCGAACATCCTGTGGCGTCCTTACCGCTGCATGCGCAGCTCGAAACGGTACTGTCCCTGACGAATGATCACCGCGCCGGCGCTGATCTTGTCGATGGTGAACCCATCGACCACCTGGCCTTCGCGATACAGCGTGTTGTTGATCATGCACGCCCGCTGGGCCGAGCCGGACATGACCGACTGCAACTGCAGCATTTGAACGGTTTTGATAACCGCAAGGCGTTCTTCTTCTTTTCGGCGCTTGTTGACGACGTCGCTTTGCGGCTGATCGTCTTCCACCACCCAGACGTGGAATGGGTTGGTCTGAAGCTCAGTCAGCGGAACCTGTGTGGCGTTGGGATAGTTGATGAACCGCTGCACCACGGCTTCGGTGTCGCGCAGCGCTTTTTCCATCAGCTTGATATTGCTGTCGCCGCCGGAAAGAAAGCTGGAAATGGTTTGTGTCGCTTCCTGCGTTTGTGCCGCCACGGCGGTCTTCGGGCCGGACCGAAGGTGCATGAGGTACAACCCCCCGCCGCCGAGGACGACTAAGAGGATCAACACCAAGGTCGACTTGTTGAGCGACTTGGGTTCTTCGGCCACCACGTAGTCGGCATCGCCGACGGCCAGCGCGTCGTTCAGATCGACGTCACCGTTCTCGGGTGGCGGGCTGCCGTCTTGAGTGTCGTCGTTGCTGAGGTTTTCGATTCGCATCGCTTGTTCCGTTTCTCTGGCTGTGTCGTTTGTGTTTGCGGCACTATCGGATTGAAGTCACGGTCGCATCCGGTTCAAAGAATATGCTGAGCGTCATGTTCGCTGTCATCTCGCCTTCGCGTTGGTCGATTTTCTGCAGGTTCATCGTCGTCACGCGGGTGATTCGCGGGAGCTTCTCCAACTGCAACAGGAACGAGTAGAACCCGTTGAAATCGCCCGCCAGTGACATTTGGATCGGCTGCTCGCTGTACCCTGCGGCGCGTTCGGCTTTTAACGTTCGAACGGTTTTCGTTTGCAGCGAGTTGGCCTCGGCCATCTGCCACACTTCTTTGAGGATCTTGTCGACTTCCTTTTCCTGTGGCAGCTTGCTTTCAAAAAACTCGATTGCCTTTTGCAGCTCGTCGATCTTCATGCCCATGTCTTCGATGCCGGCGGTGGCCTGACGAAGGTTGGACAGGGCGCGCTGCTTGTTCTCCACCTCGGCCTTAAGCGCCAGCCGCTTCTGGTCGGCCTTCTGGAACACCAGGAAGTAGCTGCACGCCAGCAGGCCGATCATGGCGACGACGAAGATGAGTTCACGTAATCCGAATCGCATGTTATTTGCCCTCCAGTTCGACGGCGGCGGTGCGGGTGGAGAGCTTCACCTGCGACACATCGGCGTCGGCCACCAGCGTGATTTCAATCTGAAATTTGCGCATCGACCGGTCTGCTTTCTGATCGGGCTTGAACTGATCGCTGATCACCAGGTTTACATCTTTCAGCAGCGGCGAGCGGTTGAGCTTGGTGATGTACTGGGCCACTTGCACGTCCGTATCGGCGATGCCGGTGAGCTTCATGGTCACTTCGTAAACGCGCGGCTGCAGCGAAGGGTCTTTAGCCTTGGCCTCGGCGGCCTTCTCGCGGTCGATCTCCTGCTTGCGCTGTTCATAGATGGTCTTGGCCGCCGCGACGCTGACGATGTTGCGCTTCGATTCCAGCGCGAAGTCGAGCAGCGAAACGCCGGACGGCAGCGAGTTGGTCAGCTCGGCAAGGATGAACGTGCGAGGCACTTTTTCAAGCAGCGAAGCCGTCAGCTCCGCCTGCTGAGCCATACGCCTTTGCTTGTCCTGCATCCTCTGCACCTGCTGAATTCGCCGGGCGGCATCGGTGTACTCTTCTTCCACCTGAGCGTGCTGCCGTTCGACGGCCTTCACGGTGCGCTCGCTGTAGGTGAACGCCGTACCGATGGCGGTCATGACGACGACGAACAGCGCCGCGCAGATCACGTTCGACCGGCGCTGCACTTTGCGGTGCAGGTAGTCGTCGGGAAGAAAGGACAGTTGATTTGGTGAGGTCATGCTGCACCCCGGCGCTCTACGCGCTCGGTATTGGTCACGGTTCCATGGCCCTTGCCGGAGTCGGCGGCGGAGCCCATGCTCGATCCGAGCGCCACGGCCCACGCGGGCTGCGGCTGGCGGCGGTCGATGCCGCTCTCAATTCCTACTTCTGTCGTGCGGGCCAGGCGAACCATCGGATCGCCGATCTGTGCCGCAAGCTGCATCGACTTGGCGACGTGCTGACACATCCACCGTTGCCGTGCCTCGCCGCCGACGAAGATCAGCCGGCTGACCGGTTTATTGGAGAAAGTTGTTTCGTGATAGCGCCGGCACAAATTCAGTTCGTCAATGAGTTTGCCGAGCGGTTCGAGGCAGGCGCGCTCCAGCTTCGAGCCGCCCTTGGACTCATGAGACGGTGCGACAGGCGCGTCAGGGGTGGCGACTTCAGTCGCCGCCCCGAAACCCGAAGCGCCCAACAGTGCAAACGATTGGTCAATCTCCGGCGCCGGCTGCTCCACGACGCGTGGTTCGACCGGCTCGTCGGGAGTTGATTGTGCCGCGGCCTGAATACGGGCCAGTTTTGCTTCGTCGAAACCCATGCCGATTGCGGCGGCCACGGCGCGGGTGAGGTGGTCGCCACCGATGGAAATGTTGCGGGCGAACATCACGTTGGTGCCTTGTGTGATAATGGCCCGCGTAGCGCCCGCGCCGATGTCTACAAAAAAGTTCACCGCTCCCCGGTCGCTCTTGCGGCGGTAAACGTGCGCGAAGCAGTCGATCAGCGCCATCGGCTCGATGTTCATCCCCGTCACATCCAACTTGGCCCGGGCGGCGGAATCGAGCAGTTGGTTCACCATCTCCCTCGCGGCGGCCAACACGATCACTTCGCAGCGCGGGTCTTGTTCGCTGAAAATGTCGCCGGCGATCACATGACGCATCAAACACTGCGACGGATCGATCGGCAGCTTCCCGCGGGCTTCGAAGGGAATGGTCTTTTTGAGTGTGGCCTCATCGGCGCGCGGCAGGCGAAGATGCTGGATGAACATCATCGAAGCCGGCAGCGTGAGCACTGCCGCACGGCCTTTGAAATTGCCCTGCGTAAGAAGGTCGCGGGCCGCTTCGGCGAACCACAGAATACGCGCCGGCGTATTGCTGCGGACGTGGCTGGGCACATCCGCGCTGGCGGCGGCGATCAGGCGCAAGTCGCCATCGATCTCCTGCACCTGCGCCATCCGCAGGCAATCGCTGCCGAAATCAATCCCGATGGGATTCGCTCGCGGAGCCAGCCAATTCTGGACGAGTTTTAACATCGTTCTCTTTCTCCACTCCCAGGTCGCTCAGCGGTCATCGACTCTTGAATTACGATTGACTCGTCAAACAGGCAAAGCCGGGCAAAGTTTGCCGACGAAACGATAAAATCGGTTCGGTCAGCATTCCGGCCGCCATTCAAGCATCGGTTGGAAGTGGAGCGTGGTTAACGCCCGGCGGCGGAGAGGAACTCGGCGGCGAGCGCATCGGCAACCGCCACGCCGGTCTCGGTGAGTTGGATCGATTGTGACGAGACGGCCAATAAGCCTTGCCGCGCGTATCGTGTTATCGGGTCGGCGAAGACGTGCATCGGGTCACAGTTCCATCGCGATTGAAACGCGGCGCGGTCGATGCCGTCGGTTAGCCGCAGGCGCAGCATGGCGTGCTCACCGATGCGGTGGTGGTGTGAAAGATGCTCGGCGTCGGTCGTGGGAAGCTGGTGCTGATCGATCGCCCGCTCCCATTCACCGATGTGCCCGCGGTTTTTCCAGCGGACGCCATGGACGTGCGAGGACGCCGAAGGGCCAAGTCCGATATAGCTGCCACCGTCCCAATAAAGTTGGTTGTGGCGGCAGGCTTCATTGGGTTTGGTGAAGTTGCTGATTTCGTACGGCTCGATGCCCGCGCCGCGAAGGCGCAAGCGTGTTTCCAGCAACATTTGTAATTCGAGCGATTCTTCGATTGCCTGGATCGTTCCCATGCGCTTTTTCACCGCCATGGGCGTGTTGGGTTCGTACGTCAGGGCGTAACAGGAAATGTGCGGCGTGCCCAGCGCGATCGCGCGTTCGAGTGAGCGCATCCACGACGGCATGCTCTGCCCCGGCACGCCGAAAATGAGGTCAACATTCATCCGCACAAATCCCGCGGCACGGGCGAGGTCGATACTGCGGGGCACGTCGTCAGGATCGTGATGCCGTTCGAGCATCTTTAGTTCATCGCGGTCGAATGATTGCGCGCCGAAGCTCAGACGGGTCACGCCGTGATCGCGCAGCATGCGGCAGTAGTCGAGCTGTGCGGTGGCGGGGTTGACTTCGATCGTCCACTCATCGACCGCAGACAGATCGATGCGCTCGCGCAGGCCAACGAGCAACCGTCGCATCGAGTCGATCGGCAGCAGCGAAGGCGTGCCCCCGCCGAAGAAGATCGTCCGCGGTTTGATGGCGACGGGGGAATCGCGCCACAAATCGGCTTCGACCAGAACGCGATCGACGAACGCGTTCATGCGATCATCGGACTGATTCGTGATGCTGTAGAAGTCGCAGTAGTGGCACTTGTGAAAGCAAAACGGCACATGAACGTAAAGCCCGGGGA
>CAZXLA010000112.1:0-1730 GCA_964641895.1 uncultured Tepidisphaeraceae bacterium
CCAAAGCCCGAAAACTAAAAGCTGGACAAGCCGGTTGATGCGCAATGCTGCCGTGCGGGACCTACGAGACTTCTCTCTGTTGACGAAGAACACCCCGACGAAGACGATAACGGCCGGGGTTGACCCCAAATGAATGACCGCGTTGGCACAACGCAAGCTCACTAGGTGACACTCTCTTAGGGTAAATAACCATGAATCGAATTCACAAAGCTCTAGTTACGATCCTCGCGTTTAGCATGCTACAGGGCTGTGTCGCGCGGAAGTTTTCTGATTTGCCGCAGGGTGAGCAAGAAAAGATTCGAAATGCCTGCAAGCCACCGGCACTTGCGTCGCGCTACGGTCCGTATTCGACGCCGATGTATTACTTGATGGCCAAGGGGTACGAGTACAAAGGTGACGAAGATGTCGGACCGACGGATCGTTGCTACCCAAAGATGAATGGAACAATTGGACCCAACTGGGGCAACTGGAAGCTCGATCGCAACCGGCCCGACTTTCAGGAAGCCATGCTTCGAGATTGGGCAGAGCTCGGTCTGAACAATACACACCTAAACCTGTTTCCGATCAACCAAAAATTAACGCTCGACCCGGACTATGCAACAGCAATCACCGACTTTTCCGCGTTGAGCAGCCGATATGGCATTAAGGTCGGCGTGCGTTTGGATTCTCTGGATGAAACCAAGCTGTGGACGATGCATCCGGCCAATCCAGACAACCAGCGACAGGCATACATTGGGTGGGTGAAGCAGGTGGTTACCTTGCTGAAGGGCCAGACTGCGTACTACGTATTGGGTGACGAGCTCACGCTCAAAAAGCAAGCTTCCGATTTGCCCAAGGACGCGTGGACCGCCTCTCTGTATCTGGACTACTTCAAGGAAGTCAGCGCCGCGATCAAATCGATCGATCCCGACGCGAAGGTGTGCATGTTCGGCGCCTCTTCAGGCGAGTGGTTCAACACGCTTTGGCTGCTCGAACACGGATACGCACAAGTTGGGGATGGCGTCGCGATCAACCATTATGACTACAACTCCGTACCCAAATTCATCGCAGATCGCGATAGGCTTGCACCGGGAAAACTGTTCCTGACCAACGGCGTCGGCTATGTCTCGGCGGCAACGGTGACTGATCGCTATCCGCTGGGCGATTCATACTCCGCGACACCGACCGAGCAAGCGCACGCAGCGGCCGTCGCAAAGACGATGTTCATGTGGTGGGATGTCGGCGCCGATACTGCGCCGTACTACATCTCACTCCGAAACTGGGTCGTAGACGGCAAAGTTTATCCGCGCTGGTTTGGCTTCTTCGGATTCCAAGATTTCGTCATTAAGAACGATCGTATGACGGTGAAACGCTATTTAGCCTGGTATTCGTACCAGACGATCACGCACACGTTCTATAACCGACGGGATTTCAAGTCGGCCGAAGCGTTGGTAAGCAGCACCGGCAAGATTTCCAAACTTCGGGCTTTTGAGCACCCGGTCGACGGGGGCACCGAGTTGTTGTTGATGGTGTGGAATGACGAAGCAAATTCAGTGAATACGACGTTGACGATTAAAGGCACGGCCTATCGTTATCCGGTGCGCGTGTCGCTCGAAGACATGAACCGTTGGGAATCGCTCGCGAGCAAGATCGAAGGCGGCACCACTTCGATCCAGCTCGCCGTGGATGCTACGCCACAGGTCATCCGGCTATTTCGTCGATGAGCCGGACGAAGAAAGCGGGGCTGAAAA
>CAZXLA010000112.1:1830-5348 GCA_964641895.1 uncultured Tepidisphaeraceae bacterium
CGCTGCGCGGCGGGGCGGACTTCGGCAATCGTCATAATTGATCTCCACTGGCGGCATGTTCCCCTCACGCCGGCGGGCATTTGTAATTCGGCTCACTGCAGAAGTTTTTCGTGGCATTTTCCCCGTGATTCATGGCATAATGCTTCCCCGCGCCGCTGAATCGGCGTGCATTTCTGTTGTGGCATTGCCCGGAAGCGGAGGTTTTGGTGTTGCGAGTTGGCAGGCAGTCGCGCCGCGCGAAGGCGTTCGCGTCGGCGATCGGTCGGGTGGAGTGTGTGGCTCAGGTGCTGGAAGCCCGCCGGCTGCTGGCTGCGCCGGCAACGCCGGTGATTATTGAGCCTTTTATTGATGGGCAGGTCACCGGCACGTTTGATATCAACCTGCAAACCGCCCCCGAGCAATACAGCGACCCGGACGGCAACGCCTGGCAGGCGACCGAGTGGCGCATTCGCGAGCAATCCAGTGGCACCATCGTCTGGCAGACCGGCTTCCTCGCCAGCCCGCCGCTGACGTTGTATCGCGTGGATTTTTCCGACGGAACGTTCGTCAACACGCTGGCCGGGAAGACCGAACTTAACTTCAGCACCAACTATCAACTGCTGGTTCACTATCGCGATGCCAACAGCGAAGTTAGCGCGGATGCCATTCGCAACTTCACCACCACCGGCCCATCGCAGGTGGTGCCGGGCGCGGGCATGTGGCTGGTTCGCCCGGGTTACGTGGTCGAACCCGTGCAGAGCGGGCTTCGGCTGCCGGTGAACCTTGCGTTTGTGCCCAATCCGGGGCCGAATCCGACCGATCCGCTGTATTACGTCGCTGAGTTGTATGGATCGATTCAGGTCGTTCGCAACGACGGCACGCGGCAGACGTTTGCCACGGGGCTGCTTGATTACAACCCGCAAGGCCCGATCTCCGGTTCGGGCGAACAGGGGCTGACGGGTTTGGCGGTCGAGCGCGATGCGGGCAATCCTGCGATCTATAATTTGTACGTCGGCATGCTGTGGGACAACGGAAGCCCGGCGGGCGCGCCAAATCATTATCCCAAAGTCGAACGCCTCACCAGCGCGGCCGGCGGGCTGGCGCTGGCATCGCGTACGGTGCTGCTGAATATGCAGCCGGAGACGCAAGGCCAGTCGCACCAGATTTCTAACATCACCCTCGGGCCGGATAACAAGTTGTATGTGCATATGGGCGACGGGTTCGATGCCTCGACCGCGCTCAATCTCAATTCTTATCGCGGCAAGGTGCTGCGGATGAACAAGAACGGCACGCCCGTGGCCACCGGCGACCCGGCCGGCGCTAACCCGTTTTACAACGTCGGCGACGGCATCAACGCGCGCGACTACATCTACACCTACGGCCACCGCAACCCCTTCGGCGGCGCGTGGCGGGCCGATGGCAAACACTGGGTCGTCGAGAACGGCAACAGCCTCGATCGCATGGTCGATCTCATCAGCGGGCAAAGCTACGGCTGGGCCGGAAGTGATTCCACGCTTATCCAGTTCTCCAAATACATCTGGAACCCGGCTACCGCGCCGGTGAACATCGATTTCGTCGAAGCCACCAAGTTCGGCGGGAGCGGCTTCCCGGCCGACGTGCAAAGCCACGCGTTTGTCACGCTCTCGGGTTCCACCTACGCCGCCGGACCGCAACAGCGGGCGAAGGGGATTGTTGATTTTCCCGATCTCACCACGCTCGGGCCCGATGGCAAACTGCTGGTGCAGCCGAGCTTCTTCGTAAAATACAATGGAACGGGCCGCGCGAGCGTTTCGGGCGTTGCGGCGGGGCCGGACGGGCTTTACTTCACCGACCTCTACGAAGACACCGGCGCCGGCGGGGCTACCGGGCCGGGCGCTAACGTGTACCGCGTGCGGTATGTGGGCAGTTCCGGCGGTGATGTGCCGAGCATTGCCACCCCGGCGGCGGCTACGCCAAACCCGATCGTGCTGGGCAACACCGCGCAGCTCAACGTGATCGGTGCCGATGACGGCGGCGAAGCGAATCTCAATTACACCTGGATCGTGCTGGGCAATCCGCCCGCGCCGGTGGCGTTTTCATCCAACGGCACCAACGCCGCGAAAAACACCACCGCCATTTTCACCGCCAACGGCGCCTACAACGTCGCCGCAGTCATCCGCGATGCCGGCGGGCAGACGGTTACCAGCAATGTCATCGTCAACATCGGCTCGGTGCTCACCGACACCGGCATCGGCCTCTCCGGTCAATACTTCAACAACATAGATTTCACGGGCGCCACGTTTACCCGCATCGATCCCAACATTAATTTTAACTTCGGCCCCGACGGCCCGGGCAACGGGTTTGGCGCCGATACATTTTCGATCCGGTGGACCGGCTTCATCGTGCCCCGCTACACACAGAGCTACACGTTCTACACCACCACCGACGATGGCGTGCGGCTGTGGGTGAACAACCTCACCACGCCGATCATCAATCAGTTTGTCGACCAGGGCACAACGACCTGGACGGGAACGATCAGCCTCGTGGCCAACACGGTCTACCCCATCCGCATGGATTTTTACGAAAATGCCGGCGGCGCGCGGGCGCAACTCGAGTGGTCCAGCGGCAGCCAGTTACGCGAAATCATTCCGCAGGGCCGGCTCTTCACCGCCGTGCCAACCCTTCCGCCGGCGCCGACTAATCTGCAGTTGGCGGCGCCGCTGAGCACACGGGTTGACCTTTCGTGGCTTGATAACGCCGGCAACGAAGCGGGCTTTAAGATTCAGCGCAGCCTCGACGGCACATCGTTCGCCAATATCGCCACGCTGCCCGCCGGCGCGACGAGTTTTGTTGATACCACCGTCGCCGCCGCCACGCAGTATTTCTACCGCGTGCGCTCGACCAACCCCGCGGGCGATTCAGGCTTCGTCGCCAACAGCATCAGCACGCCCACGGTGCCTGTTGTCACCGGCGCGCAGTTGAACATTGATGGGCCGACGGTTGCGTTCACGTTCAGCGAGCCGATCGCACCCGCCAGCGTCATCGGCGGCGACTTGCAAATCAGCAATCTCACCACCGGCGCGCCAGCCCTCGCCGCAATCAATGCAACGGTTTCGCCCGACGGATTAACGCTTACCTTCGGCCTGCCGACGAATTTAACCGACGGCAACTACCGTCTTCGCATTCCCGCCGCCGCCGTGGCGAGCACGACCGGCCAACCCACCACCGCCGCCGCCGATCTCACCGGAGCAACCGCATTCTTCCTCGCCGGCGACGCCACGCGCGACCGCCAGGTGAACCTCGACGATTTCACCGCGTTGGCCTCCAGTTTCGGATTGGTCAATCGCGTATTCAGCCAGGGCGATTTCAACTACGACGCGCAGGTGACCCTCGACGATTTTACGATTCTCGCCGCCCAATTCGGCAAGACGCTCGCAGCGCCAAGCGACCTGCCGCGCGCCTTCACCCGTTCGCCGATTCCCACCGCGACGCCGCAAGCCGACAGTCCGAAGTTTTCCACGATGCGCATCATCGACGAAGTCCTCTAACCTCGCCGCGGG
>CAZXLA010000112.1:5448-12445 GCA_964641895.1 uncultured Tepidisphaeraceae bacterium
CTAAGCGTCGGTTCCTTCGCTGCTTACAGTCTCCCCTATGACTCAATTCAGAAGTCGCCCGATGGCAAGAGATTCCCCTGAGGCGACCCTGCTCTCGTTCGTTAGTTGCGTTTAACCGCGGCACGGCCGCACGGGAGAAAATGTGGAACACTTAAGAAGCGAGGATGGACGTCACGACACCACGCACGACGCCGCACACGGCGTTGGACAGGGCATCACACAAGGTCCCACTCGAAACGATGCGTCGTCTCGACGCGCCTTTGTCGCGGCGATTGCCGCGCTAGGCCTTGGGACACTGCCGGCCTTTTCATTCGCACAGAATGGACTCACGCCCCCGCCCGCGCCGGGAACCAGTTTCCCCAATGGCGGCGTTCCCAGCGACGGCGCGGTGCAATTTGCGGCATTGCCCGGACGAAACATCAATGAAAAGGTTTTGAACTTCGCGCTAACACTCGAACTGCTTGAAGCCGACCTCTATCGCCAGGCGCTCAATCTGGCGTCGGGCCGAGCGAAAAATACCCCGCTGAATAACGACCGAAACGCGTACAGACTTAAGGTGCCCTCCGGCGGTCTATCGCCCGGCGCCCGCGACGCGGCCTTCAGGTATCTCGTGGATTTTTCGCTGGTCGAGGTCGCCCATCGAGAATTCCTTATTGGCGCTCTGTGGATGGGCGGCGCGCCCATCGCAAAGGCCAACCCAAGGGGCTATAAGTTTCCGACCGCGCTGCCGGCCAATCTCGCCGGCATTCTCGCCGCGATTTTACCGCTGGAAGAGACCGGCGTGCGAGCCTATCTCGGCGCGTTGCCCTACCTCACCGATCTGACGCTGGCGCAGACCGCCGGAACCATCTTCTCCACCGAGGCGCGTCACTCGGCGGCGATTGCGTATGTGCTCAATGTCGATCCCGGCCCGCGCCCGTCCAACGGCGATCTAAAGGTTGCCCCGGCGTATCCCGCGCAAAACACCTTCGAGTACTTCCTCAAACCAACCACCGTCCTTACGGCGGCCAGCGCCTATTTCGCTTAATCAACGTCAAGTCGCCCGAGTCAATGGGCGGCAGAAGGGTAAGAAAATGCAATACGAAACTTCAGAAAAAACGCTCGACCGTCGCTCGTTCTTTAAAAACGGTTTCACTGTCGCCGCCGTCGCCTTGGCGGCCACGGCGGTGTTGTCAACTCCCCAAACCGCGCTTGCCGTCACACCAGCGCTGAAATTTGCCGACATCCCTGGCTCCGGCGACATCAAGGTGTTGAACTTCGCCTTAGCCTTGGAAGACCTCGAGGCCGATCTTTACAAGCAGGCGTTGATGCGCCTTACCACCGGCGGAAAGAACAAGCTCGGCAAGCAGATCAATGGTCTGAATATTTCGCCTAACCAACCCGATGTCTCCTACGTGCAACGCTTTGGCGTCATCGAAGAACAGCACCGTTCTTTTCTGCGGACGACGATCAACTCCGTCGGCGGACCGACCATTCCCACGTTCAAATATGATTTCAAAATGCAATCGCTCTCTCGCCGGCAGGTCGTCGAACTGGTCTACACCGCCGAAGTGACCGGCGTGGGGGCGTATCTGGGCGCCATTCCGTTCTTATCCTCGCGCGTTTATCTCCGCGCCGCCGGCGCCATTCAGGGGACCGAAGCGCGCCACACGACGGTTGTCGCCATCGTGTTGAATCAACTCTTTGGCGCCGGGCTTGATGTGGCCCCGCTGCCCAACAACAACCAGGGCCGCGATAGGCCCGTCCGGCCCGATACGGTCCTGGCCGCCATCTCTCCGTTCATCGTCGTTTGAAGTGCCGACTCAGCCACTTATTGGGAGCAGAGAAAATGATTCGATCTATTCATCAAATCGGTTTTGCGCTGGCCGCCTTCGCCATGCCGTGCATTGGTTTGGCAGGTTTTACGGTCGTTAATTTCGAGGACGAGGTCGTCCGATCGGATTCCAGCTTGTCAAACCTGTCGATTAGCCAGGACGATCTGACCATCGACATCGTTCGATCGTCGGGCATGTTTGGCATCGGCGACTTTTCATCCGCCAGCGGAACGACCCCATTCGGCGCCCGAAGCCTTGTTCCAGCCGACGGCGGCGGAGCGTTCGTCTTTAACTTCTCAAAATCGCTTTCCAGCTTCTCGCTGCAAGCCGGCGATTTTGGCGAAGACACCGATACGTTTCTCATCGAGGCGTTCAGCGGCGCCGACGGTTCCGGCCAACGCGTGGCAACCGCCACCGGCGATCTTCCGCCGGTCAATGCCGAGTTTACCTTTCTCACGCTGGAGGTCGCCGGATCGCCATTCCGCTCGATCCGCGCAGGCGGCGGTGCCGGAGGCAACAGCCTGATCTACGACAACTTCTCCGCGCAGGCCATCCCGCTTCCGCCGGCACTGCTCGGCGCCCTACCCGCCCTAAGCTTGGCGGCGTACGTTTCCCGACGAATGAAACGCAGCCGATGATGCATAACCGTTCGAGCCACCCGGCCAGCAGGCGCCAAAGTTATAGTAGTTCGTCGATGATCCGCGTCGTAGAAAACGTCAGATCGTGCGCTAGCGGCTTCGCGGGAGACATCGGCGTTCGAGTGAAGGCGCGTGGCAGGTCGGCCGGAGCGGCGATCGTCTTGCCGAACTGCGACGCGAGGATGGTGAAATCGTCGAGGTTCACCGCGCCGTCGGGGCTGTAGTTGAAGTTCCCCTGGCTGAACACGTTGCCGGTCTGCCCGAAGTTGGCGGCGAGGGCGGTGAAGTCGTCGAGGTTCACCGCGCGATCGCGATTCGCGTCGGCGGCGAGGACGAAGAAGGTGTGTTCGTAATCGCCGGCTGGCGGGGTGGCGATCAACACGTTGCCCGCCGAGTCGGTGATGCCCGAGGGCTTCACGCGCAGGCGGTAGTTGCCGTCGGACAGCGTGCCGCCGAGGCTCACGAAAGCGGTGTTGGTTGCCGCATCGAACGCAGCGGCGGTGGTG
Source organism: uncultured Tepidisphaeraceae bacterium (assembly GCA_964641895.1). GTDB lineage: Bacteria > Planctomycetota > Phycisphaerae > Tepidisphaerales > Tepidisphaeraceae > UBA2421. Next base: position 8,407 of record CAZXLA010000112.1, read on the forward strand.
AAGGCCTGGCCGGTGGCGATGTTGGTTACGGCAAAGTCATCGCCGCTCAGGCTCGCGCCGACATTTTCGGTGAAGCCGATCGCCAGCCGATGCGGATTGGTTTCGTAGAGAAACGTGGCGCTGGTGATGGCCGGCGGGGTGACATCGATGGCTTTGCGGAGCCAGTTTTGCGCGCTCCAGCCTTCCAGCCCGTCGGCGTAGCGGATTTTGTACCACGCCCACAAACTGTTGTTGGTGTCGTTGTTGAACGCGGCGAAGGTCGGGCCTTGCAGCACGGTGCCTGTCGCGCCGTCGCGGCGGGTGCCGATCACGCTGCTGGTGGGGTTTGGCCCGCGCACGTTGAGCACCGCGCCGCTGCCCTGGCTTGTTTCGTACACTTGCGCGGTGTCGCCGACGGTGAGTTTGTTCGGTTGCGCGGCGGTGGAGGGCGCGCCGATTCCCTGGTTCACCCACCAGGAGATTTCGCTGCCGCCGTTGGCCTTGTAAGGATCGAATGCGACCCGGTTGATCTGCGTCTCAAGATGCAGATGCAAACCGGTCGAGTGCCCGCTGGTGCCGACGCCGCCGATTTGTTCGCCGGCGGCGATGAAACTGCCCAGCGGTTTGGTGGTGGGCGTGCCGGCTTCAAAGTGGAGGTAGACGCTGTTGATAGGCAGGCCGGCGCGGTTGTTGCCGTGGTTGATGCGGACGTAGTTGCCGTTGCCCGGGCCGGCGCCGTCGCCGTGGCCGTCATCTTTGGCGATGAGAATTCCCGGCGCCGCGGCGTGCACCGGCCGGCCGCGCGGGCCTCCGGAGAAATCGGTGCCGTTGTGGTCGTTGTAGGTTTGAGAGCTGCTGCCGTTCCAAGCCAGCGAGCCGGGGGCGGATTCGTTGCGGTCGTAGTAGTAATGAACGGCGGTGTCGGACGACAGCGGCAGCCGAAAGTAAACATTTTCCGCCGCAGCAGGGTCGGGCCGGGCCATGAGTTGGCGAGGCTCAAGGAGCTCGAGATGCGGTCGTTCGAGAGTTGGGCGGTCGAGAATTGGGCTGGCAAAAATTTGATCCATATGCATGCGCTGCCGCTGGCGACAGCATTAGTCTGACATCGTATCAGCCTGACGAGGACAATTTATTTGTTCATACCGGCAGCGGTTGAATCAGGTCGATGACTCGGTCACGCTCGACAGGCTGCGTCGAAAATAATCCGCCGCCGGGTTGGGCGGCGGCGAGCGCGGCGCGGGGCAGGTCGGCCGGCACGGGCACGCTTCTGCCAAAGTTGGCGGCGAGAATGGTAAAATCATCCAGGTTCACCACGTCGTCGTAATTAAAATCGCCCTGGCTGAACGACCGGTTCAGTTTCGAGAAGTTGGACACGAGCAGCGTGAAGTCGTTCAGTGCCACCGCACGGTCGCGGTTAGCGTCGCCGGCGAGGGCGAAGAAATCGACCGTGGGCACGCCGACGGCGGCGTTGCCGGCGGCGTCGGTCACGCTGCCGACGGGAAACGCGGCGCGGAAGTTGCCATTGGGCAGGAGCGGGCTGCCGGTGAGAATGACCGTGTTGCCGGCGGCGCTGACCGCAAACGTGGCGCTCACAGGTTGCAGCGACGGCACCGATAGGAGCTCCAGCGTCGTCGGCGAAATTGAACCGGCCACCGGCTCGTTGAATGTAAACTGAAGCGCCTGCGACTGCTGATATTCAAAGCTGGCGAACCCGGCAATCGGGGCGACGGTTTCGATCGTGACTGTAGCCACCTGCGAGAACTGCGACGTGCCGCGCGCATCTTCCGCCGTCGCGGTGAACTGGTGCTGCCCGTCGGCGAGCGGCGGCGTGGTGATTTCCCAGTCGCCGGTTGCGTTGGTCAGCGCCGTTCCGACCAGCGCCAGATTTTCATAAAGCCGTACCGTGCTTCCGGGCTGGGCGGCGCCGGCGAACGTCGGTGTGGTGTCGTTGGTAAGCTCGTCGCTCTGGCTGAAGCCGCGATCAGAACTTTCTGCAAGATCGGGCAGGCTTGGCGCACTGGGCAGGTTGGCCGACGGCACTGTGCCGGCGAAGCGGTACTGCCCAATATCGCCAACGTTGCCGTGGCTGGAGATACGCAGGTGATACAGCCCCGGCGTGGTGACATTGAAGCTGATCGTCTCATTGGCATTCGCGTGAACGGAACTGACCAGCAAACTGCCAAGCTGATCGAGAATGGCAACCGAAGGATCGATCATGCCGATGTTCGATCCAGTCAGGGCAACCGGCCCGCTGACTGTGAACGTGACGAAACCGGCGCCGGCCTCGAAGCTGTAAAGGTCAACGTCGGCGGTGGTGGTAAGAATGCCCCCGCCGGTGGAGTTAAAGCCGTTGATCGGCAGACTGGCGGCGGCGGGCACGGTTCCGCCGGCGTCGTCGGTGCGATAGCCGAAGTTGTTTTGCGCGCGGGTGAGCACGTCAAGGTCCTGCTGCGTCCCTCCGCCGAAGCTCGAACTCGGGCCGACCCACCACAGGCCGCGCCGGGTGGAGTAACTGTTGCCCAGAATCGGCGCGCGAAGCGAATCGCCGGGGTTGTATTCCTGCTGCAAACTTCCGCCGGAGTAAGCGCTTTGATGATAAAGCCCAAACCCGTGACCGGATTCATGCGCCGAAGCCTCGGCAATGAACTGAAGATTGCTGGGATTCTGCGCCGGAAACACCCACGCGATTCCCGAATTGCCGCCGCTCTGAAACCCATTCACAAACGCCACCCCGCCGGCGTTGCCGTACCACGAGCCGTTGCCGCTGATCATCACCACGTAGTCCTGCCGGGCGGTAATCGTGCCGGCGTCGCGGGTGGTGACGTTGATGCGAAACGGGGAATATTTTTCCGACACGCGGCGCCAGATTTCCGAAATATTGGTTAACTCCTGCGGCGAATAGGTGTTGGCGTCGCTGTCCAGCGTATAGGCAGGCTGTTGGCCGGGCGTGCCCGAACTCCAGGACGACACGAAGCGACCATCAAAATCCAGGATCAGATTCACCGGCGCGCCCGGATTCGAATCAAGCAGAGGCAACTCGCTCAGCGGAACATTCGCCTCCGGCCCGCCCGTTGCCGCGGCAAAATCCCATTTCCCCGCATCGGCTGGGGGAGGGCTGCCCGGCGCCGTTTCCGAGTCCGAACCGTTCTGAACACCCGCATGATCCCAGCACAGCAAACGGCGCGCTTCCAGACGATCGGCACAAAACATGAATCCTCCAAACGGTAGAATCAGACGCCCCACGGCAGCAATGGTCCCGCAGCGGCTCGGTCATCGAACAACCCGAGCGCCAACGGCCTATAAGAATCGTAAAACTACCCGTTTTCGACGGCCGCGGCAATCAAGAAATGCCGGTAGGTGTTTCGCACGCAGGGCCACCCCATTTGACCCCGAATCACGAGCCGCGAGCGTTTGCGACCGGTGGCGCCCGCCACCATAACCGGGCCGCTGGCCCGGGCTACCGCATCTGACGAGCGGCGCGTCAGCAACCCGATTCCCGCAACAATACGAACCGATCGCGAACGCTTGCGGCTCGTCATTCGGGCCATACGCGGTTGCCCCTCTGCCCTGCGCCCTGATTCCTGCCATCCTGACAGTCCACCGACCTACTCAGAACCGTGCACTTTCGTGCATTTTCGTGCATACGATGTCCTTCTTCCTCCGCCTGGGCAATCTGGGTAATTAGTCGATTGACTACGCATCGGGTTCCCATATTCCGTTGCCAAAGACCTACGATCGGCCACTCTCCAAGGCGCATCGCACCAGAACATAATCCTAACGAATGTCCGAAAAGTCAAGAGAATTCCGCGGGATTTTTCCGTTAGGCGTGATTGTGGTTTGGCGAGCGGGAGCCACCAGGCGATCAGCTCCAGGCCGACACGGCTGCCTGCCCGCAGCCGTACGAACCGAGCGGCACAATAGCTCGAATATCGATTACATTGGTGTACTTTTGTTGGTATTCGGGCCTGTCCCGCTTTCCCCTTCGACAAAAGACGCCAAATGTATTGTATTGAATTCGCCGCGCCAAGCCTGCCGATTCTGACGGAGCGTGCATCGCAAA
>CAZXLA010000113.1:0-12265 GCA_964641895.1 uncultured Tepidisphaeraceae bacterium
AATTCCAGCGATCGCCGGGCGTGCGCCATGGCGAAAATGGAAATGGGCTTGAAGAAAAGCAACTTGGAGCACTCAATGACGCCACAACCTCGTTTAACAGCGTTAACCCGATCAAAGCACGGCACGGCGGCGATAGCGATGGCGGTGTTCGCCGGTCTACTGGGAGGCAGCGCCTCGATCGCGGCCGCCGAAGATCGCACCATCACCGGTACCGGCAACAATCTTCAGCAGACAAACCGGGGGTCGGCCAATACGGCATTTATTCGTCTGGGCTACCCGGAAGATTATCCCGATGGCTCGGGCACCACCATTTTTTCCGACGCCCAGCGCGCCAACGCCCGCACCGTCAGCAACACGCTGGCCGCGCAGGGCGCCAGCGTACCGAACAACCGCAATCTGAGTTCATACATCTGGATGTGGGGGCAGTTTCTCACGCACGATCTTGACCTTTCGCCCACGAGCAACGGCGCTGGAGTCAACGGTTCGGCCAACATCGCGGTGGGCGCCACCGATGTGCTTGGGCCCAACGCCATCCCGATGACGCGATCAAACTTCACAACGATGAACGGCGTGCGACAGCAAACCAACAGCATCACCACCTGGATCGATGCATCAATGGTCTACGGCTCCGACACCGCCCGCGCCGCCGCGCTTCGAACCGATGGCGGAACGGGCGCCAAACTCGTCACCAGCGCCAACAACCTTCCCGGATACAACACCGCCGGCTTTGCCAACGACAACAGCGGGCCGGTGCCCGCCAACCAACTGTTCCTTGCCGGCGACGTGCGCGCCAATGAAAACGTCGGGTTGACGTCGATGCACACCGTGTTCATGCGCGAGCATAATCGGCTGGTCGATGTCATCTCGGCGCAGCAGCCGACGCTGAACAACGAACAGAAATATCAGTTGGCCAGGAAGATCGTCGGGGCGGAGATGCAAGCGGTCACTTACAAAGAATTCCTGCCCGCGCTGCTCGGTGCCGCCAGCGCCCCGACGGCGGCGGCGTATGTGTACGATCCGCAGCAGAATGCGGCCATCACGCAGTCGTTTGCGGTGGCGGCGTTTCGGTTCGGGCACAGTACGCTGTCGAGCCAACTGCCGCGCGTGAACAACGACGGCACCGCCGACGCCTCACTGGCCCTCCAAGGCGCGTTCTTCAACCCGAACCTGATCAGCAATGATCCGGCTCAGGTAACCGATCTGCTCAAGGGCGGGGCGACGCAGGTGGCGCAGGAGGTCGATACGCTTTTCGTCGACGACGTGCGCAACTTCCTCTTCGGCCCTCCCGGCGCGGGCGGAATGGACCTCTTCGCCCTCAACACCCAGCGCGGCCGCGATCATGGACTGGTGGATTACCGCCAGCTTCGCACGGCGTACAACCTATCGAACATTACCGGCTTCAACCAGATTCCCACAACTCCGGCGTTGCGTGCGGCGCTGCAGAGTCTGTACGGCAATATCGACAACATCGATGGCTATGTCGGTGGCTTGGCCGAAAACCACATCGCCGGCGGCAGTGTCGGCGCGACCTTTGCCGCCATCATTGCCGGCCAGTTCGAGCGCCTGCGCGACGGCGATCGACTCTTCTACCTCAGCAACGCGCTGGGCCTCTATGCCAACGGCGTTCTGTCGCCGCAGATTGCGTCGATCATCAACCTCAACACGATCCGCCTGTCTGACATCATTGCTCTGAACACCGGCCTCACAAGCCTGCAGGCGCAGGGAAACCTGTTTTTTGCGTTAACGCCCGGCGACGTGAACCGCGACGGCGCAGCCAGCAGCCTCGACATCGATGCCGTGCTGCGCGCCACCGCCGGTGTTCCAGCCACGCCGAGCCTGCTCGATGTGAACGCCGACGGGACGATCACGCCTTCGATCGACACTGGCGCGAGCGACAGCGATCATCTGATTCGCAACCTCCTGCGGACCGAATACGGCGACGCGACACTGGACGGCGCGGTCAACCTCGATGACTTCACTGCGCTGGCGGCCCGCTTCGGGCAGCCGGCCGGCTGGGCGGGCGGAAACTTTAATAATGACACGTTGGTAAGCCTCGACGATTTCACGATCCTCGCCGCCCACTTCGGATTCACGAGCGCTTCCGACGACGCGCGACTGACGGCGGTCCCTGAACCGGCGCTTGCGTGGTTTGCAGCGGCAACTCTCGGCGCGCTCGCCACGCGGCGCCGGCTTCGGAGCGATCTTCTTGGGAGTGCAAACTGATTGTAATCCCGAAGCGTACTCGCGAGGGACCTACTTGTCGGAGTGCGCTACTTCGCCGAACGGTTTGGCGAACGAACCGCTACGACGGATAGGTCCCTCCGGCGTACCGTTTGGGATGAAAAAAACCCTCAGCGCGATTCAAAATCGTACCACGCGATCGTGCAGCCCGAGTCGTGTTGCTTCACGGCTCATCATCGAGATGTAGCTTTCGGTAATGAGTGGACGCGCGACCAAGCCCAGTTTAGACAGTGTGCCCATTACGGCGTCGCGCGACGGACCCTCGACTTCTACAAATGTGCCCAGCAGGGGAAGCTCGTCAAGCTCAATGGCGCAGCCGGCAAAGCTCCAGGATTCACGCCGCTTTTCAAAGCCAAGTTCGGCGTGATAGCCCAGGCGCTTGAGCAGTTCCGTGGCCGGTTCGTTCTGGTCGACGTTGAATTCAATTTCTTCGCGGGATTTGAGCGCACTGCCCGCTTCCTGCCGGCCTTTGAACGTGATGACGTGTTTGGCTGCCGCGGCAGAATTACCATCAAGCGACCAGATCGATCGAATGCGCAACCCCTCGTCGCCGGCCAGCAGTTTGCGGTCGGTCGTATCGAAGTAGATGTTGAGTTCGAGGCGATGGCCCAACTTCGAAGCCCCAATTTCCAGCAGCGTGGCGCGCACTGCGGCTACGTCGTCCACGCGAATTTTGGCTTCCAGTTCGATCGCCATCAAATAATCCTGGCCCGGTCAAGCGCGCAAAATCAAGAACCCGGATCAAGCTGATCCGGGTTCTTGCTATCGTTTCGAGCTTGATGCGGTCTGTCTGTTTGGTCTAGCTTGGCCGACTTCCTGTCGAAAACCAAGCATTTGTTTACGGGTTCTTGATGACTTCAATAATGCCCTGTGTCTTCACCACCATTTGATTTTCATCAAAGAGGTGGAAAGACTGCACCAGCAGTTCGTGGCTGCGGCGTTCGATATCCAGCACGTGAACGCTGCCGCTTAAGTCGCCCTTGGGGGGAACTTCGGCCATCATCAGCTCGCGCTTTTGCGAATACTCGACAATCTCGTGACGGGTTGCGTCGTAGAGCGTCTGGGTAAGTTGTTCTTCCTGCGTGCTGATCATGTAGCGGATGTTTCCGCCGCTGGTCATTTCGTGGTAGCGCTCGCCACGGCAGGGGATGGATTGCACCAGCCCGCGGTCGGTGAGGACGGCGGTGTCGGGGTTGGTGACGACGACTTCCGTCAGCGTATTCGCCCCGCCGGTGAAGGTGATCACATGCCCGCCTTCGACCAGCCACACATCGGCGTCGTAGGCGCGGCGGACCACCTTTTCGCTGGCCAGAATATTAAACAATTCCGGGTGAAGCGTACGCTGATAGAGCAGAAGGCTAAGGCCTCCTGATCGGCGTTGTTTGGTACGATTGCTCATGGCGTCCATGCTCTTTCTTGAGGGCAATGCCCTCGAATGCGACAGACCGACGATCAAAAGTCCGAACCCTGTCGAGGTTTAAGCTGGGGAATCTACCCGGCCCGTGCTGGGAGATACGCATCCTCGTCAACGTATGGGCCGCCTCCGAACAGCGCACACGTCGCCCGCTTGGACTTGTTAAATAAACCGGGCGACCGATCCGCATGGACCGGCCCCTTAACACAAGCGAATTATAGCGCTTTGTTTCGCCGTTGATAAGAAAATAATTGCTACACGTCAGCGGCAAAATGCCGCAATGCTAGTATCGAAATATCATAAGCTGCGTGAGAACCAACAGTTATGCCAAATCCACGAAATATAAAGAGCATCCCAAAATAAATTCCTGCCGCCGAACGGAACACCATTGATCGCCACTCAAACGCCTCATACCCCCAGTAATGGTAGAGGCTGAATCCAACAGCCGATAACACCACCGCGGCAAAAATGGAGATTTTTGACGGTAATCGGAGCACGTCGCTGAACAGCATCACCAGCAGCGTCACACCAATCAGCCGGAAAACCAGCTCTTCATACACCCCTGCGCCGAATGCCAAAACGACCCATTGGGCATCCGGCCCGTGAATGCTCCAGACCGGCAAATGCTGTGGCAACGCCATCCCCAGTGCAATCAGCGGGGCGGTGAGGATGAGGCTTTCCACCGCCATGCCGATATAGAGAAAGGGTTTGGGCCGCCACGGGTCCTTACGCACGATGTGCGCTGCCAGCAGAATTCCCACCACTGCCAGCGAGGGCAGCATGACGCCGGTTGCTCCGAACCAGAGAAAGAACCGCTGCATGAGCGCAAAGGCGACGACCTGTGCAGGGGCCGTGGCCGTATCGGCATCGCGAAAATAGCGCACGCCGATCTCGTAAATGGCGATCATCGGCAAAACAAAAAGCAGGCTGTGGAGCGGTAACTCGGCAAGACGAAAGTAGCCGCCGGACAATTGCCCGTCGGACAATTGCCCGCCCGACGAATCTCGTCCTGACTTGGCGGATTCTTCACTCACGCCGCCGCCCCTGTGACGGCGGCGGACTTGGGTTCTTCCAAATCCTGAATGACGCGTGTCACGCGCACCGACTTGCTCCCTCTAAACTGGCCCGCCTGCCCGAAGAACTTTTTGCGCCCCTCAATTTCAACCCACACGTCGGTGCCTTGGGGATGGGCGGTGGTAATTAAATCGCCAGGCTGCAGCGACAGCAGCTCATTGAGCGTCATCGTCGTGCACGACAGGAAACTGCGCAGTTCCAGCGGCGCGATGCCCATGCTCCTGCGCAACCGACGACCCTGATCGCCGTGATCGCCCTTGCGCTGGTAGGTGAACCAGCTTTGCTGCGCGAGGATGCCCATCACCGGCTCGAGCAGGTTGTAGGGGATGCACAGACTCATCGTGCCGGCGCGGTTGCCCATTTTCAGTTCGAACCCGATCACCACCACCGTTTCATTCGGCGGGACGATCTGCACCAATTGCGGGTTCGATTCAAAATCCTGCATGGTGAAAGTACACGGCGTAAGGTGGCTCCATGCCTCGCTTAGGTGCGCTGTGGCGCGATCTGTTATGCGTTGAACCAGCCGCTGCTCAATCTGCGTCAGCGGCCGCTGCGGAATGAACAAATTGGCGTTGCTCCCGCCCAGCAGACGATCGATCACGGGGTAGATGATCAGCGGACTGATTTCCAGGCAAAGCTGGCCGTCGAGTTGTTCGGCCTTCAGCAGGTTGAAGCAGGTGGGGTTGGGCAGCGAGTGAATGAACTCGCTGTAGGTAAGCTGCTCGATGTGCGCCACCGACACTTCAATGATTGTTCGCAGATACCCTGACAATGCAGCGCCGAAGTTGCGGGCGAAGGTTTCGTGCAGTGCCTCCAGCGCGCGCATTTGTTCTTTGCTGACGCGCTCGGGTCGTTTGAAGTCATAATTAGAGACGGAAAGCGGCGCTTTCAACCCACCGCCGGGGCCGCGGTATTGTTCCGTCGACGAATTCGCCGCGCCGGTATCGACGGCGGCGAGAAGCGCATCCACCTCGGATTGTTCAAGCACATCGGTCACGCGGGCGACCTCCATGTCGCAGGCGAAGCTTCCAGACCCTCACATGATTTATCGGACCGAACAGGGCGGAAACTTCAGAACCTTTTCCAACCGGCCATTTGTCACTCAAGCGGTCGAGCGTGAGCCTCGACAACGTTAACAGATTCTCGACGTAAAGCACTGATGCATCAACCTCTCAGTCACCGCTTTCGCCGTTCTCAAGCCCATCAGGCCCGTTCACACCAGGTTCTGCCGGGCGCGGCCCACACGTATGCCCAAGGGGGATGACCAGTTTCCCGAAGGGCTGGCACCAGTCATCGTCCGCGGCAGCGGGTCGCATGTTTTTGATAGAGACGGCAATGAATTTATCGAAAGGACTGTCAAAGCGGTCGGCGCGGCGCTCGATGTGTACGCCCGCGCGATCGATGACGGCGTGGAAAAATACCTTTACGGCCGTGCCGTTGCGCCGGTGTTTCGGAAGTACAACACTGTGTCGCGACCAACAAAAGCGACGAAGCGTGAAGTGGCGTGAAGTAATTCAGCGAAAATCAGACGGCGCGAATTTCCCCCTCGTGGTACGCCGGGAGGCAGCAGGGGGAGGGCGAGCAGCCAAATTGCGCCGATCGTGCGCGACCCTCCCAACCCCCACCCTGAGTACATGGAGGGGGAGGATGGATTTTGGCGCCGACAAGCCTCATCTCACATGCCCGCTGCCGGTCACAATCCACTTGTAAGTCGTCAAATCCGCCGCCCCCATTGGCCCTCTGGCGTGGAGTTTGTCGGTGCTGATGCCGATTTCGGCGCCCAGCCCATATTCCCCGCCGTCGGCCAGGCGGGTGCTGGCGTTGACCATCACGCTGGCCGAATCGACCTGATTGACGAACTTCTCGCAGGCGGCGACGTCGTTTGAGAGGATGCCGTCGGTGTGCCGGCTGCCGTAGGTGTTGATGTGATCGATGGCGGCGTCGATCGAATCAACAATCTTCACGCCGACGATGAACGCGAGGTATTCCGTTGACCAGTCGTCGGCAGTTGCAAGTTTGGCACTGGGGTAAAGCTTGCGGGATTCTTCATCGGCGCGAATCTCCACGCCTTTGGCGCTCATGGCTTCACATACTTTGATCAACAACTTCGCAGCAGCGTTGCGATGAAACAGAAGATGCTCGACCGCGTTGCACACCGCGCCGCCGGGGTAACTCGTTTTGGAGTTCATGCACACATCGATCACCTGCTGCTCGATGCCTTCGACGTGTTCATCGATATATAGATGGCAGTTGCCGTCGAAATGCTTCAGAACCGGAATCGTCGAATCGCGCACCACGGCTTCGATGAGGCTCTTGCCGCCTCTTGGAATCACCAGATCGATGTGCTGACTTTGTTTGAGCAGGATCGGGACTAAGGCGCGATCAACGGTGTTGACCAGTTGAACGCAATCGGCCGGTAAACCGGCCGCGCCGATTGACGATGCGACGATTCTTGCGATCTCGTTATTTGAATGAAATGCTTCTTTGCCACCACGTAGAATGACCGCATTGCCGCTTTTGATGCAAAGGGCTGCAGCATCCGAAGTGACGTTGGGGCGGCTTTCGTAGAAAAACAGCACCACCCCAATCGGCACACGACGGCGTTCGACGCGCAGGCCGCTCGGGCGATTGACCGCTTCGATGGTCTGCCCGACCGGATCAGTTTGCCGAGCGATCTGCTCGATGCCTGCCGCCATCGACTCGATGCGCTTGTCGTCGAGCTTTAATCGCTCGATCAACGGCCGATCCAACCCACCCGCTTCGGCGGCGGAGACGTCTTTGGCGTTGGCGGCGAGAAGGTCTGAACGCGCGGCCCGCAGGCCCGCGGCCATCCGGCGAATGGCGTCGGATTTCTGCGCGTCGCGCATCGCCACGATCTGCTGCGCCGCACTGCGGGCGCGTTTGCCGATTTCCTGAGCGTAAGGCAGCCAATCCGACATAAGCGAGTGATGTTAGCGATTTGCGACCCCCAGACCATCGGCAAACCAGTTCAACGCCTTGGTGGCTAAATGCCGCCTTCACGCCGGGTAACCGACCATTCGACCGTGATCGGATTGCCATCGGGCTCCACGACGCGTACGCCCGGGGGCAGTTCAAACACGGGTCGCTTTGGAACGGTTTTGCCGAGTGTAGCGTCGCTCAACTCGCCCGGCGTGAAGTCGAGCCGCGCTTTCGGACGAAAGCCATCGCCTTGTAGGATCTGGATTTGCTCCTGCGGGCCCGTCACCTTTACGTTGCTGACAAATTCTGGGTTGATCGTGACCTTGTTGTTGTTTAAGAACGACTGCGGCAATGATGCGAACACGGTGACTGACTTGAGTTCGAACGTCACATCGTCACTGGCCACGTCGAGCGCGGCCGTCGCCGATTTTGGCCGGACTTCTGCCACCACGCCGAGCGGCGAACGCAGGGAGACGATGATCGGGTCTTTCTTCCCCGGCGCCTTAATCTCAGGCAGCGACGCCAGATCCGCCTCCACAAACAGCTCGGCATTTTCCTCGGCGGCCTTGATGTCGCGGGCGGGGGCTCGGATGACGGCGTCGGATGGCTCAAACGTGGCGGCGACCTTACCTTCCAGCGCCTTGGGCACGCGGATCGGCACGGTTCGCTCGGCAAACTCATCGACAAACAGTTCAATGTTCGGCGGAGAAACGCTCTGGATCGCCACGCGTGATGATCGGAACGGTTCGGTCTGGGTCAGCAGCGGTTTGGCGGGCTGAGATTGCTGGCCGAGCGAGGGCGTGCCTTCGAGGACGATGGGAATTTCGCCCGATTCTTCGAGCGTCTTGATCAGCGCATCAACGCGCGCCTGCGCGCCGTTGATCGTAACCGTCAATCGTCGCGAATCATCCTGCAGCGTCACCTTCCGAGCAGGATCGCCCGATCGCACGGTGATCGCGACCGATTGTGGCTTAACCGCCAGGATCGACCGCGCGGCGTAGAACCAGACGAGAATCGTCAGCGGAACAAGCCAGACGAGAGTTCGAAAGATCGCCCACAAACCGGCGGGCGCGAACGTTTCGCGCAGCCAAGATCGCAGTGTCGGCCCGGCGTCGGCGAGGTGGTCCTGAAAATGGAACGGCGGCTGGCTCATGCGTTCTGTTCCACGGCCTCCGACTTTGCTTGCGGCGTTGTTGCAGTAGTCTTGCGTCTGCTGTTTGGGTCGTTCTTTCCCAGGAGTTCGACCAGAAGCCCACGAAGCGCTTCTGGGGTGAGCTTGCGGAAAAGCTGGCCGCGTTCGGCGATGGAGATATCGCCGGTCTCTTCACTCACCACCAGAACAACGGCGTCCGATTCCTGGCTCATCCCCACCGCCGCGCGGTGGCGGCTGCCCAGCTCGCGTTCGAGCGTGCCTTCTTCGGCCAGCGGGAACTGCACGCCGGCGTAAGCGATGCGGCCGGCGCTGATAATGACGCCCAGATCGTGCAGCGGCGAGTTGGGCCAGAAAATCGTGTTGAGCAGCGGCGCTGACATTTCGGCGCTCAGCCGTGTGCCGCTTTCGGCCAAACCGCCCAAGCCCACCTCCCGCTCGATGGCGATCAACGCGCCGATTTTGCGCTTCGATAGGAAGATGGACGCTTCCACCAGTTGTTCGATTTCTTCGCTCACCATCCGCGACCACCCGCGGAAGAGGCTGGTTTCGCCCAGCCGCATCACGGCCCGGCGCAGCTCGGGTTGGAAGATGACGATGATCGCAAACGCCACGACCGCCACCAACTGCTGATACAACACCTTGATCGCGCCGAATGTGTCCTGCGGGAGGAAGTTGACGAACAGCCACGAAACCACCAGCAGCAGGGCGATGCCGCGCAGCAACCGCGCCCCGCGCGTGCCGCGCAGAAACCGGTACACCGCGTAAACCACCGAGCCAATGAGCAGCCACTGCAAAAGCAGCGCCCACCAGGAGGATTGCTCCAGCAGGTTGCGCAGGTAGGCGAAATCGTTGAAGGTATCGTTCATGACCGATTGATTGCGTCGACTCTTGTCGAATCTATGCGTTGCGCGCCCGGATTGCCATGGTCATGTCAACCACCTGCCGCATGGGTTTGACATCATGGACACGCACGACGTCGGCGGCGTTGGCGATGGCCCAGCAAATAGTGGCCGCGGTGCCAAATTGCCGGGCGGTCGGATCGGTTTCGCCGGTGATGCGACCGATAAATCCTTTGCGACTCGTTCCAACCAATATCGGCTGACCGGCGGCGGTTAGTTCGCTCAGACGGCGCAACAATTCGAGATTGTGCGCGTCGGTCTTCCCAAAACCGATCCCCGGGTCGATCAGAATACGATGCCGCTCAATGCCGGCGGCGACGGCGGCCACGACGCGGTCTTCTAAAAACTGCCGCACTTCTGCCACAACTTCGCCGTATTGCGGGTTGTCCTGCATGGTGGCCGGCGTGCCCAGCATGTGCATCAGGCACACGCCCACCCCACGCCGCGCGACCAATGGCAGCATCGCGGGATCGTCTCGGCCAGCGGAAATGTCGTTGGCCAGCGTCACACCGTGGTCGAACGCCATTTCCGCGACGGCGGCGCGGGTGGTATCGATGCTGAGAACGGCCTGCGACGCTTCACGCGCCACCGCGTGCAGCACGGGTTCCAGCCGGCGAATCTGCTCGCCGTCGGGCACCGGCTGCGAACCGGGCCGGGTGGATTCGGCGCCGATATCGATCAAATCAGCGCCGTCGGCCACCATCTGCCCCACCTGCCGGGCGGCGGCGGCGGGGTCGATGAACAGTCCCCCGTCGCTGAAACTATCCGGGGTAACATTCACAACGCCCATAACCAGCGGCCGGCGTGGAAATACTTTCAGCCACAACTCGAAGTCCGAAACAGTCAATGATCGCCGTGCAACTTTCCAGTTAGGTTGATCTGAAAGTATACGTCTGTTGGATGAGTCGTCGAGTGAAGCGTCGAGATGGAGCCACTATGCAATTTTCAATTAATGCAACCAGGTGGTTGATGTTTCCAGTGCTTGTAACCACCATCGTCGGCGGCCTGTGGGTGGCGGCTACGCACGAAGCCGGCCGGGAAAGGCTGGCTCGCGCGGCGAATGAACTCGCGCAGCCGGCGGATGTTGAGAAGCGCGCCGAGACGTATCACGATCCGGTGTACATGGTCGTGGACGACGGCAGCCCGGCACTGCGGGATGGACCGACTTAGCAGCGCAAAAGCGGTATCGGACCAAAATCCAGACTGTCTAAATGAACCGCAGATCGCGCAGATAACGCAGATCAAATTTTGGTTGAACAATTATCTGCGCTATCTGCAGTTGACTCATTCTAGTAATCCAAGCCTCGCGGGGACACCCATCAGTCCAGCACGTTTTTCTCGAATACAATAAGGTTGTCGGCGTGCGTGGAATCCCAGCGGATGCCGCAGATGTCGTAGCCGGTCGCGACGCCGAAGTGCAGAAATTCGCGCTGGTGGTTCAGGCATTCGCAGCGGATGAACTCGTAGCCGTGATCTTTTGCCCAAGCCTGCTGCGCTTCCTGCAATTGCCGCCCGACCCCGTGCCGGCGCACCTCGGGCTTGACCGCGCCCAGCCAGTGATAAAACATTGAAGGCTTAAGCTCGAAGCCGATCCAAAAACCCACGGGCTGATCATCCATGCGCGCCAGCAGCGTCAGCACATTATGCCGGCCCTGAAAGCGGCGTTTGAAGTAATCTATTTCGCGCTTGGGCCGGAAAATAGTGTTGTACAACTCGACGGCGTGCGCGAGTTGACGATCATCGGCGATTACAATTTCTGCTTGAGCCACGGCGGATTAAGCCTCCAGGAGGTGTCGCGATGATACAGTAATTCACTAAAAAATCAGGGGAATTTTCTGATCTTTTGCTTCTTAAGATCAGAACGGAATGAAGCGGAACTGATTCATCATGCTCTGGGGCGTTTCGGATTGAGCAAGCATAAACAGGTCGTCGACGATCTGTGGCGCGCTTGCCGGGCGAGTCACGGCGATGATGCCCGACATTGTAATGCCCGAGACGATGCGCCGTTTAGCAAAGCCGAGCATCGATCTCAGGTCGCGCGTCGCAAGCACAAATCCATGCTCGGCAGCATAGTCGAGCAGTTCCGGGTCGGGCCGCGATCGAAGGCCCGCTTGATGAGCCGTAACGGATTGAATGACGCTTGAATAACGCCTCCGAAACAACGCAATCGAATGGCCGTGAAAATCTTCGTCGAACAGGATGGAGATCATTTAAGCAATCCGCGTTCGCGCGCACCGGCCAGCAGGCGATTGCGCCAATCCTGGTAGTCGGGGTTGCTCTCGTGCTCGCGGCGCGTCTCTTGGGCGTGCGCTTCCTCTTCGCGAAGGTAGGCGTCGACCTCATCTCGATTTTCGAGGTAGTAGGTGATGGCGCCGTAAACGTCGCGAAGTCGCAGCGAAGGATAATTTGCGGCAATCTGCTCGGCCGTGTGACCTTCAAGAAATCCATAAACAATGAGATCGAGCGAAATGCGTGTTCCACCGACCCTCATGACTCCAGCGGCGTCGATCGATATTGGAGCAGAAAGTGAAGCGATTGCCGGCG
>CAZXLA010000114.1:0-12218 GCA_964641895.1 uncultured Tepidisphaeraceae bacterium
GAACGGGGCAACCCCATCAGCAAGATTGTCGACGAACTGAAGCTCACCGGCGAACAGCGCGAAAAGGTGATGGACGTCTTCCGCAAAGCCATGGCCGAAGCCCCCGCGCCCCCGTTCGCGGAATTCCGCAAGTGCGACAAGAAGCGCGATACCGCCCTCGATGCCATGCTCACCGCCGACCAGCGCGAGAAGGCGTCACACATCAACGGCGCGTTTGAAAAGGAAATGGAAGACCTCAACGCCCCGGGCATGGCGGTTTTCAAGAAAGCGCAGGCCGACGCGCGGGCTCTGCTCACGCCGCAGCAGCAGATGCAGTTCGACAAACTCATCGCCGAAAAAATGCCTTCGTTCCGCGGGCGCTGGCGCGGAACACCGGGCACCCGAGACGGCGACCGCGTCCAGAACAACGCTTCGCCGGCAACGCGACCGCGATGATGGCTGGCTGGGCAGGCATTTCGTCGCTTCACCGCGGCAAATCGCCTTCGATACAGTCTAATTTGAACACGAAGAAACGAAGAAACGAAGAATGTCTTCTAAAGATGGAATCACTCGAAGGATTGAATTGCATGTGCGAACGTCTGCGAGTTGTGGGTCTTCTTCGTTTCTTCGATTCTTCGTGTCAATCTGGATTTGTGGTCCAGTCTTTACCACAAATGAGCTTTAGACCTTGGTGGCGCCCACGATTCTCTTTATGTCTCAAATGCAAAATCCTCTACCGCATAATCCACTGCTCGGCGGTATCGGCGGCGTTTACGGCGTCGTCGCCGGGGCGGACCTCGTCGCCACGGACGTGGTAGTTGAGTTGAAGGGTTTTGCGAAGGATGAAGGTTTTATCGCCGGCTTTAACTTCCGCCGTTTCGCCGGACAAACCTTCGATGAAGAGGCTGAAGTAGCCCATCCGCGACTGCACTTCCGGCCAGATGGCCACACCGTCTTTGGCTTGCTCGTCGCCCACCAGCAGGGTGCCGGCGGTTTTGTAGAAGGGTTCGAGGAAGGTTTTCTTTTCGCGCTGTTTAATTTTGTCGAACACTGGACCGGGGATGGAGTTGTCGCTGCGCACCACGCGACCGTCGGCGGTGAGCATTTCGAACACGGGGAGAAAGATCTGTTCGCGGTCGGTTTTGTTGGTGACGGTGTAGGTTATGTACCAGTAGGCGCGCGGGTTGGTCATGCCGGGGATTTCGACCACGATCCGCTGGAGTTGACCGTGGGAGAAATTCAATTCCCAGGAGTTGGGGACGAGCGCGGGTTTGGGGTAGCCGGTTTCCTGTGCGGATTGCGCGCGGGCCACTGTGTTATGGGACGAGCCGATAAAGCAAGCCAGCGCCAACGCGCCGGCGGCGAGGAGGTACGACGAATTTCGCATGACGAGCGGGCTCCAAATCGATTTAAGTCTGGTCGATTAAGTCTTGATGTTATTTGCCCTTTGCGAGCGGTGGGGTATTTTGGGGCAAGCATGTCCGCGCTGTCAAACTTGTTCCGTCCGCGCGACGCCCGCCCGCCGGGTTATCGGGCGGTCTTGCGTGGCGAAATCGAACCGGCGATGCGTCTGATTGTAGGCAACGCGTGCGGGCCGGCGAGCGATGAGCAGGTGCTGGATTTCCTGTCGTTTGCGCTCGACCGGGGGATGGACGTCAACGCCGCCTGGATCGCGGAAGTGGGCGGAAAAATCGAATGGGCGTTGCTGCCCGTCGTCAGCCCGGGCAAGACCATGCTGCTGTTCACCCCCACACGGCTGCCGCGGCGGGAATTGCGGGGCGTGGTGGCTGGCTGCAGCGATGCGGTCAACCAGCACTACGCCCGGCGCGGGGTGCTGCTTTCGCAACTGTTGATCGAGCCGAGCGAAACGGCGTTGCTTACGGCATACGCCGGGTGTGGGTACACGCGGCTGGCCGAACTGTATTATCTGCAGGCGAGCATCCGCGGGAACGAGCCGATGCCCGCGTTGCCGCCGGGGTGGGAAGTTTCGACTTACTCCCCTGAAAATCATGCTGTTTTCGGCGCGACGATTTTCGATAGCTACGAAGGCAGCAAAGACTGTCCCAGCCTCAACGGCGCGCGCGATGTGCAGGACGTGATGGCCGGCCACAAAGCCGCTGGCGATTTCGACGCGCGATTATGGTTCTTGCTCCGCGAAAACGGTCAACCGCTGGGCACACTGCTCCTCAACCGCTCGGCGGGGAATACGTCGGTTGAACTGGTGTATCTGGGCATCATCCCCGCTGCCCGAGGTCGAGGGGTGGGCGATTTTCTGATGCAATGGGCGCTGGCCGTTTCCGGCCTCGAAGACCGTCGGCATTTGTCGCTGGCGGTGGATTCGCAGAACAACCCGGCGCTTCGGTTGTACTACCGGCATGGTTTGATGCGGATTGGGTCGCGGGTGGCGATGGTGCGGGATATCCGGGGGTTGGCCGACGGGGTTCTGGCCCGGGGCACCGCAGAAGCAGCACCTGCGGTGCAACGCTAAGCGTGCGGTGCTGACGAATAAAACTTTTTTACGCTCCACAGGCCATCCACACGACCTATAAGATCGTGGATTGGTGGTTGATATCAGTATTTTTTCCTTCGTCCGCGCAATCCCCGCCGGTTGCCCCACCGTTGTGAACGGAAAATCCCATAAATAAAGCCTTGTCAGTACAGAAAACGACACTATCCTTCAGCGCAGCGTTCAGGGATGAATAGAACCGAGTGAGCATACGAATAAGGGTCGCCGCTGCCCAATCCTGGGCAGGCGCGCGACAGACCTCACGGGAAGATCGCATCGGCAGATCTCCTAAGGGCTCACGAACATCGGTTTGGTTTGCGGTTTGATTTCACATCGCACGGAAGCGATTCCTTCAAGGATGAAGACGCGGGTCTGCAACCCGCCGGCGAGGCAAGAGGCCTCAACCCGCCCGGGGAAAATGTTCGGGCGATGGTGGTCTTGGACCGTTCGGCCGGTTTGGGCCGCGGGTTTGAAGAACGGCATCGCTCGATCAGTTGTTGGGCGGGCATAGCGCATGTCGCGGTGTTTGCGGGCAAGTGGAGGATGCCAAAACACGTTTGCGGTGCGCCAGGCTGGCCGTCGTCTTATTCAGGGAAGGCGACACACGAGCCGGTCTGCGACTGAAGGCTGAAACGGAAAAGGAGATCCTCGTGAGCTGCATTAGCGCACACGATCCTCAGTTGGTGCGATTGGCCGACGCCATCGCCCAGCGTGTGGGGCCGCAACGTTTTAACGTCTGGTTCACCAACTCAACCAAATTGGATTTAAGGCAGGACGGGCTGGAGATTTCCGTTCCCAATGATTTCATCAGCGACTGGATCGATAAACATTTCGCCCGCCCGATTCAGGAGGCCGCCGCCGAAGTGCTTGGCCAGCAGCTTGCGGTGCGATTTTGCGTGGTGCCGCAACTGTTCGAGGTGGAAGGCGATGGTGATGAGCCGCCGCCGACTAACGGCAAAGCCAACGGCCAACATGCCAACGGTTCGGCGCGCGTGAACGGTCATGCGTCAGGCAAGAATGGGTCTGCAAAAGCGGGGCCGGTGTCGGCAAGTCGGCCGGCGGAGATGATTCGCCCGGCGCTGCGGCCGTCTGTTGGTTCGGCGTCGGGTTTGTCGTCGGTGGGACGTCCGGCCTCGGAGTTGGAACGGCAGAGCACGACGAACAACTATTCCAGTCGTTCGCGGCTTCGTCACGATCTGGACACCTACGTTGTCGGACACGGCAACCAGCTCGCCTTCAACGCCGCCGTGTATGTCGCGGAGTATCCGGGCGCACAATACAACCCGCTGTTTGTTCATGGCGCGTGCGGGCTGGGCAAGACGCACCTGCTGCAGGGTTTGTGTAAACGCTTTATCGAATTGCATCCGACCAAACGCTGGATTTACCTCACCGGCGAAGAATTCACCAATGAATACCTTACCGCGCTGCGCAGCAGCCGCATGGACGGCTTCCGCCGAAGAATGCGCGATCTGGATTTGCTGGTGATTGACGACGTTCACTTCCTGGGCGGCAAAACCGCCACGCAGGAAGAGTTCCTCCACACGTTCAACGCCATCGAAGCCATGGGCCGGCAGGTAGTGCTGGCCAGCGACAACCATCCAAAACTGATCCAACGCTTCGGCGAATCGCTCATCAACCGCTTTGTGAGCGGCATGGTGGTGCGCGTCGACCCGCCCAACTTCGCCACGCGGTGCGAAATTCTCCGGCAGATGAGCCAGCGCAGCGGCAGCAAGATCAACGAAGAAGTGATCACATGGATCGCCCGGCGGATCACGCAAAACGTGCGCGAGCTGGAAGGCTCGGTCACGAGAATCAATGCACACCTGCAACTGTCCGGACAGAAACAGGCCGACCTGCAACTGGCGCAAGAGGCGCTGGGCGACCTTGATCGGCTGATGGTGCAGCCGGTGCGCCCCGACAACATCCTGGTCAGCGTCTGTGCCTACTTCGGCCTGGACCACAAAGACCTCATGTCCGGCCGACGCCAGCGGACGATCTCGCTGGCGCGCAGCGTGGCGATGTTCCTCATTCGCAAAACCGCCAAACTCAGCTTTCCCGAGATCGGCATGCGCATGGGCAAACGCAACCACAGCACCGTCATCAGCGCCTGCCGCCGAATCGAACGTGCAGCGCTCAAAAACGAAATGCTCGCCTGGACGAGCAACATCGGTGAGCGGTCGGAAGAGGCGCAGGAACTCATTCAGCGACTCGAAGACAGCGCCCGGGCGATGAACTGATGCGGCAATTGGGAGTGGCTTGATGCTCCAATGAGCAGCTATATTGCACACGTAGCTGCGGATTTTTGTTTCAGCGCTCAATACGTCGGGTATACTTAACATCATGAAATTGAAAGTCCTCGTTGAGCCAGGAGAAGATCGCGGCTTCATCGCAAGTGTCCCCGCCCTGCGTGGCTGCTGGTCTCAAGGCAACACGCGGGATGAAGCGATTAGCAACATCAAGGAAGCCATCGAAGCTTGGCTGGAGACCGAGCAGGACAAGATTGAATCGACGTTGTCGCGCGATATCGAACTGGTGACCGTCTAACCCGGGCGACTATGCCGCAACTGCCCGTTGTCAGTGGACGCGACGCTCGCCGAGTGTTTGAGCGGGGTGGGTGGTCATTCAATCGGCAGCGTGGCAGCCACATGGTTCTGACCAAGACGGGCGTAAATGCGAACCTGTCAGTCCCAGACCACCGTGAACTCGACCGCGGGTTGTTGCGGGGGCTCATTCGTGACTCCGGATTAACGGTGGAACGATTTCTACAACTGCTCAAATGAACTGAACAATTCAACGCTCGATGGCCTCATCCCAAGCCCAGCACATCCTCCGTTTCGTCAAAATCGGTCGATTGATCGGGTGACACAAAAGGGTTCCCAAAGTGATCGAGGCGTGTCTCTCCGGTGATGATGTCTTCGTCGCCGCCGCAGTCGATGGTGATCACGTCATCGCCGGCGGTACCGGCGATATGGATGCCGCCGCCGCTGCCATCTACGATTAACAGCCGGCGCTGTTCCAACAACTCACAGCTCATGACGCACTCCGTTCGTTGCAGGCAATCACTTACACGATGACCGTGCAAATCACCTTGCGTCGCCGCGGGCGGGTATCGAAATCGATCAACGCCACTTGTTGCCACTCGCCGGTCAGAATTTTACCGTCGGAAAATGGAACGGTGATCCCCGTGCCCAGCGCGGTGGAGCGCAGGTGGCTGTGTCCGTTGTCGTCGTTCCAGGTGGCTTCATGTTGATAGGGCATGTCATCGGGAATCAACCGCTGCAGCAGGTTGGGCAAATCGTGCTTCACCAAACCCGGTTCAAATTCGAGCGTGGTCACCGACGCGGTGGAACCGTTGACGAAAATGTGCAGCAGGCCGTCCCCCTTCTCGCGGCGCATGTGCTCTGCGAGTTTGGAAGAGAGGTTGACGACCTCGCCGTTGCCTTCGGTTTCAATGTCGATGATGAATCGTCGCATCAGGGTTACAATCAGAGCATGGTTGCACGAATCGCACAAGTGAACATCCCGCTGCTCGCTCCCATGCTCATGGTAATGCTTACGGTCGCTAACATTTGTTCGGCCGGCGCTGATGCGCCCCTCGGCAAGTACGCGGCGCAGCTTCAAACCGAGTGCCGGCAGTTGATCGCCGACGCGGTTGAAAGGCCCTACGGCATCGCGTGGGGCGATGCGCCGGCGGTGGGCAAAGGGACGGCGGCGCGGCCGGTGTCGATGGAACCGGGCAACTCCCCCGCCGCCGGCGTGGTGCTGTTGTGGGCGGGCGAGTTGCTTCATGATGCCTCGCTGACCAATGCCGCAAAAAAATCCGCCGCCGCCGCGATGGCCGCGCAGGCGCCCAGCGGGCAGATCGCCGCGCTGGCCATGTTCGGTACAACCGCCGACCCCAAAACCGACGACACCCCGCTCCCTGATCGTGCCAGTACGACCGCCGGCATGGGGTTGATGTTGGCTGTGCTCGATCCGCAACTCAACCGCGACCAACCTTTGCTCGACAGCGTTGATCGCGCGGCGCGATGGATGCGCAAACAGCACGGCAACGGTTCCTGGCTGCGCGCCGACGGCACTAAAAGATTCATCCGCCTCGACGATGCCGACTTTCGCGATTCCACGTTCGCCCTCCTGCTCGAACACGAAGTGCTCGATCGACCCGATTCGCGCCAGGCCGTCGAGCGCGCGGTTTCGCAGGCCATCAGCCTTCAGCTCAACGGCATGACCGAATTCCTTCCCGGCGCGCGCCTGTGGGGCGCGCGCTACGAAACGTCGAATGAACCCGTGCCTGACGGCGATCGCCCGAAAGACACCGCCGACCTGCTCGCCACGCGCTACATGACGCAAACACTGCTGGGCGTGGCGGTGTGCTGGGGCCATCGCAGCACAGTGGCCGAGCTTGATCGCACCGCCGGCCGTATCAACCCGCTGCGCCGCACCGACGGCAAATGGAAACGCTATGAAGCGGTCGGCGCATCCACACCGGTCGAGGCACCGCTCGGCGATTTCGGCCTTCCGCCGCTGCTGGCATCGATCAAGTCGATCAAAAACCTCGGCCGCGATCGGTACAAACAGTTGATGACGCAGGGCTGGCCGCCGAAGCGTCAGTTGATCGCGACGGTGGTTGGCCTGACCGACGACCCGTTCACGCTCGATTGGCCCGTCGCCGCCAGCGAGGTCGACGCGTATGTCAAAGCCCACTCGGCCGACTGGCAGGCGTTGGAAAGCGAAATCCCGCAGCAACTCCCGGCGCGCGTCCGGCGGCTATGGACCCTTCTCAATCGCGCCAAACTCGAAGCGATGGCGGGGTAGTTTGGCGTGGAGGTTATAGGTCGGTGGTGGGTTGGTAGCTCGCAGCTTGAACACGCCGCATGTCCAGCCTCAATACACGTGAGTGCCCGACCTGCGACTTCGCGCAATTAGTGCGTTTAATACTGTAGTTCATAAGCTTATTATTGGACTACACTTACGCTGTCATTAACACCGGCATATTTGAATATATCAGTGCCGGCGGATATAGTCTCTGAGGCGTGCGGCAACAGTTCGTTTTGGCTGATTTTGTAACTCCTTACGCTTGAATGACTTCGATCCGGTCGAGCCGCTTGGGGGCTTTGCCGGGGCGTTGGCATGGCTCGGTGCATCTTAAGCCGAACCGCGTGCGAGGCAGGGACGTGAACGCATCGGGCGACGGAAAATCGCGGGTTTTGTCGGCGACGGACATCGTCACGTTGATCGGGCAGAGCGTCAAGCTCACCCGCCGCGGGGCTAAATATGTCGGACTTTGCCCCTTTCACCAGGAAAAATCGCCTTCCTTTACGGTGGACCCGGGCAAGCAGATGTTTTACTGCTTCGGGTGCAAGGCCGGCGGGACGTGTTTTGATTTTGTGATGAAGCGCGATCGGGTGGAGTTTCGCGAATCGCTGGCCATTCTCGCCCGGGCGGCAGGGATTGATTTGCCGCAGGGCGGGGAGCAGAGAAAAAACGCCGGCGAGCGGCAACAGTTGCTGGAAGCTCACTCGACGGCGGTGGCGCTCTTTGACAAGTTCATGCAGCATGCGACCACCGGCAAAGCGGCGCGCGAGTACATGGCATCGCGCGGGTTCACGCCGGAATGGTTGCGGAAGTTCAGCGTCGGGTTCGCGCCCGAGGGCTGGGACGGCCTGCTAACGGCGCTGTCGAAAAAGTTTCCGCCCGCCGTGTTGCACCTTGCAGGGTTGGTGAAACAACGCGATGGCGGAACGGGGTTTTACGACACGTTTCGTAATCGCGTGATGTTCCCGATTCGCGATGAAACCGGCCGAACGATTGCCTTCGGCGGGCGCGTCATGCCCGGGTCGGACGCACCGGCGAAGTATCTCAACAGCCCCGAAACGCCTTTGTTTCATAAGAGCAAAGCTGTGTTTGGATTGGATTTGGCCAAGCAGAAGATTGTAGAAACCCGCACGGTGGCGGTGGTTGAAGGATACACCGATGTGGTCATGGCCCATCAGTATGGCGCCACCAACGTGGTGAGCATTCTGGGCACCGCCATGACCGAGCAGCATGTGGGCATCCTGCGGCGGTTTGCCGACCGGATCGTGCTGCTGTTCGATGCCGACGCCGCCGGCGATGCGGCGGTCAATCGCACGGTGGAACTGTTCCTGACCCAGCCGATCGAGATCGCCGTCGCGGCGATTCCGCAAGGGCTGGATCCGGATGAGTTTATCATGCGTGACGGCTTGGAGGCGTTTAACGCGCTTCTGGCCGGTGCCAGCGATGCACTGACGTTTAAGTGGCGACTGATGCAAAAGCAGTTTGAGTCGGCGGGCAGTTTGACGGGCGAACAGAACGCGGTGGCGGCGTATTTAGATGTGCTGGCAGGCGCGCGGGGCGCTGGGCCGGTGGATGACCTTCGCTGGGGCACGGCATTGGGCCGTGTGGCGAAATTAACCGGCATGCCGGTCGAAGAACTGCATAGGCGGTTCCGGTCGAGCCGCCAAAAGCCTGCGCGATCGACGCCGCGGATGACGGATGTGGCTCAAGGCACAGAAGTGCAATGGCCGACGATGTCGGATAATGGCGTAGAGGAAGTGACAGCGCAGGTACGGGCCGAACGCCACCTGCTCGGCGGAGTGATGTTGAAGCCTGATCGCTGGCTGACGTTGCAGAAGGATATTCAGCCGGTAGATTTTGCGATCGGCCTTCGCAGGCAACTGGCCGACATATTCTGGGACGTTTGCCGGCACGACGGCGAGCCGGAATTCGCACAATTGTTGTCCGATCTGCCTTCGGACGAACTGAAACAGTTGGCCATAGACGTCGTAAACGAGGTTGAAAGCTTCACCAGCGTAGAACAAACGCTCGACGGAGCCGTAGAACACGTTCACGGGGCCCGGCTGCGGGCGGCATCGGCGGCAAATCTGGCCCAAATTCGCGCCGGCGCGGTCGAAGGAAGGGTTTCGGCGACCACCGGCGACGATGTGGCAGACGATGCGGGCAGCGATGCGGGACGTGAAGACCCGGACATCGCTTTGCTGCGTCAATTGGCAGAAAAATCCGCCCGACCCGACATGCGACGCGGATTGTTGTAGAATTGTCGGACTGCGCGTATCGGACGGTCCCCATCGGTCAGGACTCCACTCGCGCAGCACCGGTTTGATTGCGTTGAAAGTGGAATGGTGCGTTGTCTGACCCCTGCCAGGGCAAGACATCGCTCTTGTTTGTGTACAACTGAATAGCCGGCACGTCTGCTGGAGCACTCGTTACAGGAATCGGGAATACCCCCGAGGTTCTTGGCCCGTGCCGCCGTGCCGTAGGATCGTGTTGAAAGTTTGGACCCGCTATGGCTATGAAGGAAATCGCTCCACCCGTTCTTGAAACTCCCTTGATTGGTTCCGGTTCTCCCGAAGAGGTCGAGAACCGAGTGCGCCACCTCCTCGAACTCGGCACTGACCGAGGCTACCTGACTTATGAAGAACTGAACTACAAGCTGCCCGACGAGGTGGTTTCGCCGGAGAAGCTCGATTCGCTTTTACAGATGATGGACGAGATGGGCATCAAGCTCATCGACGAGGCCGACGTTTCGGACTTTGAAAAAAAGCCCCGCAAGGCCATGAAGTCTGTGAGAGAAATCAAATCCGTCGTCACCGCCGCGCCGCTGGTGCTGCCGGAGAAGATCATCCCACCGATTCCGCTTCCCACCATCGCCGATCAGGGCGACGAAGCCGAAGACGACGAAGAAGAAATCGAAGTCGATCTGCAAAAAGAACTGGCCGAAGCCGGCAACAAGCGCATCGATGATCCGGTGCGCATGTACCTGACGCAGATGGGCGAAATCCCCCTGCTCACCCGCGAGCAGGAAATTCATCTCGCCAAAAAAATCGAAATTACCCGCAAGATCTTCCGCAGCCGCGTGCTTGAAAGCGATTATTGCATTCAGGCGGCGGTCGACATTCTGCAGCAGGTGGACGACGGCGACCTGCCGTTCGACCGCACGATGAAGATCAGCACCGCCGAAGATCAGGCCGACAAAGGCACGATCGGCCAGCGCATTCCGCAGAACGTTCGCACGATTCGCGAGATGATCGATCGCAATCGGCGCGACTGGGAAACGATGCGCGCGACGAAGAACAAAAAGGACCACGAGCCGTTCAACACCGCCATCCGCCGCCGGCGCCGCCGCTGCGTGAAATTGCTGGAAGAGTTGTCGCTGCGCACCAGCAAAGTCACGCCGCTGATGAAGAAGCTCAACAGCATCAGCACCAAGATGGTGGAGTTGGAAAGCCGAATCGAAGATTTGAGCAAAGTGAAAGATCCTGGCGAAGACCTGGAAGTCTGCCAGCAGGAAATTTCGGGTCTTGAAGACCTGGTGCTGGAAGACGCGCAGAACCTGCAGAAGCGCGTCATCCAGACCCGCAAGATCTTCAACAAATACGAAGACGCCAAGCGCAAACTGTCGGGCGGCAACTTGCGGCTGGTGGTGTCGATCGCCAAGAAGTACCGCAACCGCGGGTTGAGTTTTCTGGACATCATTCAGGAAGGCAACACCGGCCTGATGCGCGCGGTCGATAAATACGAATACCGCCGCGGGTACAAGTTCAGCACTTATGCGACGTGGTGGATTCGCCAGGCGATCACCCGCGCTATCGCCGACCATGCCCGCACGATTCGTATTCCGGTGCACATGATCGAAACGATGAGCAAGCTGCGCAATATCAGCAAAGCCCTCATGCAGGAGTTCGGCCGCGAACCGACGATCGAAGAAATCGCCAAAAAGGCGAAGATGACGGTCAGCGAAACGCGCCGCGTGCTGAAAATTTCGCGTCACCCGATCTCGCTGGATCGCCCCGTCGGTGAATCAGAAGATTCATACTTCGGCGATTTCATCGAGGACGAAAAGGCCGAAAACCCGGTGGAGTCGGCGACGCAGGAAATGCTCAAGGATAAAATCGAGCAGGTCCTCAAGACCCTCACCTACCGTGAGCGAGAGATCATCAAGCTCCGCTACGGCATCGGCGACGGCTACACCTATACGCTGGAGGAAGTGGGCCGAATCTTCAAGGTGACGCGCGAACGCGTGCGGCAGGTCGAAGCCAAGGCCATCCGCAAGCTGCAACACCCGGTACGGGCGCGCAAGCTCGAGGGCTTCTTGCCCGGCGGGGAGCCGCGGTAGAATGGTTGCATGATTGATCCCGGAACCATCCAGGAGCTGCTCGACGCCGAGCCATTTGAGACCTTTCGGATTTTCATGTCCGACGGGCACGCGTATCGGGTGACGAATCCTGAGCTAGTGGTTCCGATGGAAACAAAACTGTTCATCGCTCTGCCGAAGGACAAGTGGAAGTTCTTATCTTACGAGCAGATCACGTGGATCGAGGGGCCAAGCGTCGCGGCGAAGTGACGGTGCGGGCGCGCAAGCTTGAAGGCTTCCTGCCCGGTGGACAGCCACAGTAGGTTTCAAAGATCACGCAATCATTCGACAAGTGGCGTGGTCAGCTTTGCTGACCACGTCTTTTTCTGCGCTCGTAACAAGCGTACGGAACGCCTTCGAGAAACGCGTTTAGTTCAACAGCGCGCTCGACCGCTCGCTCTACTTCAATATTCACATAGTTGTGTGGATACTCGCGCCAATTTTTTAAAAGCCCTGCACGCACCGCTTGCGTCAACGTGTACCAGTACGCGCGCCGAGCCTGCAGCACATCTCGGATGCCACCATCGAAATAATCTTTGTTCTCGTTCGATCGCAAAATGG
>CAZXLA010000115.1:0-3641 GCA_964641895.1 uncultured Tepidisphaeraceae bacterium
CGTCGATCAGTGCGCCGATGCCGAGTTTTGCAATCAGTTCGCGCGCGACGTCGGCGGCGGTTTGCGTGGGCTTAGGGAAGCGCGGGCAGACGAAAGGTGTCGTCGAAACCCATTCACGTGACGAAGCGAACATCGGCTGGTTGAAATCGCCAGGCACGCCGACGCCGACAATTCGCAGTTGATAATCCTTTCGCTTTTCCCCGTGGCCGGTGTGCATGGAGCGGAGCGATTCCAATGCGGCGATTTCGTCGTCGTTGAGTGACGCGGGTGCGTAGACGGTGACGTGAGAGAGATGCGCGCGATCGTCGGCGGAGTTCGTGGGCAGATAGAACGCGTGCCGGTGGCCTTGCATCGGTTGGCCGTTGGCGTCGTGCCCGCTAAGGGTTTGCGAGCCGGGGCCGGTTTCGGGGAACTTGCGAAGGACCGCGTAGCGAAATGCTTCGGCGAAGGGAAGTGTGTCGAACGTGCGCGGCAGCACCTTGCCGTCGATGAGAAACCGCACGACCTTGATGGCGGGCTTGGCTCGTCGTGCAGAAGGTGTGCGTCGAATGGGACGTATATTTTCTGCAGGACGCGCGTAGTTCACCCAGCGTGATCCGGGAACTGCTGGCCATTTCTTCGCGTGGATCGTTTCGGTATCCAGGCACAAGTGCCAGCGCGGGCAGTCGAACAGGTAGTCGGCAGGATTGATCTTCCCCTTGGCAAGTTTGCCCGCGTCGTGCGTGGGGTAATGCTCGTCGTCAAATGCGGTGGCAGGGTCGGGGCAGAAGACGCGCAGTGGATTGGAGTCAAGTTGGTCGGAGACGGTCAGATCAAGCTCGACAGAGTCGTCGGAGATGGCTGCGTGCGTCCAGCTCTCGGCCCGGCCGAGCGAGGTGAGGTTGTCGAGCAGCCGGGCGAGCACCGTCCGATCGTCAGGCGATAATTCCGCATCAGGCCAGCCGACGTAGAGTGATTCGGAGCGGCTGACGCTGACGAAGGTGTCGAAGATCAGTGCGCGGTCGGCGGGGCCTTTCTTTTCCCACGGCATGTAGTGCCGCGTGTGTGCCGTCCGATGAGGTGGCAGTTTGAAGCGTGGCGGCGGAGTCATCGCCTGAAGGATTCGCTTGACCTTCGCTTCGGGAACGTCGGCGCAGGTGCGCTTCCAAGCGGCCACCAGTGCGCGGAGCAATCGCCACGGACTGGGCGGCCATTCGACGACGCCTTCGTTCACATGCCTGCCCCACGGTGTGGCGTGATACCGCCCGGCGGGGAAAGTGAGCTTGATGAGAATGGGCATGACGCGCTCCGATTATTTGCTGTTGGACCAAGTCAGTTCGGTGACGATCGGTTTTGCGAACAGTTCTTGGCACTTCCCGATGAGTGTGGCGATCGAGTTGCCGAACGCAGTCGATTCTGGGAACACGAACTTGTCGGGCCGCTTGACGACGATCGAGGAAGAACCGTTCACAAGTTCCAGTTCGCACGCCGTGCGAAGCCGCATGTTGGAGTCGAGGAATTGCCGAACCTTCCAGAGCGAAAGTGCGATCAGCAGGTTCGTCGCGTCGTCCGGGAGTCCGTAGCCGCGGATTTGCGCGAGGTCGATGCTGAAGTAGGCGGTGATGGATTGGGCGGTGAACTCGGTTCGGTGGAAGGGGACGTTGCCGTACCCGCCTTTTGCGTCCACGCCTGCGACGCTCGGCTTGGGCAACACGCGGTCGAACTTCACACCGCCACTATCAGCCCGGCCCACGCCGCTGGCTTCAATGAAGGCTGAGAGGGCGCGAGGATGCCGCAACCTGCCCGCGATCTTCTCGAGAAAGATGCCGTGAATCAGCGAGTTCGGATCGTACTTGAAACACACAGCAGCAAGCTTGCGAAGGTTGACCACGCCGGCGACGTCATCCGGTTCCTTTTCGGCCTCTGCACTTGGCACTTCAGCAATCGACTCGGCGGCAGCGCCCTTCTTCTCCTTCTTTGGCTTGCCTGCGACGGTGCTCATGCCGAGTTGGGGCTTGAGAACATCCGCGAAGGATTTGTCGCCGAGGGTGCCGCTCATGATGTATGGCGAGTTCAGCCTGTGAAACTCCTGCAGGCTGGTCGTAGTATCCGTGCCGTCGCCGAGGCCCGCGAGTTTGACCAGCACATAGGGCAGGCCCTTGAGCGCTTCGGCGATGGTGTTGTTGCCTTCGTCCCAGCAGACGGCTTCAAGACGGTTGGCCATCGACTGGGCGGACTCGATCAGCAGCGTGGGAATGACCCCGCCGTTGCCGTCGGGCGCGTCGTAGAGCGCGGGGCCGAGGTCGGGGAATCCGGTCGGCTGGAACCGCTTGCCCTGCACGGGTTGGAGGGCGGCTTCGATCAGGATGCGTGGTGCGGACTTGAGTGCCGCGAAATCAATCGACAAGGGAGGCCTCACTTTCTTCTATGGGGTAAAGGATAGTTTTTGCGATTTGCTTGAGATCATCGTTTGAGAGTGGGAACAGCATCGACGCGAGCAAGCGGGTCGGATCGAATCGGCTGACGACATCAAGCGAATGCCCGGAGCCGCGACGGTTGCGATAGCCGACGGGCATAAGGCCGCCTGACTTCAGCCGACGCGCGGCCCGTGTGACGCACTGCGAGACGGCATCGCGACGGCCGGTGGCGAGTTGATGGAAGACATCTGGATCGTGGACGGCATTCGCAGCGCCTTCGCGATCGATGTTCCAGTGTTTGCCACTTGCGACAATGCTGCGCGAGTTGACGAGTAGTCGTGGCAGGCCGAACTCGAGGGGAGCGCCGAGTGAGCTTCGTTCCAGTCGAACCTGTTCAGCGGGAAACTCGACGCAGATGAGTCCCCAGAGCAGGTCGGCGAGTTTGTCGTCGTCGGTGTTGCCGTGGAGGAAGTCGATGACGTCGTCGAGCCTTGCGAAGTACGAAGAACGGATCGGAACGCCCTCGATCCCTGCGCGATACGCTTCCATCTGCCTGCGTTTGAAGACGGCAGCCAGATTGTTGGCAAGCGATGGCTTCGACCAGACAGCGGAGGTGCTGCCGGAGTTCCAGTTTACAAACTTCGTGACTTCAACCTCTTCAAGGAATGCACGGATTGGGCCGACTTCGTTCTTCTTCGTTTTGCCAATACCCGCGAGACTGGCGGCAAGTCGAAATTCGGCGGAGCCGTCGTGGGCTTGTTCGAGCCATTGGCTGCTTAGACCAAAGAGTGGGCGAATGTATTTCTCTTTGGCA
Source organism: uncultured Tepidisphaeraceae bacterium (assembly GCA_964641895.1). Lineage (GTDB taxonomy): Bacteria > Planctomycetota > Phycisphaerae > Tepidisphaerales > Tepidisphaeraceae > UBA2421. Next base: position 3,211 of record CAZXLA010000115.1, read on the forward strand.
AACGAAAGGCCGCGAGCGAGGGTTCGCTCGGCAATCCCGATCGCACGAACAATGTCGAGCAGATACTTGGAGTCGTTGCCGATCTGACTACGGCAGGCGAAATCGAAGTAGGTTCGGTCGAGATTTCGAAGCGCGGCCTGATATCGCGCCGGTGTTTTCTCTTTGTCGTTACAGGCACGGCGCAGGCGATCGATCCATGATCGTAGCGGCGGGTCTTCAAGTAGCCGGGCGACGGGACGAAAGCGAACTTCGATACGTCCGAGCGGAGCGGCGAGGAATGCAAGTCCGTTCCGCTTTAGAAATGCGAAGCGGACGAACGCGTCGATACCGCGATCAACGCCCAACAGATTCACTGCCAATGCGAACTCGACTGCGTTGCGCGCCTGGTTTCGTCCGAGTTGCGCCCTGCCCTGCGAAATAAGGTGTTTTAT
>CAZXLA010000115.1:3651-12193 GCA_964641895.1 uncultured Tepidisphaeraceae bacterium
CGCCGTATGAAGAGGGAGAGGACCAGAGTGGCATCCACATTTCGGCGCGCGACCCGTCGCTTGTTTCTTCGCTGACCGTGGACGATCCGTAGCCGACTGCGACGGAATCGACGACGAACGGAAAGACAGAACGCATCGACTCGCTTGAACCCATCCGACGCGAGACTGCACCTGCGAATAGCATTGTGCCTTCGATCATCAGGATGTAGTCCCACGGATTGACCCGGGAATCGGCTTCGAACTTTCCCTGTGTGCCGTTCGGGCCACCGATGCCGCCAGGATTGAACTGGCCGACGGCCGACTTCCCGAGTTCGATGAGTGTGTCGGCGAGAAGCGATGAGTGCAGGAGCGATGTCGACTCTGAAAGATCCCCTGCGTTTCCGAGTGCAATAACCTCTGCGACGCGCTGCATGAAATTGCTGGTGAAGTCGAGTCGGCCGTCATTTCCGCCGGTGCCGAGAAGTGGAAAGTACGTCGGACGGTTCTCACCAAGTACAAAACACGTATCGAGCCATGAGATCACTTCATCGGCTAGCACTGATCGACACGCGATTAGCACAGACTCCTTGTCGTCGTCCTTCGGCTTTGTTGACGGAATGATCGTGCGGGCGAGATGAATCGTCTCGCGATAGCGGGCAAACCTTTCAGAGGTTGATTGCTCAACTGCAACAAGCGGCCCTGATCCGCCCCCGTAGAAACCGCTTCCTCCGTTCCACGGAGCAATCACCGGTGTTGGTGCGTATTCATCGATGAAGAACTTCGCCAGTTCTTCACGATCCAGAGTGGTGTGAAGCACTGCGACCCCGAAACGCCAGGAGAGTCGGGCGGCAGGGTCTTTCTGTTCGGCGACGAGCCGAAACACGCCCAGGGCTTTGAGATAGCTCATCAGCGGTTCGGGCGTGCAGCCGGGGAGTTCGATTTCGTTCAGCATGATTCGGCCTCCTTCTTGCTGGCACGCACATCGGCGATTCGCAGGATTGCCTCGAGGAATGCGAGTTTGAACGGCCCGTGTTCTTTGAGCAGATCGAGTGCATGGGCGGTCCAACTGGTGTCGCCACCGAGTTGCATGGGCGTGAGATCGAGCGTGATCAGCGGCGATGTAACACCGTCGCCCAGATCGACCGAGGGAAGGACGTCGCCGGAACGGATGCCGAGTGCGAACAGCGTTTGTTCGTCATCAGGCATATTCTCACCGGGTAAACTGCGGATGCTAAGACGCACTTTGCCGTGATGTGCTGCGATGAGGTAAGCAACATCGAAAGGCAACGACTGTTGGAGCGCAGCGAGTGCCGAGCCGAGTTCGTGTCGAAAATGCGGGCGGTCGTAGCGCAGCTTGCCCTTCTTGCCGGATTTGGCCCACAACCGGTTTAGATCGAGCGTGTTGTTGAGTTTGACATAGGCGTTCTGACAGGCGGGCAATGCTTTCCCGACGTCATGCCATCGGGCGGCGGATTCGAAGAGTGGGATCTGTTCGTCGAGTCCGAGGGCTTTCAGGATCGCGCGAACCTCAGCGACGACGTTGCTGGTGTGCTGGGCGATCATGAGGGCGACGGGCGATGCGGAGTTGGGGTCAGAGCCCGTTGCCTCGTTTGGGACACTGGCCATAAGTGGACTGGGATCAACCTTTGATTTTGAACCGGAATCCCAGCCGGTCGTGGAGGAGTATCCACCCGCATTACAGGGGAGCATTATAACCAAGCCTGGCCGAACTTGCCGCGCTTCGAGTTTCGCCCAAATGTCTTCTAGGTGATCCCAGACGTAGGCATTCGCGCCGTCCTTACCTTCAATAAACTTCTTGAACTGGCCGACGGGCACGCTGCACAGTTCGGCGCGTTCGGGGCTGAGTTGTTCGCCGGGGGCGTCGTTGAATTCGCGCCAGAAGACTTGGACGTCGGTATCAGGATCGTCACTTCGAACAAACCGCTGGATATCAATGTCGTTGCCAGACAGGTCAGGCGTGGTGTCGAAGAGGTCGATTAAATCGCGCCGGCGAAGAACGTGTTTGTGCTCGAACGGGAGCTTGATGTCCTCGGTTCGCTTGAAGTCATCGAGCGACTTCGGAGAGACATCTTTACCTTCAAGTTTGACGAGTTGATCGCGGGCAAAATCGAGATCAGACACTTCGTAGGGCAGATGTGACTTCTCAGGCAAGTCTATCCATGAAACTCGGGCGGGATTGTCAGCGCTGCCGTCGTCACCGGTGCGATTGCATCGACCGATCCGCTGCACCATGCTCGCCCAGGGCGCGAGGTCAGAGATGAGCGTTCGGCTGGAAATATCGACGCCCGCTTCGACGACTTGGGTGGCGATCAGGATGCAGTCGCCGGGCGATTTGCCTTGCAACTCGACGTTGAGCAGTTCTCGCTCGGCGGGCCGAAATCGCGAGTGAACCAGCAAAAGTGCGGGTGTTGGACTCTTCTTCCGCAACTTGGCTAGCTCGCTGTATACATCTTTAGCACGATCAACCGTGTTGACAATGACGAGCGTCTGAGTGCCGACCTCGTGAGTTTCAAAGATGGCCTTCGCGACCGCTCTGGCGTCGGGCGTGGGTGTGTCGAATTGCCGCAGTACCTTCGCTGCCGTCATACGCTTATTCAGCGGCAGCTTCGGGTCGTAGTCGGCATCGGTCAATTCCAGCGGCGGCTCTGGAAACCTGCCGCGGAAGTCGATGGTGTCGAGCCAGTCCGGTTCGAGCGTGGCGGACATCCACACCGATGGGCAGTCGAACGAAAGCCCTAACGTCTTCCGAAGCCCGGCGAGTTGTGCGGATGTGCTGACACCACTGCCCATCAGTTGCGGCTCGTCAAAGACCCAGAGGCAATCGTTATTGAGAAGGGCGAAGTCGATCGGCCAGTGGAACCGGCTGGCGGCGTATCCGCGGTTCAGCGCGCGGGACAGCAGCATGTCCTGCGTCCCGATTAAGATTGCCGGGCGTTCCGGGCGAAGGTGCCAGTCATCAGTATCAGCTCCGCCCATCAGGACGTGGACGTCTATGTCCGATTCGAGTCCAAGGTTTTTGATCCATTTGCTTGCCTCCCGATGTGACTGCTCGACAAGTACGCGCATCGGCAGGCAGTAGACCAATCGACGCGGCGTGGCTGGCACATTCTGGAAACGCCAAAGCCATCCCAGAATCGCTGCTGCAGTTTTCCCCGCGCCGGTTGGCACTCCGAGTAAATGTGGGAGAGCCTTGGCGGAAGCAAATTCCCGCTGATACGGATAGCTGTCCGTCATCCCGGTCGCGTGTTGGAAGAAATTCGAGAAGTTGTCAGGCATCGTGTCCTTGTATCAAGCGGATGTTTGAATCCCCGAACTGTCTACATTCCTAACCTTCACTCTCAAATGCAAAGCCCTGCTCCACCCTCGACAGGACGGCCGCGAAGCGGCGTTGCGCCAGGCGACGGAGGTGGTGCGCCGGGATCGGTCTTCCACGCGCCGCGGCGAGGCGGGCGTCGTGGAAGGTTCGCACCACGCACCACCGGCAGCTCCGCGGGAACGAACGGCAGCGCGGAGCCGAATTGTCCCGCGTCCGTGCAGGTCCGACTTTCATCTGGCCCCCCTGATAGCATGGGGGTGTGCAGACTGTGCTGCAGTGCGCTCCAGAAAAATCATGCTCGAAAACGATTCCGGATCGCGCTGATATCGGCGCAAACTGTACTGGGCGCAATTCTCAGAAGCCTTGCAATCGCGCGAACGGCGAATCCGTCTTTCAGGTAATCGAGGATCTGCCGTTGCCGATCGTTGAACGCAGCGCGATACAATGCCGCTACCTCATCGTGGCGATCGATTGAGTCGAGCCGATTTTGGACTTGATTTTGCGCGCCTGCGAAAACATGTTTGAGTGCATCGTGAAAGCAAACGCGGCGCCTATGGATGCTCGCCCGTGCATTGCGCCAGACCCGTTTCGAAGGACGCGCAAGTCGGCGACTCCACAGCGCGAGTGCGATATCTTGCTTGATGTCGTCAATGTCGTAGGCAGGATCGGAAAAGTGTCTCATGTGCACACTCCTTTGCTCCATCAATGCGCCCGCCACGATAGCGCTCGAAAAATTCCTACGGAATTATCTTAACTTGATAATTTGCCGTCAACCGGCTAAGCTGCAAAAGCAGCAGTGGACTGACTGATTCCGCGTTCCCCCGAACGCGGCCCCATTGAAGCAGATACTTCCGTAGGAAGCATCTTCGAGTTGTGCTGCATTTCCGCGTTCACCCGAACGCGGCCCTATTGAAGCCCGGTCAGGCGGTCAACCTGGCCGGGACTTCTTTCTCATTCGGTATTGTTCGAATTGGAATTCGCGTTGCATCCGGTGGGTGCGTTAGTACTTCGACAACCGTGGATTGGCATACGCCATTGCTCTGAGTTTCGATGACCAGCCGCGATTCTTGAAGGCGCGGCGGGCTTGGGAAAATTAGAAAATCTGGGCCGACGTGTGTGGGCGCGTGTTCCACGTTGCCATCGCGCACAAGGAGCGTGAGGTAAGGCCAAGATCGTGCAGCGTCGCCGTCCATCATGAGTGATCGTACCATCATCTTCGGGGCGCGTCACTCGATTCAGTTGATTGACAAGCTTGGGCTCGGTGCGGGGCAGGACGGCGTCGTTTGGCGTTCGTCGCGGCAGACGGCCGTCAAGTTTTTTGACCAGCTCGAGCGTTATCGCCGCGAGTTAGAAGTTTATCGCCTGCTGAAGGCACGGCAGATTGTTCAAGTTGCCGGGCATGCAGTACCGGTGCTACTGGTCAATGACGATGAATTACTGGCAATTGAACTGACACTCGTCCAGCCGCCGTTCGTTCTGGACTTCGCTGGAGCAAAGCTTCTCCATGAGGTGCCCGACTTTCCGGAAGATGTAATCGACGAATAACACGCACAGTTGCGTGAACTTTTTGGGAATCGCTGGAGCGATGCACTCACCGTGGCGAACGCTTTCTGTGCAGCAACCGGGTACGCCCTTCTGGACATTCACCCCGGCAACATCGCCTTCGCCCTGCCACCCTGACGCCCGTACTGCTTCGCGGTCTTCCTGGCCAAGTCCTGCACCTGTTTACGCAGGACCGCCGGCTTGATCACGCGGCAGTTCGGGCCGTAGGAGAGGATCCACCAAATGATTTCCCGCAGCCCCGCCACGCGCAGTCTCATCGTGATTGAATCATCGTCGTGCCACTCGATTTCTTGCGAATCATGCCAGTGCGTGTCGGCGACATTCTCCGAGACTTCTGTGCTGAAACGCAGTTCGATTTCGTAAACTTCGGGATCGGGCATCATGCGCCAGGCGCCGGCGAAGTGACGGTCGATGGAGAAGCCGTCTGGGATGGCAAAGGGCTGTTGGGTCGGACGGCAGCATGTGAACCGCGACAACTTTAGCGTGCGCACTTTGTTGTGGACGTGATGTTTTCCGATCACGTACCATGCGCGCTGACCGTAATACAACCCGTAAGGATCGAATCGAAACTCGCCGGCTGATGCTCCGCGCCGGGTCGCGCTCTCATAATCACACCGCAGCGCGCGGCGGTTGATGATCGCCTGATGCACCACGGCGTACACGTCCTTGGCGGCTTCATTGCTGCTCCTGGCGAGGCGAATCGAGATGAACGGCACGCTGGAGTCGATGTGTTCGCGAATCGCGCTCGGAAGCCCGGCCAACAGTTTTTCTACCGCGGTGTGCGCTGGTCGGGCATAGGCAACCTGCTCGTGCTTTCCGATTTGCTGCGCTAGCAGCGCCAGCGCAAGCGATTCCTCGATCGTCAAGTCCACCGGCCGAACGAAGAAATCCCGGCGGATCTGGTACCCGCGACGCTCGTTGTCGAAATAAATCGGCACCCCCGCCTCGGCGATCAGGCGGATGTCGTCGAAGATCGATCGAATGCTAACCCCACATTGCTCCGCCAGACTTGCCGCTGCGTGAACCGAGGATCCCTGCGCAATCGTGATGATTCGCAGTAGCCGATGAACGCGCGAGTATTTCATGTTCGCGATTTTCTCCCGCCGTTCAGACACTATCAAAAATCTCGGCCCACCGCAGAACCCTTTCTTTGTAGCACGGGGAATGCGGCGAATGTTATGCACATTCGCCGCAATATTTGCTGTGAATACTTAACTCCTGCGGCGAATAGCCGATATAATCACCGCAGATCATGCGGCAAAAAACTTACATCCATGAGAGACCGAGCTGGCCGGCTCTGGTTTGGGAATGCGACGCGCTGGCCAATGATTTGGCGCAGGTCCGGCACAAGCAGGGACGATTGTTGGGCAAGATGGAGGGCCTTGGATTTGACCTGCGTTCTGAAGCAAATCTGACGATGCTGACCGGCGATGTCGTCAAGTCTTCGGCCATCGAAGGTGAACGACTGAACCCGGATGAAGTTCGCTCTTCGATCGCGCGCCGGCTGGGCTTGGATGTTGCTGGACTGCCGAAGGCCGGCCGGGATGTTGAAGGTGTCGTCGAGATGATGCTTGACGCCACGCGGAACTTTGAACTGCCACTGACACAAGCAAGACTCTTCGATTGGCACGCATCGTTGTTCCCGACGGGTCGCAATGCGATGGGGCGGATCCCGGTCGGAGCGTGGCGCACCGCGGCGTCGGGGCCGATGCGAGTCGTCTCTGGACCGATCGGCCGCGAGAAGGTTCACTTCGAAGCGCCCCAAGCCGATCGCCTTGAATCGGAAATGTCTCGGTTCATCGAGTGGTTCAACGCGCCGGCGCCGATCGATCCGGTGCTGAAGGCGGGCATCGCGCACTTCTGGTTTGTGACGATCCATCCGTTCGAGGATGGGAACGGGCGTACCGCGCGGGCGATCGCCGACATGGCGCTCGCCCGCGCCGATGGCACGGAGGACCGGTTCTACAGCATGTCGTCGCAGATCGAGGCGGAGCGGAACGATTACTATCTCAAGTTGGAATCAACGCAGCGCGGCGATGTGGACATCACAACATGGCTCGCGTGGTTCCTTGCCTGCCTCGGCCGCGCCATCGAGGCCGCCGACCATACGCTATCGGCGGTGCTCAACAAGGCCAGGTTGTGGGAACGGATCAACCGCCGCCCCGTCAATGATCGTCAGCGACTTGTGATCAACCGCATGTTGAACGGCTTCGAAGGCTTTCTCAACACGTCGAAGTATGCCAAGCTGGCCAAGTGTTCGACCGACACGGCACTGCGCGACATCCAGGAACTTCTCGCTCGTGGCATTCTGATTCAAAATCCCGGCGGGGGGCGCAGCACGAGCTACCGTCTTGCCGACCCGGCGAACGTCACCGATTAGGCCGGCCGATTCGACCGGACGATTGCCAAGATGCCTGTCGTCAGTGCAGCGGGCAGTTCATTCCACGCCAAAGCGACTTCCAGCAGATCCGTTGGTAAGCCTTGGGGCAAGCGTTTTGGCGACCGATTGTAAGTGCTTGATTTGTCAGGTGGTTGAGGTGATGTAGAAACGGTTTTCAAAACCGGCGATGACTGTCGCAGGTCAACGCGGCTTCGTACCGTTGCTTCGCGGACCTCTTTGGCGAAACAACTGTCCACGGTGAACCTTGACGACGACACGCTGCTAAGTTGACAACGAGGCAGACGGCTTTCATCGCATCATGGATACACCCCGGAACGGATAGCGTGGTGATGAGTTTGGTGTGAAAGTTCGGGCAATCAACTGCGGCGGGTAGACCAGCGCCTTGTATATCCCGAAAGTGTCAAAAAATAGTTGCCAACGCGCCGCCAAGTTCATAAGGTGCGTGGCGATGAGCACGACACGTAATTCTTTATTTCAGTGTCGGTTACAGTTCACTACGGAACCGAAGGTTGATGGTTCGAGCCCATCAGGCTGCATTCCTAAGGGGCGCGCGCACCAACAACCTATCCAATTTTGTTTCGAGGGAGGATGGAGTAATTCCATTCGCCGTGGAAGGTGTCGCGTTGAATTCTCACAGCTTCCAGTTCCTTGTCCGTCACCTTGATTCCACTTTCATAGCGTGCCGTGTCCAATCCTGCTTTGATGCGCAATCCCTTTTCCGTCGTCGTGCTGCCGATCAGTTTTACAATCAGATCATGACTGACCAGCGGCTCGCCACGCCAGTTCTGCGTGACGTGGCAAAACAGGCGGTGCTCGATCTTGTTCCACTTGCTCGTGCCCGGCGGGAAGTGACTTACATGCAGCGTCAATCCGGTCGCGTCGGCCAGTTCCTGCAAGGCGATTTTCCAGAGCCGGCACCGGCTGGAGTTCGAGCCGCCGCCGTCGGCTGTGATCATCAACTCCGTCGCATCCGGGTAACGATCGCCGCCCATTTCCTTCCACCATTTCAGGATCGTCTGTCCGGCGAATCGGGCCGTGTCGTGGTCGGTGCCCACGCTCACCCAACCCTCGTCGGCGGTCAGATCATAGACCCCGTAAGGCGTCACTCGACCTTTGTCCGCGGCCTTGTCGATAAAGTCGTACACACGCACCTCTGGCGGCTTGCCCTTGGGACACCACTCTTTCCCGCCGTTCCTGAAATCGCCCACTAATTCCTTCTTTTTCGCGTCCACCGACACCACCGGCTGACCCCGCGACTGCAT
>CAZXLA010000116.1:0-12130 GCA_964641895.1 uncultured Tepidisphaeraceae bacterium
CCGGGCAGGCGCTGTCGTGAAGGACTGGAGGCCACCATGTCTGCTGTGAAGAGTGTCGTTCGTTTTGCCGTGGTTTGTATCGTCGTCGCTTTGGGTTTGACGCAATCGGTTGCGTGCAACACCACCGAAGGCGCCGGCCGGGACCTTGAAAAGGCCGGCGAAAGCATCCAAGACGCCGCCGACTAATTCCGGCGCGCTTGATCTGATCCGGGAGAAGTAGCTGCATGCTGTTTGTTGTCTCGCTGTTCACCGGCGCGCTGCGCCGCTGGTGAAGCAGCGAGACAACTTTATTGACCGGTGTTGTGCAGGCGACATCCTCAAGCCGGCTCCGCCCCGCCACCGTACCGTTCGGGATGAGACCGCGGCGTCGCACGACTTGGCCGCAGAGCCAAGGTCGTGGCAGCCTTAACCCTTTTTACTTCGAGCGACCGGTATTGGCGGACAATTCTACTTTTGGGCACCTGCATTCAAAATCCCCCGGAGTACGCCCAGTAGGGTTTCAGACGCATCGGCCTTGGTCACATAGGCCACTGCTCCCGCCGCCTGCATCGCTTCGGCCATGTCTTCACGCTGGTGCATCGAAAGCCCGACAATGCGCGTGGTCGGAATTTCCTGCGACAACAGGCGCGCGACTTCCACGCCGCTGATTTTCGGCATGTTGATGTCGAGCAGAATGATATCAGGCCGGTGCGTCCGCGCCAGAGCGATTGCCTGTTCGCCGTCGGCGGCTTCGGCGATCACTTTAAGGCTCGGTTCCTGTGCGAGCAGCGCCACCAGCCCTTCCCTGAAGATCGCGTGATCGTCCGCCACCAGCACACGGGCAGGACCGTACCGCGCCGGCGCGGCGGGGTAAAGTGGGGGCTGACGCGATGATTGAGGCGCCGCGCGCGATTGCTCGATCGGAAGCGACGCCGATTGGGCCTTCAGCAATTCCGCCGGCACGACGGCGCGCACGCGTGTTCCCTGGCCCGGCGAAGAATCGACAAATAAATCGCCGCCGAGGAATTTCAGCCGCTCACGAATTTCCAGCATACCCAGCGCACTCGAACCAGTGCGGTTGGCCTGCGCCAACGTCGTTTCGACATCGAAACCCCGGCCGTCGTCGGAAACCAGAACTTGGATCAGCCCCCCGGGCAATGCCATGGTTTGAACGGTTGCCGCCGACGCGCCGGCGTGCTGAACCACGTTCTGCAGCAGTTCGCGAATCACCTCATAAAGCAGCACACGCATCTTCTCGTCGGCCGGCTCGGAATTCGGCTCGGCGTAAAGCGTTACTTTCAAACCGTGCCGGGGCTGGAAATTCCGCGCCATCGCCTCCAGCGCCGCGTGCAGACCGGCGTCGTAAAGCAGCGGCGGACTCAGCTCGGCCGTGAGCGAGCGCGATTCGGTAATAGCTTCTTCCAGCAAGTTTTCGACCTGCCGCACGCCGTCCTGAACACTCGTTTCGGTCGCCAATCGGCGCACCAGCCCCGCCTTGAGCTTCGCCGCAGAAAGAAGTTGCTGGAAATGGTCGTGAAGCACCTGCGCCAGCCGCTTGCGCTCGCGCGCTTCGGCGTCGGCCAGCGCCAACGCCAGGTGGCGCAACTGATCGCTGCGCGCTTCGGCCTGCGCCGTGCGTTCGGCGACGCGGCGTTCCAGCGCGTCAGCCGACTTTGCCTGCTCGCCAACATCGTGCCAGTGCAGGACAACGGCTTCGACGACGCGCACGCCATGCAGGTCCAGTCGCCTGGGCGGGTATTGGTCGGCTCCGTCGACGCTGAAAACATCATGCAGCGGCTCGCCGGATTCCATCAGGTGAGCAAGCCGGTCGAACAGGGCCGAAGATTCCAGCGCCGGCGCCACGCTCAGCAGTTCGCTGCCGATGATCGCATTGGCCACGCCGTTGTCGTCGACGCAAGGGACAAAGCTGAGGTAGTCGATTCGAAAATCGACAATTTTCCCCGCGGCATCGCGTTGGGGGGTGAACACGCCGAAACGGTCTGCAACCGGGTCGATGTCGGGCGAAAAAAATTCCTTGGGAATCATGCTTGTGTCGATCGATTTAACGACCACTCAATGGCATAACGAAGCAATTCCTGTCCACTGCCCAGGCTAAGCTTGTGCTTGAGGTGTTCGCGATAGGTTTCAATGGTTTTCACGCTCAGGCACAGCTTGTCGGCAATTTGTGAGGTGGATGAGCCGCCGCCGAGCAGTTCGAGCACTTCCAGCTCACGGTCGCTGAGCTTGTCGATGGGCGATGCGGTCACGGTGGCGCTGCCGCCGGCACCGACCATCTTGCCGAGCAGGCGATCGGACATCGCCTCGCTCAAGTGAATTTTTCCTTTGAGCACGACCCGAATCGCCTCCAGCAGCGTCTCGGGCGGCGATTGTTTGCTCACGTAACCCTTCGCGCCGGCGCGCAGAGCGCGCTCGGCATAGATGGTTTCGTCATGCATTGAGTAGGCGAGAATCGGCAGCGAGTCCCACCGCGAACTGAGGTTTTTCATCAGTTCAATGCCGTTGTTCCCGCTGAGCGATACATCAACGATCACCAACCCCGGCTTCATGGTTGCGGCTGCGGCCATGGCTTCCTGCATGGTGGATGCTTCACCGCAAACGGTCAGATCCGGCTCGGCGTTGATCACCTCGGCAATTCCACGACGAACAATGGGATGATCGTCCACCAATAGCACGGTAACTTTGGGCTTCGAATTGATGCGGCTGGTAGTGGCGGCGCTGGCCATAGGGCCTCCTTTTGTATTCTGATCCTCTGCTGTCCTGAGCATTGTAGTTCCGAGAAACCCCATGAGGGGATCGGTGCTTCCCTGATATTTACCGATTGCCGACTTTCGTAATCTGCCGGTCGTTCAAGTCGAGCCACTTGCGACATGAGTCGCAGCCCGACTCGACCCAGTGAAATGATGAAAGGCAGATCGCCATGATTGCAACACAGACCAACGACATCGCTTCGACGCTGAACGGACTCGTTCAAGCATGCCTGGACGGACAGAACGGCTTCGAAACGGCCGCCGGAGCAATTGATGATGCTTCGCTAAAGAGCGAACTCATGGGCTTCAGCGCCCAGCGCCGAGACTTCGCCAGCGACCTGCAGAACCTCGTCTCGGCGCTCGGCGAAACACCCAAAGAAAGCGGAAGCGTTGCAGCGGCAGTGCATCGCGGGTGGATCAACATCAAGACGGCCGTTGTCACCAAAGATCGCCACGCCGTCCTGGTGGAATGTGAACGCGGCGAAGACTCGGCGGTGGCATCTTACCGCAAAGCAATCGAAGCGGGTCTGCCCGGCGATTACGCGCAGACGATTCGATCGCAGCACGACGCCGTGAAGCGTACCCACGACCGAGTGAAGGCGCTTCGCGATTCGAGCAAAGCAACCTAGTTTATTCAAGACCCTGACCCGGGCCGCTCGTCCGCTAAGCCGACATTAAATATCGCCGGCATCAACGGTTGGCGGGCGGCCCATCCTTAAATTTCAATGTCCCTTTTACGGAGACTACCATGCTATACTGGACTGTTATTTTTCTGATCGTCGCAATCGTTGCGGCGGTATTCGGTTTCGGCGGAATCGCGGCGGGCGCGGCGGGAATCGCCAAAATCCTGTTTGCGATTTTTATCATTCTGTTTTTGGTCTCACTCGTCATGCAGTTGATGGGTGGTCGAGGCACTTCGCGGACTTTAAAGTAACGCGAATCCTGACGCATTCATTCCCGGTATGACCGGAAAATATGACCGTGATCGTGCAGTAGAACTTTACTTAAAGGAGTATCACGATGAGTTCCACAATTGATCGAGTTACGGAAAAGGTGAAAGAAGCCAGCGGAAACATGTCGGGTGAGGTCGAGAGCCTCAAGAGCAGCTTCGGCCAGCTTCGTCACGACGTGATGGATTTGCTCGGCCACGCGTTTGGTATCGGCCGAGAAGGCGCCGGCGCCGCCAAAGAAGGCGCCGCCGAAGCGGTCGATGCGCTGAAGTCGCGGCTGACCGATCTGAAAACCCGCGGCGCCGACGGTGTTTCTGCCGTCGAACGCAAGATCGAAGAAAACCCCCTCCCGGCGGCGCTGATCGCGTTCGGTGTGGGATATGTGATCGCCAAGATCATGACACGGAGGTAACCCGTGGAAGCACTGGCGAAGTTGCTGGTTGCAACGGTTGACTTGTTCGAGGCCGAAGGTCGAACGCTGCGCCGGCAGTTGATGCGGCTCGCTCTGGCGATATCGCTGATTGCCGTCGCAGCGCTTCTAGTGTTATTCGGCTTCGGCTTTCTGCTTTACGGTCTGTTTCGCTTTCTGGCCGAGCAATTGTCGGCGCCCTTGGCTGCGGTGCTCTTCGGCTTCGTGGCATTAGGCTTGGCAGGAGCTTTTACATGGACGGCGCGCCGATTAACGAGGTAGCCACCCCACCGCCCGCGGAGTTTGAGGCTCATGATCCCCCCGGTGGCGATGAATCGGTTGCCGAGCCGATCGATCTAGCGCTGCACAAGCGGCGGTTGATGGCAGCGGCGCGGGCAATCGACCCGTTAAAACCGCTGCGACGCCATCCTGTGTTGACCGTTGTGGTGGCGGCGGCGCTTGGTCTGGTGGCAGCCTCGCCCGCCGCCGCCCGCGCCGCGCGATTGCCTTTTGCCAAGGGACTGATAAGTCGGCTAAGCCGAATGGCATCAAGTGGCCTGTTGAGCTATATCTCCGCCATGCGCGTTGCTCAGGCCAAAGCGGCGCCCAGCGGACGTTCGGCAGAGTCCCCAGCGCCCGCCTCAACCGACGGTGCGGCCTGAAGTCAATTCGACAGGTCGGGTCAGGTATGAATCGGTTTAACAATCAAACGGCGCGGCCCGTGCACATTCTGGCGGCGATCGCCATCGTCGCGGCGCTGTATTTCGCGCGCGATCTGCTGATCCCCGTCGCCTTGGCCACCCTTTTCACATTTTTGCTTTATCCCGTGGTTCGCAAGCTCATGCGCTGGGGCGTGAACCGCGCTGTGGCCGTGGTGATTGCCGTCGTTTGCGCAACCGGCATTGCAGCCGGCACCGGGGTGCTGGTGGTGCAGCAGATGTACGACCTCAGCAGCCGCCTCCCCGACTACCGCGACAACCTTCGCGCCAAAGCAAAATCACTCCGGCACTCGGTCGCCGGCGAAGGGGCGATGAGCCGGCTCAGCGGAACGCTGACGGAGTTAAAGAACGATTTGGCCACCACAACACAGCCGAGCACGGTTCCGGCCACTACCAAACTGCCGGGTCTGCCGGGTCTTCCGGGCTTGCCGGGCTTTCCGCAGCCGGCACCGATGAAAGTAGAAGTGGTCGAAGAAGGACCCAATTTCAGCGAAGTAATCGGCGGCATGGCCGAGCCGCTGATGGCGCCGGCGGCCACCGCCAGCATCACCGTCTTGCTCCTGATCTTCCTCCTGCTGCACAGCGATGATCTGCGCGAACGGCTCATCGCGTTCGCCGGCACAGGCCAGATCAGCCTGACCACCGCCGCCATGGATGAAACCTCGATCCGCATCGGCCGATACTTGCAGATGCAGTTGGTCGTGAACCTGTCATTCGGCGTCATGGTGGGAGTGGGCCTTTTTCTGTTCGGGGTACCGAATGCCCTGTTGTGGGGCGTGCTGGGCGCGCTGCTGCGTTTTGTGCCCTATGTCGGCCCGTGGTTGTCGGCGGTGCTGCCCATCTTGCTCACGGCGGCGGTGTTCCCCGGGTGGAGCATGTTTGTCGGCGTGATCATCATGTTCATCTGTATCGAATTTTTCAGCAACATGGTGATGGAGCCGTGGCTTTACGGGTCGAGTTCCGGCATTTCAAGCCTGGGCGTGGTGGTCGCGACGGTTTTCTGGGCGTGGCTGTGGGGTCCCGTGGGCCTGATCCTCGCCATGCCGATGACCGTTTGCCTCATCGTCATCGGCAAGCATGTGCCGCAGTTGGCCATTGTGAATCATCTTTTCGGCACGGAATCAACCGTGCCCACCGCCGGGCGGCTCTACCATTGGATGCTGGTGGGCGACGACCTCGCCGCCTCCGAAATGCTTGCCGAAGAAAGAGACGGCAAGGAGTTTGCAAAGCTTTGCGACGACCTTCTAATCCCCGTGCTGGCCGAGTTGAAACATGATGAGGCGCGCGGGACGATCGCTTTGCCGCAGATGCGTCGTGCGCTGCGGACGCTCGAATTGGCGCTGTTCGTCGATGCCAAACCGGTTGCACCAATTGAGCCGTCATCGTGCGTATCGCTGGTGTGCATTCCCGCCAAAAACGAGGTGGACGAATGCGCTGCCCGCCTGCTGGCGGCGGCCGCGATCGGCAATGGCTTGAACGCCGAGGTCGTGTCGTCCGAAACGCTCGCCAGCGAAGCCGCCGACCGCATTGACCTCGTCGGCGCCACGCACGCGGCGGTGGTGCAGGTGGCGCCGTTCTCGCCGGTGCACGTGCGGCGGTTTCTCAAGCTCAGCGCCGGCCGCATTCAAGAGAACGTGAAGCTGTTCGATGTTTCCGCCGGAGCGCCCGTCGGCGCAGTGCCCGACTACGGCACCACTCGGCCGATTCGCCAGGAGAATTCATTTTCCTCCATCATCGCACGAGTGGTTGAAGATAATCAGGTTTCTGAAGCGACCCGCCCAACCGTCATGGCGACGCCGGCGCTGTCGTGAAAAACGGATCCCCCTTGGGTGGTCGCAACTCGGAATTTTTCGGTAGCCCGCTTCAGTCAATCCCCGATAGCTCCCGCGGCACGCGTTGATTATCTTCCCGGAATGATCTCCCATACCACCACTACCCACTCCGCGCGCCCAACTTCCAACCCTCTCGCGCATCTCCATCTGCCCAAATCGCCCGCGACGGAGAAAGTCGTCGAACTGTGCCTCTTCGCACCTTACAACGAAACGGTGAAACTGCTGGCCGACTTCCATGATTGGAGGCCGCAGGACATGACCCGCGGTGAAGACGGCTGGTGGCGCATCGCCGTTGATCTCGCCGACGGCGATTACCTCTACAAGTTCCGCGTGAAGAGCACGAGCTACTTTGCCGAGGGTAAAGAGCTTGATGTGTTTGATCCTTACGCGATATCGATCACCAACGATGGCAACGAAAACGCCATCCTCAAAATCCGTGGCGGCAAACGGGCCGACGTCGAATACACCTGGAAACACGACGACAAGCCGCTGCCCGTGAACCAGGACATCGTCATCTACGAATTGCACGTGGGCGATTTTTCCGGCGGCGGCGGCGATGCGGGGAAAGGCAAGGAACGCGAAAAAGGCCAGTTCAAACATGTGGTTGAAAAGCTTGATTACCTGCAGGAACTGGGCATCAACTGCATCGAACTTCTGCCGGTGAAAGAATTCCCCGGCAAAGGCTGGGGCTACACGCTGCGCAGCCTGTTCGCGGTTGAAAACAGCTATGGCTCGCCGGAAGAACTTTGCAAACTGGTGGATGAGGCCCATGCCCGCGGGATGCGCATCATCGTGGACGGCGTATACAACCACGCCGACTCCGATTCGCCGCTGGCCAAGATGGCCTATGACTATTGGTTTCACAACCCCAATCCGGATCCCCCCGAAATGCAATGGGGGCCGAAGTTCAACTACAACCATTTTGATAAGAACTTGAACATTTTCCCGGCTCGCAAGTACGTGATGGAATCGATCGCGTTCTGGGTCGAGAAGTTTCACATCGACGGCATTCGCTTCGACGCGACGCGCGCCATCAAAGACTTCGAAATCCTGCGCGAGCTGGCCGACTCGGCGTACAACAAAATCAACGGCATCAAGCCTTTCTTCACCGTCGCCGAGCATGTGCCGGAAGACCCGGCCATCACCGGCCGGCCGGGTGCCGGGCCGATGGATGCCGCCTGGCACGACTGGCTGGCGCGCGTGTTGCACGCAGTCATCACCGGCAAGGAAGTTGAAGGCCAGCAGCCTGCCGACTTAGAAACGCTGGCCGCGCGGCTCGACCCAGCCAAGAACGGCTATGGCGCGGGTTCGCGAGTCGTCAACTTCATCGGCAACCACGATTTCCACCGCATCCTGCACATGCTCGGCAATGACGCCAAAACGTTCGACGAAGCCGCTTTCCGCCGAGTGAAACTCGGCACGGCCATCCTGCTGACCGCTCCGGGAATTCCGATGCTGTGGATGGGCCAGGAGTTTGGTTTCAGCAGCGAAAAAACGCTCGAACCGCGGCCGCTGGATTGGGCGCTTCTCAAGAACGATCGCAATAGCGATCTGCTGAAGTTTCATCAGTTGCTCATCCGCGCACGACACGAATGCGGCGCGCTGCGCGCCGATGCATTTCAGGTCGTGCTGAGCGATAAAGAACGCCTGCTATTCGGTTTCAAGCGGTGGGATCTGGCGGGCAGCGTCGCGGTCACCGTCGCCAATCTTAAAGACACCCCCGCCGGCGAATTCGAAATTCGCGATATCGGCCTGGAGGACGGAACCTGGCGCGAAGTGATCAACGGCTACGAAGCAAAGATTGTCGGCGGCGTGCTGCGCGACACACTGGGCGAAAGCGAAGTTAAGGTGTTCGTCAAGCAACCTTGATGCATCAGAGAAAGCAATGAATTTAGTAACCGGAAACCTCTTGTGGCCCGCCGTCGGCAAGCCGCTGGTCACGCCGACGCCGCTCGCCAACGACCTGACCTGCGACGCGCTCGTACTCGGCGCAGGAATCACCGGCGCGTTCACCGCCTGCCTGCTGGCGGCGGCCGACCTCGATGTTGTTGTCATCGACCGCCGCGGAGTGGCCGAAGGCAGCACACCGGCCAGCACCGCGTTGGTGCAATACGAGATCGACACCCCCCTGATCGAACTGGCCGCCGACGTGGGATTGGAATCGGCGCAGGCGGCCTACCGCGCGTGCCGGCGCGCGCTTGACGACATCGTCGAACTGACGGCCACGCATCACATTGATTGCGACCTTCACTGGTGCGGAAGCCTGTTCCTCGCCACCGAAGAAAAAGACGCCGAGTGGTTCATCCGCGAAGCCGCCGCAAGGCAGGCGCTGGGCATCGAAGTCGAGCCGCTCAGCCGCCGAGAGCTTCAGGATCGATTCGACATCAATCGCCCGTGCGCCCTGCACTCGCGCGCGGCCATGGAGATCGACCCGTTCAAGTTGACACACGGCCTGCTCCGCGCCGCCGAAAACTTTGGCGCGCGAGTCTATGAAGCAAAAATCGATACCAATGAACTGAAGCAGGAAAAACGTCACCTCACCACCGCCGACGGCCACGCCATTGCGGCCGATCACCTTGTCATCGCCACGGGTTACGAAACCCCCGAGCAGTTTGCGCGTGTGGCCAAATACTGCACACTCAAAAGCACCTACGCACTGGCCAGCAAGCCGCTGGAAGGAACCACCGCCTGGCCGGGAAAAGTGATGCTCTGGGAATCGGGCGACCCGTATTTCTACGCGCGGCATACGGTCGACAACCGGGTGATCATCGGCGGCGAGGATGAACCGTTCTCAAACCCCGAAGCGCGCGACGCCCTGATCGACGCAAAGATAAAAGCAATGTTGGAAAAGTTCCGAATCCTTCGGCCCGATGTCGCCATCGAACCAGAATATTGCTGGGCCGGCACCTTCGGTGAATCGGCCGACGGCATGCCCCTCATCGGCCAACTGCCCGATTACCCCGGTTGCCACTTCGCTTTGGGTTACGGCGGAAACGGGTTGACGTTCGCGGTGCTGGCAGCGCAGATGATCCGCGATGCGATCGTCGGCCGTGAAAACCCGCTCTCAAAAGTATTCCGTTTCGATCGATAACGCTCAGTCGCGAATGACCGGATCGGTCGAGCCGCCGCTCACCCCGTTATTGAGGGGGATCTGCGGAATCGGCCCTTTGGGCATCAACGGGCGGGCCAGTTGCGATTCATCCTTCAGGCTCGGGCCGGGCACAACGTGCAACCGGCGCAACGCCGCGCCGACTTGCTGATCGGTGTTGTCCAGCGAATACGCTCGCTTGAGCAACGGCACGGCGCGCTGCTGCTGATTGATGCTTTCAAAGTACAAACCGGCTTCGCGGGCGTAGTGGAAGTTGGCCGGGTCGATCATCACCGCGCGATCGAATGCTTCGATGGCGCTATCGTGGTCGCCGCGCAGCGAATAGATGCGGGCGAGCAGGTAGTTGTCATCCGTCAGCCCGCGGGTTTTGGCGCGCTGTTCGATCTGGTTAATTTCCACTTCGTTGTTGCCGTCGCTGCGGGCAATGGCGCTGGCCAGGCCGTTGAGCGTGCGGAAGCGGAACTCCGGGTCCTGCTTGCCTTCCATCGTAGTATCGATCACCTGATAGCTGGTTTTGTACGCGGCGATCGATTGCTGGTATTGGCCCAGTTGTTCGTTGGCCGCGCCGAGATAGTAGTAGCTGCGGTAGTCGCGCGGGTTCTGACGAACCGCATTGCGAAACGCGCCGGCAGCGTCGGCGTAGGCCTGCCGGTTGTACAGTTCGATGCCTTCGCGGCGCGAATCTTTGCTGTAGGTGATCATGTCGGCGCATCCGCCGAGCAGCCCGATCGACAGCACGGAAAGCACGCAAGTGGTTCGCAACGATTTGAACGATTGAATCATCGCTACCTCCATGTAGCAGCAGAGTTGGCGGCGCTCCGGCCGCGTGATAGCGCAGAAACTACCTCAACGCGGGGGAAAAGCAAGAAAGCGGCGCACAACGACAGATATTCTTTATGAGCGAAAATGCGGAGCGACGGAGGCAGAAGCTTTACAGGTCCGAACGCCATCCGTTTGAGTTGCAAACGTAGGTTTTTAGTGTTGTTGCGTGTATTTCTGATCGTGGTTCAGTCACGAAGTCATATCCTTCATCCGCCGCTTCTTCACGTCTCGGGCCGAGTGCGATGGGAAAATCCTGCTGTTCCAAAACTGGTTCGAACCGCACGCCCTGCGCCGGGCGGTGGAAGCATTGCGCGGCTGATACCTCCCCCCGCCACCCAACACCCAACACCCAAGGCGCTATGCAGAGATTGGCTATTCGACGGTCATTGCCAAGCGCATTCAGGAGGAACCTTCCCGTCGAAAGAAATCGGACTGTTGCGCCGTACGGTAACCGGTTCGTCCCATTCTGCACCGGGTGGGCGCAGATGCGGCGAGCCTGCCGTGGCTTGGAATTGGTTGTCAATAACAGTCGGACCTGACCCGATTTTTGCCTCGCCCGCTGGCACGCAAATTGGCCCGATGCTTTGCGCAACTGGAACACGACCCACGCCAGCACAACAACATCAAACGGCTCACCGGCGAGCTTGCCGGGCGATTTCGTTATCGATTGGGCGATTGGCGCGTGATCTACCGCATCGACGATCGGTCACAACAGGTCCGCGTCCTGCTCATCGCCCACCGCAGTGAAGTGTACGAATAAGCCGCGTCGGCCGCGACCGCCAACTTAGCTCAAGCAGGCCGCCGTCTTGAGGATCGCGAAGGATCAACTCGGCGTAGGGTTGGCGGATGGAGAGAGCGAGCATTACGGTTTCTATCGACCAAACTCGCCCGTGCGTGTAAGCTGCGTAAGGATGACTTATCGGATAAGGTACGCCGAGTCGGTCGTGAAGCAGCTTGCGAGAATGTCGCCCGACATCGCGCGGCGCATCCGATCGAAAATCGACCGCCTGGCCGATGACCTTGCCGGCGACGTGAAACGGCTGACCAATTACTCACCGGAGTATCGGCTGCGTGTCGGGGACTGGCGTGTACTATTTAATATCGACCACGACGCAATCTCGATCGAGCGCATCAGCCACCGATCGGATGCGTATTGAAGAGGAACCGAATCATGCTCAAGGTGAAACCCGAATACCTCAGCAAGCGAGGCAAGCGCGAATTCGTGGTGCTGACGGTAGAAGATTTTGATCGCATGCAAGAGGCGCTGGAAGACGTCCAGGACCTCCGCGATCTTCGACAGGCCACACGCAAGAACGCCGCCAAGCCCTACTACACGCCCGCCGAAGTCGACCGGCGACTCACCGCCCGAAAGCGGAAGTAGCCAGGCTTCCCCGCCGCGTAGATGTAGAACCGCCGAATCGATGATCTTCGTCGGCATCGCCCGCAACTCCGCCGTCTTGAGGATCGCGAAGGATCAACTCGGTGTAGGGCTGGCGGGTGGAGAGGGCGAGCATAGAATGTCTAGCGACCGAACCGACCGGC
>CAZXLA010000117.1:0-1914 GCA_964641895.1 uncultured Tepidisphaeraceae bacterium
TTAGGTCAAGTAGTGTGTTGATTGCATTGTTTGCCACTTGACGCACTCCAACGTCGGACGACTTGGCCTGAAAGCCAAGGTCGTGGCACCCTTCAATTTGCCTCTTCGTTATCAACGCGCTTCGTGGTTGAACATGCTGGTAATGCGGTCTTGTTTAGTGGAAACGCCAATCCGTCGCCGTTGACCCCGGCGCGCTCAAGGGGTAGTTTCCCCCGTCTTTACCGACATCACCTCGGCCAAGACGGCGGAACGATTATGAGCAAAGCGACAGCAAGTAGCGTCTCACCCCATCTGCAGGTTCGTCACGCCAGTGTTCGGGCGGCGCTCGTCGCCAACAAGGTCGACGCGATTCTTCTCACCGCGCCGGCTGATTTGGGTTATGTCACCGGCGTTTCTTGGGAAGATTGCACCGGCCTGCTCACCGCTGACGCGCTATCGATCATCACCGATTCTCGTTACGAAGAAGAAATCGCCATCAAGTGCCCCTGGATGGGCGTGCTGGTCTTTAAAGGGAAGCAGACGATGGCCGATTTGGTCGTCGATGCGCTCTTCAAATCCAGGGCCGCTCGAGTCGGCGTCGAACAGAGCCAGATCACTCACGGCATGGTGCTTTCGCTGGGGAAGAAAATAAGGGAAAAGAAGACGAAGGGCGTCCGCCCGGCGCTCAAGCCGCTGTCGGGCGTCATGGTGAACATCCGCAAGATCAAGGATGCGGCGGAGATCGATATTATCCGCCGGGCGGTGGTGGTGGCGCAGGACGCATACCGAGTCGTTCGCCGCACGCTTCGCGTGGGCATGACTGAAAGCGAAATCGCTGGGCTAATGGAATTTGAGATGCGTAAACGCGGCGCGAGTAAGGGGAGCTTCGATACGAACGTATCGGCCGGTTCAAACAGTTCTCTGCCGCACTATCGCCCCGCAAATGTTAAGGTAGCCCCGAATTCTGCGTTGTTGTTCGACTGGGGCGCGATGGTTGACGGTTATTGCAGCGATCTCACCCGCACGCACACCGTCGGACGACCTCCGGCAAAAATTCGTGAAATTTATAAAATCGTGCTCGACGCCCAACTCGCCGCCATTGCCGCCATTCGACCGGGCGTATCCACGCGCAAGGTCGATAAGGTTGCGCGAGACATCATCACTAAAGCCGGGTATGGTAAGCAGTTCGGACACGGGCTGGGTCACGGCATTGGCTTGGCGATTCATGAACTGCCGCGCTTAAGTAAAATCGCTGCCGCCGAATCGCTGCTGCCGGGCATGGTTGTCACGGTAGAGCCGGGAGTTTACCTTCCCGGCGTGGGTGGGGTGAGAATAGAGGACGATGTGCTCGTGACCGAATCGGGTTGCGAGGTGCTTTCGTCATTAGATAAGTCCTTTGAGGGCTGCCACATTGAGTAAGAACAAACCGAATAAGAAAAAGCCAGCCCCCGCCAAAGCTCCGCCCGCTGGTGCAGGGCCGATGAACATCGACCTTCTGCAGCAGATCACCGCGCTGATGAAAGACAACGACCTGAACACCGTCGACGTGCGCGACGGCGAACGGCGCATCGTCCTGAAACGAGGCGCGGTGTATGTCGAAAGCGCGCCAAGCTACGCCCCTTCCGCCCCCCACGCCGGGGCAGAGCGCAGCGCCGCCCCGGCTGCGAGCGCCACAACTACGTCAGTCGACGACGACAAAGACCTGACGGCAATCAAAAGCCCCATGGTCGGCACGTTCTATTCCTCACCCAGCCCCGACGCGAAGGTTTTCATCAACGTCGGCTCGGTCGTCAATGCCGACACCGACGTGTGCATTATCGAAGCGATGAAAGTCTTCAACAACATCAAAGCCGAAACCAGCGGCGTGATCGCCAAGATTCTGGTCAATAACGGACAAACCGTAGAATTCGGCCAGCCGCTTTTCCTGGTAAGGCC
>CAZXLA010000117.1:2014-12082 GCA_964641895.1 uncultured Tepidisphaeraceae bacterium
TGGTCAATAACGGACAAACCGTAGAATTCGGCCAGCCGCTTTTCCTGGTAAGGCCGGCGTGATGTGCGTTGTTGGTCGGGCGTTGTGCGGAACCGGTCATCGCGCGTCGAATTCCAACCCAACCTACAACCCACAACCTGCGACCCACAACCTCCAACCCACATGTTCCAAAAAATCCTCATCGCCAACCGCGGAGAAATTGCTCTGCGCATCATTCGTGCCTGTCGTGAAATGGGCATCAAGACCGTCGTCGTCTACTCGACCGCCGACAAGAATGCCGCGTACCTCAAGCTTGCCGACCAAGCCATCTGCATCGGCGAAGCGTCGCCGGCCGAGAGCTATCTTAACATCCCGCGCATTATCTCCGCCGCCGAAATCTCGGATGTCGAGGCCATTCATCCCGGCTACGGCTTTCTGAGTGAGAAGCACCACTTCGCCGAGATTTGCCGAAGCTGCAAGATCGAGTTCATCGGCCCGCCGGTGGATGCGATGCTGGCGCTGGGCGACAAAGTGCGGTGTAAAAAACTCGCGAAAAAGGCCAAAGTGCCCACCATTCCCGGTAGCGATGGCGCGGTGGAAGACGAAAAGGAAGCCGTCGAAATCGCAAGCAAAATCGGCTACCCCGTCATCATCAAAGCCAGCGCGGGCGGCGGCGGGCGCGGAATGCGCGTCGCTCACAATGAAATGACCTTGCGCGCCGGCCTCAAACAAGCCCGTGCCGAGGCCGAGAACGCCTTCAAAGACTCGACTGTCTACCTCGAAAAATATGTGGAGTTCGGCCGCCATGTTGAAGTGCAGGTGATCGCCGATCAGCACGGCAATGTTTGCCACCTGTGGGAACGCGATTGCTCCATGCAGCGGCGCCACCAGAAGCTGGTGGAAGAATCGCCGTCGCCGGTGCTCAAGCAAAGCGTTCGTGAAGACCTTTGCGCCGCCGCCGTGCGATTGGTGAAGGAAGCCAAATACTTCAACGCCGGCACGGTTGAATTTCTTGTCGACAAAGACCAGAAGTTTTACATCCTGGAAGTGAACGCGCGCATTCAGGTCGAGCATCCGGTCACGGAATGCGTTACCGGAATCGATCTCATCAAAGAACAAATCCGCGTCGCCAGCGGCGAACCCCTTAGTTTCAGGCAGAAGGAAGTCGAGCAGCGCGGCCACGCCATCGAGTGCCGCATAAACGCCGAGGACCCGGCCAGAAACTTCGCGCCGTTCCCCGGCCTGATCGAAGAATACCGCCCCCCCGGCGGCCCGGGCGTGCGGCTCGACAGCCACGTTTACGCCGGCTACCGCATTCCGCCGAACTACGACAGCATGATCGGCAAACTGATCGTCCACCGCCCCACCCGCGAACAGGCCATCGCCACCATGAAGCGCGCATTAGGCGAGTTTCATATCAGCCCCATCCGCACGACAATCCCTTTTCACCTGCAGATCATGGACAATGAGCACTTCCGCCGTGGCGAGGTGGATACCGGCTTTGTCGAACGCGTGATGCTGCCGAGGTAGCCCGCGAAAACGCCGCCCCGCCGCGTTGACACCCCGCCGCCGGCTCATAAAATGCCTGACCCTGTTAAGAACCGAAGTTGGTTCAAAACCGGGCTCGTAGCTCAGTTGGTTAGAGCGCGTCCCTGATAAGGACGAGGTCGGCAGTTCGAATCTGCCCGGGCCCACTTTGGAAAGGATTTGCACTCGCCGGGGCGGACTCACGTTGATACCATCATTCGGATGAACCAGGCGCTTTTCACCACCGCCGCGTGTGCGTTGCTTCTGCTGGTCGGCTGCAGCGATGACGCGCCCTCCGCCGTCGCACCACCAACTAACCAGGCCTCGCCCGCTGCCGCGCCGCCGGTTGTGGTTGTGCCCGACATCAAGCCGCAGTACACGCTCGAAATCATCGCCAGCGAAAACGCTCCGAAAAAGTACACGGTGAAGTGGACCGCCCAGGTCAACACCGGCGGGTGGACGATGAAGACCGATCAGGTGCTGGTTGAAGACATGATGGGCAAGTTGACCGCCCGCATCTACGCCATCCTCGAAAAGCCCGCCGCCGGGGAGATGGTTACGCAGGCCGTCGAGACCCTGACCGGCGAGTACGACGCCGGTGAGAAGGCGATTGAACAGGTGGAGCTGTCGATTAAAACGACCGTGCGCGGGGTGAAATCGGATTTTCCCGCGCTGTACAGTGTGGTGAAGACAACCGGCGGATAGCCGTCATCCCGACGAAAATTCTGGCAGCAATGGAAGCCATTCTGCATGCTACCGCGGTGTCCTGTAGCGCGCTGGCAATCGTCTTGATTCAGACGATGGCTTCGAACGCCCGGTGGGTGAAATGTACTAGGTTCGGGCGTCGAGGCGGCGGAGTTCGAGGGGTTCGACGAGTCGGATCAACATCGTCAATCATCGGCTGCACCACCGCGCATGGGCGGGGCGGCTCCTGTATTGGCAAAGTGAACGCCGGTGAACATGGCGACGCGATTCGCTGACGCAATACCCGCAACACCTTCGCGTCGAAGCGCGACAGCAAAGCCGCCGGTGCCAGTAGCCACGGGCGGCAAATGCTACATCGAAGTGCGGCGCGTCAATCAAGCAAGTGCGCCGATTTTCATTTGCCCGGCAACCCTGCGGATGTACGGCAGGTCGCGGAGCGGATTCAGTCCAGCCTCGGCCTGACCTTGATTTTCGACAGGCACATTGGTCACACCGGTGTTGGTGCTCGAAGCCACCGTTCCGATCTGAGACTGCAGATTCGCCACCGGCTTCTGGTTAATCGCCTGTGCCGCGGCAATGCCCGATGTAACTTCCGCGAAGACGGTAAAGCCGCCGTCGCTACGCTGCGGGCTGTCAAGGAAGCTGTTGTCGGCGAGGTTGATGAAGAACTGATTCGTTGCATCGTCTGGGCCGCCCTTGGCGAACGAAAGTGTGCCGATGGTATTACTCAAAGCACCGGGCAAATCGTTCTCATCTAGAATTGCTGCAAACCGAGTCGTGGCAATGATATCGCCGGCCTCCTGACCGTCACCTGTAATTTGTAGCGATCCACCTTGGATGACGAACGGAGCCGGATTGTTCTCGCTACGCGTGAAGAACACGTTGTCGTAGCGACCGCTGTTGGCGTAGTCGAGAAAGTTTTGCGCATGCGTTGGAGTGAGATCGCCGCGCATGCGAAGGATAATCGTTCCCTCAGTGGTCGCCACGCGAACCCGTGGCGTGCTGCTGCGATCCCGCCGCGCCACGAAGTTGAAGTTGCCGCCTTGCGTACCGTTGCCGGTCGGCAGGGTGCCGAGGAACTCGCCGTCCAGCCGCCGGTTATCGCCTGAGGTGATGAGGGTGCTTTCCAGGCGCACGCGATACGTCGCGTTCGATTCGGTGTTGCCGCGCACGGTCACTCGGTTGTTGCTGGCGTTGAAGCTCACCGAGATATCGGTTTTGCGGATGTCGTCAGCGGTGCCGATCGTGCCGTCGGCGCCGGCGGTGAAGAATCGCACACTGTTCTTGTTTACACCGCGCAGAAACCGGCTGGCGGTGATCTGCACCTCGCCGCGGTTGTCGGCGATCACGTTGGTAATGATCGGGGCGGCGGCGAGCATCTGGCGGTTTTCCAGGCCTTCCACAAACTGGCGGGCGGCGACGGGACGCGTTGTCTTTTGACGATTGAGTAAACGACTGAACATGGAGCGTTCTCCTGCGGTGTAATTGGTTTCACAGTTCCCCGCGCGACCGGACGCCGGGGGAGAAATTGTGACCGATTTCAGACGGTTTGTCACCCTTTATGGTGTCAGTCATAAAGAGCCCCCTAAGCCCGATTTGTTTCAGACCTTGTCATATAAAAGGCGCTTTCGCCTCCAAGCCGGGTTGTGAGCCGATGCGAACGCCCGGATTAGAGGGAATTTGGGTCATACACCGAACCATCCGGGCGTTCGCTTGAAGCTCACAACCCGGCTTGGGCATCATCCTCTTGATCCCATTGCCTTGATAATCGACTGCAAATCGTCATCCACCTGGATCGGCTGGTTGGCAATTTTGCCCGTTGGCGTCGAGCGCGGGGCGACGTCCTGCACGCTCTTCATATCCACCCCGGTGTGGTACATCACCGTGGCGTTGGGGTCTTTGAGCTCGTGGCCGGTGAGGATGCAGACCACCTCGTCATCGCGGCCAACGATGCCCTCTTCCTGCAATTTACGCAGCCCGGCCACGCTGGCGGCGCTGGCGGGCTCGCAGCCGAAGCCGTAGCGGGCGACCAGGGCGCGGTGTTCGAGGATTTCGTCGTCGGTTACTTCGCGCACCACGCCGTTCATAAAATCCAGCGCCCGCAGCGCCTTGGGAAGGTTCACCGGCCGGCTGATTTCGATTGCGCTGGCAACGGTGTGCGGATGATAATTCGATTCATCCATGGCCGCGTAGAGCCTGCCGATTTTGCTGCAGTCCACGTTGCCGTTGTCCCACCGCAGGTTCTGGCGGCTGAAAAGTTCACTCAGCGTGTTAGCACCCGAAGCATTGATGACCGCCAGGCGCGGCACTTTTTTGATCAGTCCGAGTTCTTTCAGTTCCATGAACGCCTTTCCGAACGCCGAGCAGTTGCCGAGGTTGCCGCCGGGGACGATCACCCAATCGGGCGGGTTCCAGTTGCGCGCTTCGAGGATGCGAAACATGATTGATTTTTGCCCTTCCAGCCGGAAGGGGTTCACGCTGTTCATGAGATAGATGCCCATCTTCGGATCGTCGGCAATCTCTTTCACCCGGCGCAGGCACGCATCAAAATCTCCGCTGATCTGCAGCGTGAGCGCGCCATAGTCGAGCGCTTGACTCAGCTTGCCAAAGCTGATTTTACCGGTGCCGATGAAGACCACGCCGATCATTTCGTTCAGGCCCGCATACATCGCGAGGCTGGCCGAGGTGTTGCCGGTGCTGGCGCACGCGACACGGTTGGCCCCGACAATCCGCGCGTGCGTGAACGCAGCGGTCATGCCGTTGTCTTTGAAGCTGCCGGACGGATTCAGCCCCTCATATTGCAGCAGCAGCCGGCCGGGGTTCATGTTCATCTGCCGGGCGAGCAGGTCGGCCTGTTGAAGGACGGTTCGCCCTTCGCCGATGGTGACGATCTCGTCTTCATGGCGGAAGAATGGCATCAGCTCACGAAAGCGCCACACGCCCGAAAAATCGAGCCGCCCGCTTCCGCCGGCGCCTTTGGTGCTCCATCGGTGCTCGAAGAATTCCATCGATTTGGGTACCGGCAGGCGGTCCCAGTCGTAAGCGATATCAAGCAGTGCGTGGCATTTGCTGCAACTGGTGCGCACTTCGTCAATCGAATAAGTAGCTTTGCAGGCGGGGTTGGTGCAGAGTTGGTGGGCGCGATCGGTCATGACATTGTGGAAGTTATGGCAGGCGTCGGCGGGCGTCAAAGCTAAAGATTTCGGATTGCGGATTGAATCGCCGGTACAACACTCGATATCCGTCAATCGCAATCCAAAATGAGCCTTCTGACAAACCGACATTCAACCGCGAAGCTCACGAAGAAAACGAAGCAATACTCAAGGCGACAGCATTTTTTCTTCGTGCTCTTCGCGAGCTTCGTGGTTAACTAAAACTCCAAAATCGCGAGTCCGCGTTCCGCACCCAACAAGACCGCGCGTACAATCCCCCGCATGGCCAAACGCAGCCACACTAACCGACAGCGTGCCGTCCGGCTCGTCGCAGCGTCGGTGGGGTTTCTCATCGGGGCGACGCTTATCATCGTGTTTGTCATACGCGGTTACCTCCAACCCGCCTATGAAGCGTGGAGCAAGGCCGATCCGCAGCAGCGATCGCTCCTCTCGGCCTCAAGCACGCTGCTGATGGCGGTCGTGCTCGTTTTGCTGCTGTTGCTGCTGATCGCCGCGTTCGGCGTGCGACGGTTTTTTCACTTCGGGCAACATTCGATGCATCGGTCGAAGACGCCTTATATCGACGCCTGGTCCGAATCCGCCCGCAGAATGAAGACCCCCGCCGGCAGCAACGGCGACGATACCCGTGCGGATGGCGATCGCGACAATTCTTAATTGGATTACCCCCGCGCGACGCCCCTATCATGCAGGGATGAATCACCCGAACGCCGCTCCCAAAATCGCCACTGTCGGACAACTGAAAGCCACTGCTTACAAGCCGTGCAGCGTCAAGGACGAACTGCGCCGCAACGTGATCGCCAAGCTTCGCGCCGGCGATGAACTGTTCCCCGGCATCGTGGGCTACCGCGATACGGTCATTCCGCAGATCGTCAACGCGATCCTGAGCAAGCACGACATTCTCTTTCTCGGCCTGCGCGGCCAGGCCAAAACTCGCATCCTGCGCCTTCTTCCACTGCTGCTGGACGAGTGGATGCCCGTGCTTACCGACTTGGAAATCAACGATGACCCGATCAGCCCCGGCACGCGTACCGGCAAGCGTTTGATTGAAGAGCAAGGCGACGCCGCAAAAGTGGAATGGGTGCATCGGGACGACCGCTACCACGAAAAGCTGGCCACGCCGGACGTGACGATCGCCGACTTAATTGGCGAAGTGGACCTGGTGAAGCACGCCGAGGGGCGCTACCTCAGCGACGAAACGACGATGCACTTCGGCCTGATTCCTCGATCGAACCGGGGGATTTTTGCGATCAACGAACTGCCTGACCTAGCCCCGCGCATTCAGGTGGGACTTTTTAATGTGCTGGAAGAGCGCGATGTGCAGATCCGTGGTTATCCGATTCGCCTTGATCTGGACGTCTGCCTCATCTTCAGCGCCAACCCCGAAGATTACACCAACCGCGGGCGCATCGTGACGCCGCTTAAAGACCGCATTGGCAGCGTCATTCGCACGCACTACCCCGAAACGGTGAGTGAGGGCATCGAAGTCACGCAGCAAAATGCATGGCTCGATCGCAATTCCGATGCCGGCGTAAAGGTCGATTGGCCGCCGTTTATGTGGGAAATTGTTGAGAATGTGGTGCGTCTGGCGCGCTCCAGCCCACACGTGAGCCAGGCGAGCGGCGTGAGCGTTCGCACGAGCATCGCCAACGCCGAAATCGTCACCAGCAACGCCGAGCGGCGCGGGATTCTCACCGGCGAAGATCGGATCGTGCCGCGTATCAGCGACCTCAATTACATCATCGCCAGTTGCCGCGGGAAGATTGAGATGACGCTGGCCGAGGACGACAGCGCCGAAGACAAACTGGTGAAATCGCTCGTCGGCGAGGCGGTGAAATTCGTCTTTAACCGCGCGACCAAGATCGATCGCTACCAGAACATCACCGAGCAATTCAAAGGCAACCTGACCTTCCCCGCCGGCGACGATCTGCCGGCAACCGAAGTCGTCGCCAACATGCAGGCGCTGAAGCCGCTGACGCAGGCCGCCAGGAGCCTGGCCGAAGAGCTGGAACTCGATGGGAACGATCCGGCCATGCTCGCCAGCGTCGGCGAGTTCCTGCTTGAAGGGCTTTACGTGAACGACCGATTGAGTAAATACAACAGCAAGGGGAAGACGTTTTTTAAGAAGTAATGGACCGACTTTGCGATTCCGATTTACCGCTAAGCCGCAAGCGGCGGAGCTGTGCGTTGTGTCAGGCCGGATCGTACCCGCCGCGGCTGAACGGGTGGCATCGCGCGATGCGCTTCAAAGCCTTCCACGTCCCACGACGCGCGCCGTATTGATTGACGGCATCGATGGCGTATTGGCTGCACGTCGGCGCAAACCGGCACTGCCCGCCGAGCAATCGGCCGAGGGTGACACGGTAGGCGAGGATGAGGCCGACCAGGATTCTGCGCACGTTGTCTAACGATTGACGATTGAGGAGTTGGCGGGATAATGCCTCTGCTTAATCGTCAATCGTCACTCCTTGTTTCGCGTCGACCCGTGAACCAGTTTTACCATCGCCCCGCTCAACGCCCGCTGGTACTCCGCCAGCGGAAGCGGCTCGTGCGGGCGGACGACGATCACCAGGTCATACGCGCTCGGCCAGTCGTGCTGCATCAATCGGAATGCCTCACGCAACAGCCGCTTGATGCGATTGCGGCGCGGGGCCGTGCCGACTCTGCGGCCGATGCTGATGCCGAGCCGCGGCTTCGATCCCTCATTCGGGGCGGCGTAAAGCTTGATCGGGCCACGCGCGATGCTGTTGCCGATGCTGTACAACTCCTTGAAGCGCGCGGGATCGTTCAAGTGCATTGTCTTTGTGAATGTGTATCGCCGTGTTTCAGAGTGCATGCCGTGGCACAGACATTCCTGTTTGTGTCTCCGATTCGACGCTTACCGCCGGAGACACAGGCAAGAGTGTCTGTGCCACCATCATTTCGCCACGAATTAATGCACACCCTTCGCCGCCAGCCACCGTTCGGCGTCGAGCGCGGCTTTGCAGCCCATGCCGGCGGCGGTGATGGCCTGCTTATACGTGCTATCAGCGACGTCGCCGGCGGCGAAGACGCCTTCGATGTTGGTCGTCGTGCGGAACTTATCCTGCAGCACGATGAAACCCTTTTCATCAATCTGCAATTGCCCGTTCAGAAACTTGATGTTCGGCGTATGGCCAATCGCTAAAAACATCCCCGCCGCTTCGAGCGTTCGCATTTCCCCGGTATGGATATTCTTCACACGAACGCCCGTCAAGCCGTGGGCATCATCGCCCAGCACTTCGTCGACCACACTGTTCCACACGGGCGACACCTTCGGATTCGACAGCGTCCGCTCGGCCATAATCTTGCTGGCGCGAAGCGTATCGCGGCGGTGGACGAGGTACACAACACTGGCAAACTTCGTCAGATAGGTTCCCTCTTCGCACGCCGAATCGCCCCCGCCGACGACCACCAGCGGTTTGTTGCGAAACCGGGGCAGCGCGCCATCGCACACGGCGCACGCCGAGACGCCGTTGTTCTTGAACTTTTCTTCACTCGGCAGGCCCAGATAGTTGGCACTCGCTCCCGTGGCGATGATGACCGTATGCGCCGCCACAGTCTGGCCATTCGAATCAGTCATCATGAACGGCCGGCGCGACAGGTCGATGCTGGCAATGTCTTCAGTCACGATCCGCGTTCCGACGTGCTCGGACTGCTGGCGCATCGCCATCATCAGATCAGGCCCCATCACACCCTTGGGCCAGCCGGGAAAATTCTCCACTTCCGTCGTCAAGTTGAGTTGGCCCAGCGGCAGCGTGCCGGCGAGGCGGTTTTCTTCGCTGATGGCGCCTTCGTACACCAGCGGCTTGAGCATAGCCCGCGCCGCGTAGATGGCCGCCGTCCACCCTGCCGGGCCGGAGCCGATGATAACGACCTTTTCCACTTCCGATGAGTTGCTAGTTGCGTTCACAGATGAGATTGTAGGTGGCGAAGTAGCCATAGCCAATATCGAACCGTTTAGGGTTTTGCCGCATGTTTATTCAAACGCTTTCGACCGATCCTCGATACTTTTTCGCCGTGATGATCGTGGTTGTGGTCAGCATCTGCCTCCACGAGTTGGCGCACGGCTTCGCGGCCATTCGCTGCGGCGACCGCACGCCGATCGAACAAGGCCGCATCACCATGAACCCGTTTGTGCATATGGGTTTGTTCTCCATGATCATGCTGCTCGTCGCCGGCATCGCCTGGGGCGCGATGCCAATCGACCGCACCCGGCTGCGCGGCAAATACGCCGAGGCGTACGTGGCCTTCGCCGGGCCGGCGTGCAATGTCGTCCTCGCGCTGCTGGCCCTGACGGCATTGGGCTTATGGATTCGCCACGGCGGACCGATTAGCGCCGGCGGGCCTGCCGAGAACGGACGATACCTTCTACTGGTATTTGGCCTGATGAACTTCGCGCTCGCCATCTTCAACATGATTCCCTGGCCGCCGCTCGATGGCTCGCACATTCTGGCCAACTTCAGCACCGGCTACGCGCGACTCATCGACCAGTTGAATATGAGCGGCGGCGTGATGATGGGGTTCATGGTTATTTTCCTGTTTGCAGGCAGGCTCATCGTACCGGCCGCGCAGCGATTGACCGACGTGGTGCTGGACGTTGTGCGCGGGTCTTAGCCCAACCTTCGCACTTTGGCATGTCGAAGTGCCCTGGCGCTTCGGGAATGCG
>CAZXLA010000118.1:0-12023 GCA_964641895.1 uncultured Tepidisphaeraceae bacterium
GCCGGGTTGTGAGCTTTAGCGAACGCCCGGATTCTTCGGTGCCCGGATTCTGCGGCGCCACGTTCGTGGGGACCGGAATCGTCAACGCCCGGATTCTGCGGTTGCCGAACATCCGCAACGCGGTGATGCCCAACTTCAGGCGTTACTGGGGTGCCCCTGAATATTATCGTGCCTGGATTCGGCAAATCTGAACAGGGTCGTGGACAGGGCAATCGCATGTGCCCCGATTTACGAGCCGAAAGCGTCAGTGACCGGTTATATTTCTGTGGAAATAGGTCATATTGCTGCTGGAATCGGGTCGCTGACGCTCGCCGCTCGTTACATGCGTTTGCCCTATGGGTCGTGGAAGGGGGGCGCGGGAGATAATTGCTCGACATTTGTATAAGCGTTATTGTATCAATTGTATCAGCGGTGATCGATGGTTGAGGGGGAGGCATCGCGTGAGCAACGTTCGGCCGACTATCAGCGCGTATCAGGAACCCGAGCCCGGCACGCCGCTGGAGGTCGGGTTGGGGGCGTTTGCAAAGGCGCTGCTTTGGGGGTTGCTGCTGGCGGCGCTTGTGGCGGGGGTTACGGGGGTATCGATCTCGGCGGATTATCTCGACCAGGACCCCGATCGACTGGTGAACAATCCGCCGCTTCGTGCCTGGGCGGGGATTTGGCCGATCTGGCGGCAGGCGCAGCATTTTCCCGACGTGTCGCCGCTCACTTACACGTCGTTCCTGGTGGAAGGCCGCATGTGGAACGTCAACGGCCCACGATCGCCGGCGGGGTTTCGTGCAGTCAATGTCATCACTCACATGTTGGCGGTGCTGGCGTTGTGGCATCTGCTGAAAAAGCTGGAAATCCCCGGCGCGTGGCCAGCGGCGGCGGTGTTTGGGGTGCATCCGGTGAACATGGCGAGCGTGGGTTGGATCAGTCAGCGGCCGGTGATTCTTGGGACGCTGTTGGCGCTGCTCACGCTGGTGGTGCTGTATCGCATAATGGGTTTGAACCCGAAGCCGCAAGAGACGCATCGCGTCTTTCGTCTGCCCGACAGCCGTGCGGTGTTGTGGGCGGGCGCGATGTTGCTGCTGACGATGACGGCGTGTGCGTCGCCGGCCATTGCGGCCATGCTCGGGCCGGTGACGCTGGTAGTGCTCTGGTGGGAGCGGGGGAAGATTACCAAGCGCGATGTGCTTACGATCGCGCCGCTGTTGCTCGTTTCTCTGCTGGTGCTGGCCGGCGCGCTGTTCCTGCTGCTGCGGCGCGGCGTGGGCGATGTGGCGCTGGTTGATTCGCCGATGTGGTATCGACCGATTGCGATGGTGCATCAGATCGGGTTCTACGCGGCGATGGTGGTTGTGCCGGCGCGGCTGAAGTTCGCGTACGAGCCGTTTGGGGTGTTCGACGCCGGCGCGATTGTCGCGCTGGTGATTGCGGCGTTGGTCGTCGTGGCGACGGTGCTGGCGTGGCGGCGCTACGGCCGCGGGCCGATTGCCGCGGTGGGGATTTTTGTGCTGCTCCTGCTCCCATCGCTCGTCTGGGTGCAAACGCCGGAATTGTTCGGCGGGTGGGTGGGGCTTTCACGGTTGTATCCGGCGTCGGCGGTCATCATTGTGGCGGTGGTGACTTGCGTTGCCACGTGGCTTCAGATTCAAAAAGATGCATCCATCATCCTGGCCGCGCTGGCCATTTCGGCGGCGGGAGTTGGGGGAATTTACCAGGCGTGGCTGCACCGATCGCCGGCGCGGCTCTGGGACAACGTGCTGGCGCAAGAACCGGAGCATCTTGCGGCGGGGATTCGCCGGGCGGATCGGCTTGTTGAGGAAAAGAACTACAACAGCGCCGAGACGGCGTTGAACCGGCTGGTGATCGCGCGGCCCGACAAAGTCGAGCCGTTGATCGAGCTGGGAGAACTGGAAGAAGCGCGCCAGCGGTTTGATCGCGCGCTGGCGACGTATCTGGGGGCGCTGCGAATTCAGCCGGACAACTTTCTGGCCAACTTCGGCCTGGCGCGGTGTCGGGCGGCGATGCAGGATTCCAACGGCGCGCTCAAGCAGTATGAAAAGGTGATACAGCTTCGGCCCGCAGACCCGATTTTATACAACAATGTCGGCCTGATTTACGCCGAGCGCGGGCAGTTGGCGCTAGCGAAAGACAACTATGAACAGGCGCTGCGGCTCGACCCGCGCTGTACGGCGGCGCGGATCAATCTGGCCAACCTGCTTTACCAGGAAGGCCGTGTTGATGATGCGGCGAGGCAACTGACGACCGTGGTTGAACTAGACCGGGACAACTTCGAGGCGTTCATGAACGCCGGCGCAATGCTCGGACAAATGCGCCAGTTCCCCAAGGCGGCGATGTTGTTTCGGCGGGCTGTCACACTTAAGCCCGAGATGGCGCACGCCTATGGCAACTTGGCGATGGCCCTCCTCGGGCAGGCGCAAGACCCGGGTGTTGCGCCGTCGGAACAACTGGGCCTGCTTGGCGAAGCGGTCTTCATGTTTGAGAAAGCAGCCGAGCTTGATCCGTTAAACGACGAGTTCCTGAAGAACGCCCGAATGGTCCGAGCGAAACGGGACGCCATTACGCTCCCCACGCCGAACTGAGCTTAAAGGCGGAGGCGGTATTTTGTTATAAGTTGATTTATTGAATCAGGTTATGTTCGATTGGTCGATGGCGTCTGCCCGTCAAAACGTTATCTCAGGAATTCGCCAAATTTTGCTGCCGGACAGACGGTTTATGATATTATCGAAATATTGATCGAACGGAGTCTCGGCCCTTCGGTTTGAAAATTTGAGGGCTTCTCGACGCTTTCTCGGCGGCGGCGGTTCGATAGCAATTTGTTACACGTCGCCGCTGGGAGCGGGATCGGTTTTGGTCAGCCCGTTTGTGGAATGGAGCGCTGGTGTTCTCTCGTCCCGTAAACGTCTGCCACTTAGGCAAATACTATCCCCCTGCGCCGGGCGGCATTGAATCGCACGTGCGAACGCTGGCGCGCGCGCAGGCGGCGCTGGGGGCCAAGGTTCGCGTGGTGTGCGTGAACCATAGCGACCGCGAAGGGCGCGATGTCACCTGGGCACGCTACGGCGCGACGAAAACGATCGAAGAAAAAGACGGCGCCGTAAGCGTCGTCCGCCTCGGCCGAAGTGCCTGCGTGGCGCGGTTCGATATTATTCCCGGTCTGCCCCGCCTGTTGCACCAGATTCAATACAGCAACGCCGACATCGTCCACCTGCACATGCCCAACCCCACCATGCTGTTGACGCTGGCGGGGCTGCGGTTGAACAAGCCCATTGTGGTGACGCACCACAGCGACATCGTGAGCCAGAGGTTGCTGGTGCACGTCATGCGCCCGCTGGAACGAATAGTCTACCGGCGGGCGGCGGCCATTGTGTCGACTAGCGCCGGCTATATCGACGGCTCGCAGGTGCTTCAGAACAATCTCGACAAAGTGGAGACGTTGCCGCTGGGCATCGAACTGTCGCCGTACCTGCACCCTTCGCCGGCGGTGCGGGCGGAAGAGGCGCGGCTGCGGCAGCAGTTCGGCGATCAACCGTTGTGGCTGAGTGTCGGGCGGTGTGTGGTGTACAAGGGCTTGCATACCGCTATGGAAGCGATGCCGCGCATCCGCGGACGGTGGATGATCATCGGCAGCGGGCCGCTGCTCAAGTCGCTGCAGGAACAGGCGCGTCAGTTGGGCGTGCAGGACCGCGTGATTTTCCGGGGTTTCGCCACCGACAGCGAACTGGCGGCAGCGTATCGTGCGGCGACGGCGCTGCTGTTTCCTTCGTGCCTTCGCTCGGAGGGTTTCGGGCTGGTGCAGGTCGAGGCGATGGCGAGCGGTTGCCCGGTGATCAACACCAGTATTTTCGGTTCTGGCGTGCCATGGGTAAGCCTGCACGACAAAACCGGGCTGACCATTCCGATAAACGATCACAACGCCCTTGCCGCGGCGTGCAATCGACTGTTGAACGAGCCTCGATTGCGAGACCGGCTTTCGTCGCAGGCGATCGAGCGGGCGAGCGAGGAATTTTCAGACGACCTCATGGCCCATCGGTGTCTGGCCATTTACGCGCGGCTCCTGCGGCAGGCGCAGTCGTCGGGCCGCACGATCGACGCCGTAAGTCCGGCGCCGGCCAAGCTCGAAGCGTGGGTGCGCGACGCCACCGTTTCGACGAAATGGTCTGTCGCCCGTCTGGCTGAGAACCCACTTGAAGAATTAGCGGTGTAATGATTCGATCGTTGACGAACAGCCGGGAGGCAACGTGAAAGCGATCGTAGCGGCTCCTTCACGCGAGCGCTTCGGTCACGCTGCTGCGCTGCCATCGGTCGCCGGCCAGCGGGATGTCGCGCGGTGGTGGCTGCTGTTTTTCATCGCGTTCCAAATTGTCTGCCAACTATTGCTTCTCCGACCTGAAATTCAACCGATCCGTGGCTTCGTGCGCGCGGGCAGCTTCGGCGTGGCCTTGTTGCTGCTTCTGGCGATTCACGGCAAGCCGCAGGCCGACCGCATCAGCAGGTTTCTCATCGTGGCGCTGGTGTTCATCGGGATCGGCCTTTTTCATCCCCAGACGCCATCCATTCTCGCGGCGGTGGGGGTGGTGGCGCTCTATCTCGCAGTCTTCTCACCCGTGTTCTGGGTGTCACGACTTAGAATCAACCTCGACACCCTCCGGATCATTATGATCGCGCTGTGGGCGTTTCACGCGCTGAGCAGCACCGTCGGCGTGTTGCAGACCTATTTTCCCGGCCAGTTTATGGGTGCCGTATCGTCGATCCTCGAAGCGAAACCTGCTTACCTCGACGGCTTGATGATCCAACTGGACGACGGCACGCGCGTCTTCCGACCTATGGGCCTGACCGACCAGCCCGGCGGCGCTTCAATTTCCGGCATGTACGTGTGCCTGTTCGGCATGGCGCTGCTGCTCGATCGGCGCTATCGCTGGTGGCGCATCTTGTTTGCGCTGGGGATGACCGCCGGGCTTTATTGCCTGCTGCTTTCCCAAGTTCGCGTGTTCATGGTTGCGCTGGCGATCTGTTTTGTGGCGTTTATGGCCGTGCTGGCCATTCGAGGCCAATCCCCGCGGCTGTTCGTCATCATCGGTTGGCTGGCGGCGGTGATCGTGGTGAGCGCAACATGGGCGATGTCGATCGGCCGGCAGGCCGTTCTGGCGCGTCTCATTACACTCGTCGAACAAGACCCGCTGGCCGTCTACGCGGGCAATCGAGGAATATTCCTGGAGTACACGCTTAAGTACGTGATCTGGGAGCACCCCCTAGGCGCGGGGCTGGGTCGCTGGGGAATGGCCAACCTGTATGTGGGCGACCCGTCGCAGGCGCTCTGGTCGGAAATTAATTGGACCGCCTGGTGCTACGATGGCGGCGTGCCGCTGATGCTGGTCATGGCCTGCGTGATGATCTACAGCACCTTCCGCGCCTATAAGGTTACCGCCGACCGATCGTCGTCCGACTGGTGCATTTGGGGCGCGATGGTGGTGGGCTACAACCTGGCCTTTTTTGCAACCACGTTCTGCGGCAATCCGCTGCTGTCGCAGATGGGAATCGAATACTTCATGCTGAACACGGTTTTTTATACGGCGTGGATGCAGCGGGAGCGCGTCCCGCGTAACTCCATCGCGGCACGGGTGGTACATGCACGCGCCGGCAGAGGAGTTTGCGCGTGAGCCACAAGCCGTGGGTGGTTGTGACCGGCGACTTTCAGCCGCGCAGCGGGATGGGTCGTCCGAACTATGCGCTGGCACACTATATCGCGGCTCGCGGCGTGCAGACTCATCTTGTCGCGCACTCGATTCATCCGGAACTGCTCAAATGCCCATCGGTGACGCCGCACCTTGTCGCAAAGCCGCTGAATTCTTACGCATTGGGCGCATCACATATTGCGCGAGACGGACTACTGGTTGCACGCGAGATTGCGAATCAGGGTGGCCGGGTGGTTGTAAACGGCTCCAACTGCGACTTTCCCGACGTAAACTGGGTGCATCACGTCCATGTAACCGATCCGAGCCCGCCCGGCGGGTCGGCGCTATTTCGCGCCAAGCACTGGTTTATGCGGCGTCGATGGCAACGGGAAGAAAAAGCGCGCATCCCGCGGGCGCGCCAAATTATCACCACCTGCCGGCGGACGGCGACCGATATTCAGAATGAGCTGGGGGTAGCTCCCGAGCGCATCAGTGTCGTTTACCTCGGCACCGACACCGACGCGTTTCGCCCGCTCGATTCCTGCGCCCGTGTGGCCATTCGCGAGCAACTGAACTTGCCCAACGACCGACCGGTGCTCGCTTTCGTCGGCGGGATGAGCGATCGACGCAAGGGTTTTGACGTGTTGATCTCCGCCGTGATGAAGATGCGCGCAGGCGGAGGTTTCCGGGCGATGCTTGTCGCGGTAGGAAAGGGTGCCGACGTATCACACTGGCAAAGCGTCGTTCGGCGCGAACGCCTCGATGAATACGTGCGGTTCATCGATTTCGTGCCCGATATCGGCGCGTTTTTTGCAGCCGTCGATGCCAGCGTCCTGCCGTCGCGCTACGAAGGTTATTCTCTGGTAACCCAGGAATCGCTCTGCTGCGGCACCCCCGCGATCGTCACCGCCACCGCCGGCATCGCCGAACGCTACCCTTTTGAGTTATCGCACCTGCTGCTGCCCGATTGTGAAGACGCCCAAGACCTTGCTCGTCGCATCGAGCTTGTTCTAAGCGACGTCGACAAGGCCCGCCGCGACGTCTCGCCGTTTTCCGAAATACTGCGGGCGCATACCTGGGATGACATGGCCGCGCAAATGGTGCGCCTGATTGATCCCGCCCTTGCCGACGCGCTGGAATCGGTCGCCCCTGCCCAACCGCGCGCCGCAACGCCGGCCGCCGCCCCCGCAGATTTTGGCTGATTTCACCGCAGCAAAACTTGGCAAACGGCGCGATTTCCGCGATGTTATCGGGCGGGAACAGTGCTTGAGTTGTTGAGCGGAATCGGGACATGCCAATTCGCGGTGCAATGTTGCAGTACGCCTCGCGCGTCGGGCAGACGCTGCGCAGCGTCCGCCACGCGCGAATGTACCGGCTCTTCAAGTCGTTCACGATGATCCGCAAAAGCAAATACCTGGGCAACCTTGCCGTGGCCGAACGGGTGCGGCAGGTGCCGGGGTGCATCGTCGAATGCGGCGTGTGGCGCGGCGGGATGATCGCCGGCATCGCATCGCTGTTGGGCAACGGCCGCTCTTACCACTTGTTCGATAGTTTTGAGGGCCTGCCACCCGCCCGCGATATTGATGGCGCCGATGCCATCCAGTGGCAATCCGATACATCCGACCCCAACTATTTTGATAATTGCGCCGCCGAAGAAACCTGGGCCGGCAAGGCGATGCAACTCGCCGGCACCCGCGACTACACCCTGCACCGCGGTTGGTTTGAAGACACCGTGCCGCCGTTCACCCCGCCCGGCCCGATTGCCCTGCTGCGGCTGGACGGCGACTGGTACGATTCCACGCTGGTCTGCTTAGAAAACCTGTACGACCACGTTCACCCCGACGGCCTGGTGGTGATTGACGACTATTACACCTGGGACGGCTGCGCCCGCGCCGTACACGACTTCCTATCCCGCCGAAAACTCAACGCCCGCATCCGCCAGGCCCAACCCAACATCTGCGTCATGAACCGCGGGCAACCATGGATGGAACACAACGAAGCGGCGCTGGCGGAAGGGCGACATGCGGGGGCTCGATGATTGGTGGCGATGATGAGTCGGCCGTTTCCTGCAATAGCTGCGTACAGCGGTTTGCCAACCGCGAAACGAATCGCCTCCAATTAGAGCTGCGATTTCTAGTTTCATGTCTTGAAAAAGTGCTTGGCTCGGCTCGCCGTTCTGTGTCGATGAAAGAAGTTGCTGATCATGAGTGAATTGACAGGCTCCGGCCAACATGCAGCACCGCCTCTCATAAAGCTCCGCCCGCCGCGCGGCTGGTCTGCGCTGCGGCTGCATGACCTGCTGGAATTTCGCGACTTGCTGATCGCGTTGGCCGGTCGCGATGTGAAGTTGCGGTATAAGCAGACGATTCTGGGTGTTTTGTGGGTTGTACTTCAGCCGCTGCT
Source organism: uncultured Tepidisphaeraceae bacterium (assembly GCA_964641895.1). Classification (GTDB taxonomy): domain Bacteria; phylum Planctomycetota; class Phycisphaerae; order Tepidisphaerales; family Tepidisphaeraceae; genus UBA2421. The sequence continues at coordinate 8,088 of CAZXLA010000118.1, forward strand.
TGCGGCGGGAATATTTACGTTTGTCTTCGGCATGGTGGCCGGATTAAAAGCCTCAGGCCCGAGTTACTTCGCATTTTCGTTCGCGGGGTTGCTGGGCTGGACAGCGTTCGCGTCGACACTGAACAAATGCAGCATGTCGATGGTGGGTAATGCTCACCTGGTGAGTAAAGTGTATTTTCCGCGGCTGATTCTGCCATTGTCAACATTGGGCAGCACGTTGGTGGATTTTGCGGTAAGCCTGATCGTGATGTTTGCGATTCTTGGCTATTACAGAATCGCACCCGGCGCACCCATCGCGCTCTTGCCGCTCTGGCTGTTTTTAATCCTCGCGATCGCCATTGGCCTGGGCCTGTTTGCCGCAGCGATGACAGTGAGCTATCGCGATGTGCAATATATTCTTCCGGTCTTGGTGCCATTCTTAATGTATGCCAGCCCGGTTGCGTACGACGTCTCGGCGGCGCCGGCGCACCTGCAAATTTATCTGCGGCTCAACCCCATGACGTCGCTGCTGGAAGGCCTGCGCTGGTCGTTGCTATCCGGGTCAAGCAGCGCGGTTCAGCCGCCCGTTTGGTCGTGGGTGGCGTATTCGGGCGGATGTGCGATAGTCGCACTCATCGCCGGCGCATTGGTGTTTAAGCGGATGGAACGCCGATTTGCCGATGTAATTTGAGCATGTTCTGCGGCGCGCCACACCGCGCAGGTTGCCTTGCTTGCGTAAAGACGAGTCGTCCGTCATCGAATTACTGGAATTTCGGCTTTGGCGCGATGGCCAGATGTCGTAACATCCAAAGGGTTATGTCGGCTTCTGATATCGCTATCTCAGTTCGCGGGGTCGGCAAGGCGTACACCATCCGCCATACCGCCGCCCACGCTCCCACTACGCTCGGCGAAGCCATCATTTCCCGCATCACCCGCCCGCTGGGGCGCCGCACCCAAAAAGAGACTTTTTGGGCGCTCAAAGACGTGAGTTTTGACGTTAAAAAAGGGGAGGTCGTCGGCATCATCGGCCGCAACGGGGCGGGCAAGAGCACGCTGCTGAAAATCCTTTCCCGCATCACCGAGATGACCGAAGGCGAGGTCGATCTCTTCGGCCGAGTCGGCAGCCTGCTGGAAGTGGGAACCGGCTTCCACCAGGAGCTGAGCGGCCGAGAAAACATCTTCCTCAACGGCGCCATCCTGGGCATGACCCGGTCCGAGATCAAGAAACAATTCGAAGCCATCGTCGAGTTCGCCGGCGTGGAAAAATTCCTCGATACCCCCGTCAAGCGCTACAGCAGCGGCATGTACGTCCGCCTGGCGTTCGCGGTCGCCGCCCACCTGCGCAGCGAAATCCTGATCGTGGATGAAGTGCTGGCGGTGGGGGACGGGGAGTTTCAGAAGAAGTGTTTGGGGAAGATGAAGGAAGTTTCTACCGATGGGCGGACGGTGTTGTTTGTGAGTCATAATATGGCTGCAATAGCGGGTTTGTGCGGGCACGCGCTTGTTCTATCTTCCGGACAACTGGTTGCGTCAAACGACGTCGGTCCGAGCATCGATCAGTATATGCGAGCGTCTAATGCAGAGCGATACAACCCGCCGGCCGGACCGTTGCGAGAAATCTCCGCTCGGCAGATCGGTCGCGCGATTTGCATTCACGCCCGGTTTGAGCACGCTGAGCCGTTGAAGCTGCCAAGCTTGGGATTCGTTGTCTATGACTCAACTGGCAATCCTCTGTTCGGTTCAAACCCACGTCTGAGTGGAGTGGAACCACTGGCTTCACCTTTGCAAGCCGGTATTGTCGACGTGCAAATAACAGAGCCGGCGCTTCGTGATGGCCAATATCACATGTCTGCTTGGTTTGGCGATGGTCATCAAGACTTTGTCGCATACCCAAACTGCATCACGTTTCAGGTTCTCGCGATGGGTGGAGTGAAGCAACTGCCGGCGAGCGTTGTCGGTTCGGTTATTCCGCGGTGTGTTTGGGAATTCCAAGCATCTGACTTAGCGACGTTATCGCTGGCTCAGATGGCATGCACTAGTGCGATAATTGGATGACTTTTTATACCGACGATTTCTACGAGCGCACAGCGAGCGGATCGGAGCGGTCGGCTCGTGTCGTTCTACCGTTGCTATTTGATCTGATAAGGCCGCGAAGTGTTGTAGATGTCGGCTGTGGCATCGGCTCGTGGTTGCGAGTTGCCCGTGATCTCGGAGTTGAGGACATCGTCGGAATAGATGGGAGCTACGTCGATCGCACCCACTTGCGAATTCCGGAGCAATCATTCGTCGCTGCCGATCTAGGTCAACCACTTTCATTGAATCGCAAATTCGACTTGGCGATCTGCCTTGAAGTCGCAGAACACCTTGAACCTGCGGGCGGCGAGCAATTGATCCGGACTCTCATAGCGGCGAGCGACGTGGTTTTGTTTTCTGCGGCAGCTCCGTTGCAAGGCGGAGTCGATCATCGCAACGAGCAGTGGCCGGATTATTGGGCGCGGCAGTTCGCGGCTGGTGGTTTCCTGTGGATCGATTGTCTCCGTAATTTGATTTGGGACGACCGCCGAGTTGAGTGGTGGTACGCACAGAATTCTATTGTCTACGTCCGCGAAACGGCGCTGCAGGCTTACCCAAACCTTGCGACATTCGTTGACGGCTCGCGGGAATCGCCGCTCTCGCTGCCGCATCCGATCGCGTATATATCCTACGTAGGTTCCTTGCGACAATTTTATTCGCTTGAGGCGCTACCGGGTGTCAGATTCATGACGCGCGCCTTTTGTGTTTCCGTTGTACGCGCCGTCCGTAAGCGAATCGCCGGTGGAAGGTCAAAATCAACGCCCGGGTCCGTTCGATGATAGACATCTCAGTGGTAATGCCGGTCCACAACGCTGAGACATATGTGTCGGCCGCCATTCGAAGCATATTGTCGCAGCGAACCCTGCGCAAGGTCGAACTGCTGGTCGTCGATGACGGATCGACCGACGGGACCGCAGAGACGATTCGGAGTATTTCAGCGCCTGAGTTAACGCTTCTTCAACCCGGCAGGATCGGCTTCGCCCATGCCTTGAATCTGGCAATTCAGGAGGCCAAGGGAAGCTTCATCGCACGAATGGATGGAGATGACATCGCCGAAGCGGGTCGCCTAGAAATGCAGTCGCAGTACCTTCAGGACCATCCGGAGATTGCGGTGATCGGTTCTTCCGCCCGTCTTATCGGAGATGCAAAGGGTGTCATGCACTATCCGACGGATCCGGAAGATGTCCGCGCCGAGTTGCTGTTTCGATGCGCGATCTGTCATCCCAGCGCGATGCTTCGTCGCGAATTGTTTTCTTCGGGCGAGTTTGCATACGACAACGATGCGGGCGCCGCGTCTGACTACCGCCTTTGGACTTCGCTCATCATTGCGGGACGAAAAATCGCAAATTTGAGAGCGCCATTGCTTAAGTACAGGATACACAAGATGCAGGTGACTCAGTCGGATCGAGAACGCCAAAACACATACTCCGCAGTTACTCGAAAGCGGCTCTTGGGAGCATGGGGGTTGGACGTTTCACCGAGTGATCTGGAATTGCACAACCGAATAGCACGTTGGGAGATCGTGGGCGATTCGACTTTCCTCACACAGCTAGAGCAATGGCTATTGCGAATTCACGCGTGGAACAATACGACGAGGCAGATGTCGATGTCAAGCTTGGGTCGAGTGCTCTCGATGACATGGTTCACTGCGTGCGTTCGCACCACCGATACTCGCGCAATACGAGGAAGGTGGCGAGAGTCGCCGTTGTTTGGTTTGTCGGAGATCCCACGTCATTTGCGAGCCCGTTTCTTTCTCAAGCAATTGTTGCATCGTGGTTCCTGAGCTTTGAATTGGAAGTCGTGAAGGACGAAACCGCAAACTGTGCAAAATGAAACTCCTCCTCGCCACCCAACATCTCCAGCGCATCGGCGGCGTTGAGACTT
>CAZXLA010000119.1:0-7743 GCA_964641895.1 uncultured Tepidisphaeraceae bacterium
CGGCTCTTCAGTCCCATGTCTTTCCTCCAAAACTAAGCCAGACCGCGCAGAATCCCGCGATTTTGCGATAAAACAAAAACCTAACATAGCTTGCAAGACTTGTCAATACTAAAATTTGTATTTTGTTGGGGTTCTGAACCAGAACCCCAAAGCACGCCCGCGAAGGCGCAAGCGGGTACTCGTGCCGACCGACGTAACCGCACGGCTCGCGGCGTCGCGGGGGTTGCAGATCATCGCGCAAGAAGAACATTGCAGGAACGAAGGTGGGGGCCTGATGGGTCCTTCCCGCTCCAGCGAGCGTCTGAGTGCCGTCGATCGGCCTTGCTTTGAAGTGTCGTTCCAAGCCTGACTCCGACAGTGCATTCATCCTCGCCGCGCAGCGGCAGGCGGTTGTAGCCACGGGTGGAGCCTGAGCGCAACCCGTGGAAGGCCATCGAGCATGGCCCGCCGCGCAGCGGCGGACGAAGTGGCATCCTGTTGACGCCTCGATGCCTCTGCAGCGCGGTCGTTAGCCGGCCGTCATTTTTTGCGTTCGATCGCCCATTTCGCACGGGAGTGGGATTCGACACGAGAACGATTCGTCCGCCGCTGCGCCGCGGGAGAATGTGCGCACGACTTCCACGGGTTCCGCTGCGCTTCACCCGTGGCTACAATCTTGCGTCGCTGCGCGGCGGAATGCGCGTGGTGGTGAGCAACGCGAATGTCGACGGCATGACGATCGACGGCATTAAAGTCACCGAATTGCTGGCGGCGTATCGGCGTATGAACGAGCCGCGAGCGTAAACGACCGGATTTTCCCCTTTACAGTGGCGCGGTCATCCTTGGACAAAGCTGAATGCCAGGAATCCGGTCGCTTACGCTCGCCGCTCGTTGTTGAGGCGTCAATCGTTAATCGTCATGCCCCCCACTTCCGATATCCAGCCTCGGCCGTGATGGCGTACTCATCATTGATGCGGTTGGATGCGGTTTGAATCGGAGACACAGACAGGAATGTCTGTGCCACCCTTTGCTGGTTGGTGAACCAAGAAAACCGCCCGGGACGGGCGTATCTGCAAAGTGTCGGAATCACGAATCGACGCTCATTTGCAAACGGCTCGGCGGGAGCCTCGCCCTCCACAGCACGCAATGATGGTCAATCGTTAATCGTTATGCCCGCCCACGTCCGATATCCAAATTACGGACATGGCATACACACTCGCAATTTTGCGGCCCCAACCCACCTCGACGCGTCTTTGGCAGGCCGGGGGATTGGTCGCGGCTATCGTGCTGACGGTTGTTGTGCTCAATCAACTTCTGCCGGCGGAGAAAAGCGTCGGCGGGGAGATGCTGGGACACGACTTTCTCGCCTTTTACACCGCCGGCACGGTGGTGAATAATGGCAACACCGGCGATTTGTATAGCCTCAGCTACGCCAACACGTTCCAACACGAAATCGGGCGATGGTTTGATCTGGATCTGGCCGAGGCAAGTTTCGGGCCGTACTGGAATCCGCCGTTCTTCGCGCTGGTGTTTGCGCCACTCGCGAAGATGCCTTACCCCTACGCGATGGCGACGTGGACCGCGATCAACCTCTTCGCGGCAATTGGCGCGGTGATGCTGCTATCGAAGATGGTCGCTAAAGCCGCCCACCCGTGGCCTACTTACGAATCGCAATCGCTGGGCAAATTCGTCCAACCTTGGCGTTATTGGCTATTGGTGCCGCTGCTCGTCGGCGTGAGCATGCCGTTCATTCAGGCGATCAGTCACGGGCAGAACACGTTCATTTCGTTGTTGATTCTGACCGCCACCGTCGTTTTCTGGCGAAACCAGAAGCCGCTTCTCGCGGGAATTATGTGCGGGCTGTTGTTCTACAAACCGCAGCTTGCCGCGATTGTCGCGGCGATGCTTACGCTGACGATGGGCTGGCGGGCGCTGGCGGGAATCGTGTTTGTCGGCATGAACATGCTGATGGTGCAGGAACTGGTTCTGCCCGGCAGCACCGCGATGTATCTGCATCAACTGCCGATCAATCTACAGGTGATGCAGGTCGATGCGACTTATCTGTGGGAACGCCACGTGACCCTCAAAGCGTTCTGGCGATTGCTGCTGCAGGGCCGCGAAGCCGGCGAGCTTTCGACGATGGCGCTATCGGCATGGGTGGGCACATCGGTGCTGGTGGCGATGGGCATTTGCATGGCGGTCCGCAACACCTGGAAAACCAAGCTCGACGACGCCTTCGGCGGGCACACCCGCGCCGTGCAGCGCGATCGACTCATCGCCGCCACCATCGCATGCATGCCGCTGCTGATGCCATTTTATTTTGATTACGATCTGTTGCTGCTGGCGATCCCGTTCACGCTGCTCGCAGTCGAGCGCCTGCGCCGGCCCGATGAAATGGTGCACGCACACGACCGGCTGATTACCAAAATTGCCGCCGGCATGTACTTATGGCTGATCATCAACCCCGGCTTAGCCAAAGACAGCGGCGTGAACGTAACCGTGCTGTTTCTGGCGGCGATCGCCGGATTGCTGCTAAGCCGAGCCTGCCGCGAACGCGTTTCGCCGGCCGTGGTGGAAGAGGAAATTAAATCGGTTCCGCAGTACAATGTGCACCGGGCGTTGCGTAAGGCGGCCTAGATTTAAGAAGATATCTCCCCCTCCTTGTACTCAGGGAGGGGGCCGGGGGGAGGGTCGAACGCCCGGGTGCGCGAGACCGCAAAATCGCCCTCTCATACCCCCACTCAGGGAACCAGGCGCGCGAAAGAGACAGGGATATGAAACTCAACTTCTGGCAAATCCTCGGAATAATCCTGGTGATCATCGCGGTGATTCTGATCGCGCGCCGTGAGAGCGTAAAACGAGCGGCGCCGCCACCCACCGCACCTTCAACCCTTAGCAGCTAAGCCGCGAGCGGCCTAATTCCCGCCGGGGAATTTGGTGTCGTTCTCTTTCTTCGCTTCGGTTGAAGCTGGCTTGGCCGCCTCTTGCGGCTTGTCAGACGTCATCGAGAAGAATTTTGAAAACGCGCCGACGAACTGCGTCTTGCCATTTTGCGCCACTTCCACCCACAGGTAGCGATCTTTGAATTCGACCGAATTCAAATAGCCATCAATCTGCCAATTCGAAAGCATTCTGGCGATCAGGTTCGAACTGTTGAGCTTCATCTGTTCGCGCACGTAAGTTTCAAAACTCTGTTTGGTGGGCCGGGAGACAAACGCCCCGCCGACGAGGAGGATCAGCAGCACGAAAATGATGGCGGATTTAATCACGTTTCCACTGCTATCGACAGTTAGGTTGCTCGGTCGTTAGGAACCCTGATTCTTCAGCCATTCACGGAAGCTGTTCACCACGGCCTGATTGCTTTGCGTGTGCAGCATATCCATAAAACGATTCAGAGTGGCCGGATGAAAGCCCGGGAAGGCCAGACTCTCATTCAATTTCACATGCATCCCACCCGGTTTGGGGGCAATTGCACTCACAGCTTTGCCGTCGTATCGCCACACTTCGGGTACGCCGAGCGTCGCATAAATTGAAATCCGGTCGATCGGCTGATGCGTCACATCCACTTCGATCGCCAGATCGGGCGGGGGGTCGATATCCAGATCAAGCTCCGACTTGCCGATCACGTCGCCGGCGCGCTGAATGTAGTAGCATTCATCGGCCTCCAGCCCTTTAAGCGATTCGCTGTTGCGCCAGGTGGTCGATCCGAAGGGTTCAATATCCATTCCCCGGTGTTCCGCCAGTGTTTCAACCAGCCGGGCGAGCAGTTTTTTCCACTTTTCATGCACTGGCAACGGCGACATGATGACCATCCTCCCGCAGTCAAACGTTATTTGCAGCAACTGCCCGGCGCGATCCGTCTCATGTCGAATGCGCTGGTACGTGTCCCAACTCACACCCTCCAAAAGCATCCACCGACGATCACGCGTCGGCGAAGCATCGGGTGAAGTGGGTTGGGCTTGAAGCAACGACATTGTGACTCTCGATGGATTATACCGAACGCCGTGTGTAATTCGCAGAGCCGGGGCACTGGTTCCAACCGCTGACGGCAAATTGACACTCCGCGCACCCGTCTCTATATTCCCGCGCCTTCTCGCGCAAACCACGTGAGATTTTGCGTCGCTCGATCGGTTGCTTTCCAGCCGCTTCAATCGACTCTCCAATTGCACTTTTCAGGAGCCTTCATGGCCACGTTGATCCGCAAAGCACATTCCCCTAAAGCCAAGCCAGCAAAGAAGTTGCCCGCAAAATCGGGTGGTGCTCGGAAGGGCAAATACGTCTACTACTTCGGCGACGGCAAATCCGACGGCGACGGCACCATGAAGCCCCTGCTCGGCGGGAAGGGCGCGAACCTGGCGCAGATGACGCGCATCAATCTGCCCGTGCCCCCCGGTTTCACCATCACCACAGAGGTCTGCACATATTTTTACGACAACGGCAAAAAATTCCCCACGGAGTTGATGGGCCAGATCAATGATGCGATCGCCAAGCTGGAAAAATTGCTGAAGAAAAAGTTCGGCGATAGAAACAACCCGCTGCTCGTCGCCGTCCGTTCCGGCGCCCGTGACAGCATGCCGGGCATGATGGATACGATCCTCAACCTCGGCCTCAACGATGTAACCGTTGAAGCCCTCAAAACTTCGACTCAGAACGGCCGCTTCGCCTGGGATTGCTACCGCCGGTTCGTGCAGATGTACGGCGACGTGGTCATGGGCGTGCAGAAGCGGCACGAGAACGACGATGATCCGTTCGAAGAAGTGATGCATCATCTCAAGCAAGAAGTGGGCGCAAAAGAAGATACCGATCTAAACGAAACCCACCTGATGGAATTGGTGAAGCGATACAGGGCGCTCATCAAAGAGCGCACGGGAAAGCAGTTTCCCAATGAGCCGATCGAGCAGTTAAAGGGTGCGGTTGGCGCGGTGTTCGGAAGCTGGATGAACGATCGGGCCATTCTGTATCGCCGCAAATATAAGATTCCGGACGAATGGGGCACCGCCGTCAACGTGCAGAGCATGGTCTTCGGCAACATGGGCGACGACTGCGGCACCGGCGTCGCCTTCACGCGCGACCCGGCATCGGGTGAGAACATTTTCTACGGCGAATACCTCGTGAACGCACAAGGCGAAGACGTGGTGGCTGGCGTGCGAACGCCCAAGCCCGTGCAGGAAATGGCCCACGATCCTGGCATCGGCTCGGCCTACAAGGAACTGGAAAAAGTCCGCAAGACGCTGGAAAAGAACTTCGGCGACGTGCAGGATTTTGAGTTCACCATCGAAAAGAAAAAGCTCTTCATGCTTCAAACGCGCAACGGCAAGCGCACGGCGTTGGCTTACGTGAAGATCGCCCACGACATGGTGCGCGAAAAACTCATGAAGCCCGAGCATGCGATCCTGTCGGGCGACCCCGAAGCCCTCAACCAACTCCTCCAACCCATCTTCGACACAAAAGCCTACGAAGCCGCACGCGACCGATTGTTATCCACCGGCCTGCCCGCCGGCCCAGGTGCCGCTTGCGGCTTAGCGGTCTTCACCGCAGCCAAAGCCGAAGAACTGGCCAACAAGGGTTCCAAAGTCGTCCTCTGTAGAATCGAAACCAGCCCCGAAGACCTGCGCGGCATGATCGCCAGCGCCGGAATTCTTACCAGCCGAGGCGGCGTATCATCGCACGCGGCGCTGGTCGCGAGACAGATGGGTAAGGTGTGCGTCGCGGGCGCGGGTGAAATCGTGATGGATTACGGCCGGCGCACACTCACCTGCAAGGGTGTGACGATTCGCGAAGGGGAATCGATCAGCATCAACGGCACCACCGGCGAAGTCTTCGCCGGCGAAATCGCCACCGCCGACAGCGAACTGAAGCAGGTGCTCGTCGCCAAAACCCTCAAGCCCGGCAACAGCGCCGTGTTCAAGTATTACGACTTCATCATGAAGCTGGCCGACAAGCACCGCACGCTCGGCCTGCGCACCAACGCCGATGAGCCGGATCAGGTCGTGGCCGCCATCGCGTTCGGCGCTGAAGGGATCGGCCTGTGCCGCACCGAGCACATGTTCTTCAAAGGCACGCGCATCGACGACGTGCGGATGATGATCCTGGCCAAGGACGAACAGGAACGTAAGGCCGCGCTCAATAAAGTGATCGAATATCAGAAGGACGATTTCGAAGGCCTGTTCCGCGCCCTCAACGGCCGGCCGGCGTGCATTCGCCTGCTCGATCCGCCGCTGCATGAATTCCTGCCGCACGAACACAGCCAGATGGCCGACCTGGCGCAGAAAATGGGCGTCAACGTCGAAGACATCCGCACGCGCGTTCACGCGCTGCACGAAGCCAACCCGATGCTCGGCCACCGCGGGTGCCGGTTGGGGATCAGCTTTCCGGAAATTTCGCAGATGCAGGTGCGGGCGATCATCCTTGCGGCTTCAAAGGTTCAGAAATCGGGCATCAAGGTCAAGCCCGAGATCATGGTTCCGCTGGTGGGCTACCATCAGGAATTCGAAAACCAGATGGCGCTGATCCACGAAACGGCAACCGCGACCATGAAAGAAACGGGGCAGAAGATTAAGTACCAGGTCGGCACGATGATCGAAGTGCCAAGAGGCGCCCTCACCGCTGATGAAATCGCCCAGAAGGCCGAGTTCTTCAGCTTCGGCACCAACGACCTCACTCAAACCACGCTGGGCATGAGCCGCGACGATGCCGGCACATTTCTACCGAAGTACATCGATGCGGGCATTATCAAAGGCAACCCGTTCGCATCAATCGACCCGAGCGGCGTGGGTGAACTGGTAAAAATCGCCGTCGAACGCGGTCGCAAAACCCGCCCGGACATCAAACTGGGAATTTGTGGCGAGCACGGTGGTGATCCGAAAAGCGTGGAATTCTTCCACAATGTCGGGCTCGATTACGTCAGTTGCTCACCGTATCGAATTCCGATCGCAAGACTTGCTGCAGCTCAAGCAGCATTGAAGGCAAGGAATGTGACGTCGAACGAATAGAAGGTTCTTCTCTCTTGGCAATTTTTTCGTGACACGTGAACTGGTCGCTTAAGCGACCAGTCCACGTGTGTTATCATTTTGGGCATGGGAAAGTTTCGCACTTCATCGGCAACAAAGACGCACTGGTGGAAGGGACAGCATCGATTTGAACATTGGTATCGAGACAACACCGTTTACTTCATCACATCAAAAGTGCGCAATGGTTATCGCGCATTTCAATTAGACGCAGCAAAGCTGGTTTTCTGGGATCGCTTCGACTTCTACACCAACAAGTACGGTTTCGAGAAATGGTGCGAAACGCTTCTGGATAATCATTACCACTTCGTTGGATATTTGAAGAACGGAAGCAACCTCGGGCCCCTCATGCAGAAGATTCACGGTTCGGTTGCGAAGCTGACCAACGATCTGCTTCCGACGCGTCACCTTCCATTCTGGCGATTCGCCGGTAACCAGGACTACTTTGATGGCTGCCTGCGCGACGAACAACAGGTGAGACGCGCCTCGCGTTACACACTCACGCAGGCCGTACGCGCCGGGATCGTTGTCGATTGGCGTCAGTATCCGCACACGCGACTTCACGTTGACCTGAACGAACGCATCCAATTCTCGCTTCGCGTGAAGGCCATTCCCATTCCCGTGCCGTACCGCCGTTACCAGCGCGGTTCCGATAATCCGAAAACCCGCTAATCGTCCTTGCTCGCCCCAATTCTAAATTGGACATCACTCCTGCCGCGCTTTGCCCCGCCCGGTGAGAGAAGGAAGGATGCAATCG
>CAZXLA010000119.1:7843-11733 GCA_964641895.1 uncultured Tepidisphaeraceae bacterium
ACATCACTCCTGCCGCGCTTTGCCCCGCCCGGTGAGAGAAGGAAGGATGCAATCGGTCACGTCATTGTTGAATGCAGCCCAAGGTTTGAACGTGCGCGAGGCCATGAACCGCTTTCGTGCCGAGCGCACGAAAACCGTTCAGCGGCTCATGTCCAAGATCAGCGCAATCCAGCTCACGGGGGATGGCACAAATCAGGCTTCGCAACGCCCGGCCGATCCGGCAGGTAAGCTCGGTGCCACAATTGACGTCCAAGCCTGACGCGCAAATGAAGTCGTCGTTCAATGACAGCGTTCGGCCAACAACGCTCAGCGCATCAGTTTTTGCGCGTTGATACGTTGACCCGCGGCGTATTTCCGCGGGCGGCGTGTTTGGTGTTTCCGGTGTACGCCTTGTTCATGTCGCGTCGGTCGCCGCGACGCGGGCCCGCGCCGCTGCTCACCGGGCGGGCGGCCTGGGTTTTGTGCTCGTTCTCGGTCCAGCGATGCGATGCTGCGGCCGCCACGGGTGGAGCTTTGGTTCGTTTCAGGTTTGATGTTCTTTTCATGTCTCGATATCTCCTATTGGTTAAACCAGCAGGTTACGGTTTAAGGAATATTTCGGCATCGGGTCGAATCCGCGACTCGTCGTCGGTAAATCACGACGATTGTTCGCCGGGCGGTTATTCTTCGCCCATCCATGCACGCGACGACGACTGAACCTGAGCCGCGCGAAGTCGGGCCGACCCAACCGCCGCCGCGCCGATCGCGTGGCGACAGGGTCCTCGCCGTCGTGCTGATCGCCGCGGCTTTTGTTTTGGCCAACACCTTCCCCGGCGACCTGCCTTTTTTCGATGATCAGGTAAGCCTGGTCGGCAACGCCCTCAAGGCCAACGCTGATCGTCGCCTGGCCGACTTCGGCCTGGGGGGAACACACAACGCCACCTACGGCCCGCTGCCCACGCAGTTTTATCAACTGCTGCTTCTGTTCACGCACGATCTGCCGACGATGATCCGCATCCGCGCGACGGTGTTCGTGGCCGTCACCGTCATCGCGCTGTGGTCGCTGGCGCGCACGCTTTCGCTGCCGCGGTGGTTTGTGGGGTTTGTGGTGTGTTGCCCGTGGGTGTGGTTTTTCTATCGCGACTTGTGGGACAACACCTTCACCCTTCCGCTCGGCTGCATCGCCGTCGCGGCCTATGCACGGTGGCTCGCCAAGCCCTCGCGCTTCAACGCCACGCTCTGGCCGGCGGCGGCGGTGGCGATGCCGCTGGTACACCTCTCGGCCGTCGCGGTGCCGGCGGCGCTGTTGGGTTGCGCGCTCATTTTCCGGTTCACGCAGTTTCGTCGATCGATCGGCTGGATGGCGCTCGGCGCCGCCGTCGCATGTTCAACCAGCGTGCCTTATATCGCGATGACCGCGCGGCAGCGCGTCGATCTGCTCGCGATGCAAATTGCCGGCTACAACCCCGCGCCCGCCGACGCCGTGCAGGCCGACGCCTGGCGGAAGGCACAGCGCGCGGGACGACTTCGATCGGCCACCCACGCGCTCGGGGCGGCGGTGCTGTTGAACGGGCGGCTGCGCGTTTTTGATCTGGATGACCGCCTGGCCTTGGCGCGGATCGCTTCCTACGCCGCTTTCCCAAGCCATGCAGTTCACGCGTGGCTGGCGGTCGGCGCAATCGTGGGCGTCGGCGGATTGTTCATCCGGCGACACCGCCAAGCGGCGCGAACGCACACCGCTTGCGCCGCGGTGTCGGCAATCGTGCTGCTCGCGGGAATCTTCGCATCGGTTGGCGCGCAGTGGATCGAGCATTACGTCAACGGCGTTTTCGCGGCGATGATCTGTCTCTGTTGGATCGGTGCCGACCATTTATGGAAACGCGGCCTCGTCGGCCGGATGATCGTGATCGTGCCCGCCATCGCAACGCTCGCGTGCACGTGGCTGATGCTCGGGCTGATCCACCAATCGCACGGCGGCCGCGGGGTGTATGGGCCGACGGTGGGCAACCTCATACAAATCGCCGCCGCCGTGCGCGGGCGCGCTGATGCGATGGGCTACGTGAATCACCCGCAAATGGTCGGCTCGCCGCAGGCGCTGTGGCTGGTGCGGCAACTCACGCGTGACACGCCCGCGCCGACCGCACAATCCGCCGACGGCCGATTCGTCGTGGTTCGGCTAGCCGAAGCGTTTCCGGGCGACGGCCGGGTGGTCGTCACCTTCGCCGACACCCCGCCGGATGGGGCCTTCGTGCCGGTCAATTTGCTGCCGGAGCAAGTTGCAGCACCGCACTGAACCTAAAAAGCGCGATGGCCGCACCGCGAAATCCAATGGGGCACTGGCAATCGTTCCGCCGTCCGTATAATGGCCCGCCATGTCGGAAAAGCCTGCATACAAACGCGTCCTCCTTAAAATCAGCGGCGAAGGAATGTGTCACGAAGGGGGCTTTGGCCTTGAAGCCGAAGAGCTCGAACTGATCGCCCGGCAGTGCGTCGAAGCCGCCCGCACCGGCGTGCAACTGGCGATTGTGGTCGGCGGGGGAAACTTCATTCGCGGGGCGACGTTTGCCGAAGACGGCCACATCCCGCGCGATACCGCCGACTACATGGGCATGCTCGCCACCGTCATCAATGCGCTGGCGCTTCAGGAAACCATGGAAGCCCTGGGCCAGCCGACGCGCGTGCTTTCGGCCATCAGCGTTTACAGCGTGTGCGAGCCATTCATCCGCCGCCGGGCTATTCGGCATCTTGAGAAGGGTCGATCGATCATCCTTGCCGCCGGCACGGGCAACCCGCGGTTCACCACCGACACATGCGCGGCGCTTCGGGCGGTGGAAATCCGGGCCGACGTGATTCTTAAAGCCACCAAGGTCGATGGCATTTACGACAGCGATCCGAAGAAAAACCCCGCGGCCAAGCTCTACAAAAGCATCAGCTACGAACAGGTTCACCGCGACCAGTTGCGAGTAATGGACCTGACCGCCATCACGTTGGCGATGGAAAACAAAATGCCCTTGGTGGTGTTCAACATCAAGAAGCAGGGCAACCTGGCGCGCGTACTGCGCGGGGAAGATGTGGGGACGAAGATTAACCCGTGAACGGCGAGGCGTTAGGATTGACGATTGACGATTGAGAAGAGAAAGCAAAGAGGGTCGCGCCTTGGATGGTGCGACCCTCTTTCGTCTTATCAATCGTCAATCGTCAATCGTTACAAGCACCGATCGCGATTTATCGCCAAAATTACTTCACCCGTTCCAATGCAAACTCCACCTCACCCGCCGCTGCGCCGTCTTTGAAGTGAGTCCACTTTTCCATGATCTTATCGTCGCCGGACACGGTAAGTTCCAGCCCGCCCATGTAGGGCATTTTGCGGTCGGGCACGTTGGTGGCGTCGAGGAATTCCAACGCCACCTTGCCGTTCTCGTTCTTTGCCAGCTTCATGAGCGGCGCGTTTCCGCCGGCGGAGTAATGGGTGACGAGCAGGTTGTCGCCGTCCATGATGTAAACATTGGTCATCTCATGAGCGGTTCCGGGCAACATGGTTTCAACCACCGTTGAGCCCGCAGAGCTGACTTTGAATTCCATCGTTCCCGGTTAGCCCGTTGGTGTTTCACCGATCACTTTTTACTTGCCCGCCAGGGGTTTGACCGCATCGAGAGGTTTTGCACCCTTACCGCTTTCGGCGGGCTCGAGGCTGACGGGCGACGTCTTGTCCGCCTTGTCGCCGCAGCACGCGCCATCGACCTTCACATCGGCCTTCACCACCGTGGCGGCAGCTTCGCAGGATTTGGCATCCGTGCTGACGAGCGAAGCTTTGTCGGCGGTGCAGCAAGCCACTTTGGTGGCGACTGTCGTATCACAAGCCTTGGCATCCGTGCTGACGAGCGAGGTTTTGTCGGCGGTGCAGGAAGCCG
>CAZXLA010000120.1:0-11568 GCA_964641895.1 uncultured Tepidisphaeraceae bacterium
ACAAAGAACGGGTTGAAGACCCGTGCTCCTTCATCATGCAAATCAACGCCGAACGAATTTCGCACGACCTCGATCACATCGCCGCCATCACTGAAACGCCCGGTGCCGGAAGCAGTCGGCCCACGTTTACGCCGCAATGGGTGCGGGCGCGCGATTACGTGATCGAGCAGGCGACGCGCGCCGGCGGTAAGCACCGAATCGATAGCGCCGGCAACTTACACATCAGGCCGACGGCACTGCCCTGGAATAGCCGCGCGTGGTTATCCGGCTCGCACATTGACTCGGTCCCCAACGGCGGAAAGTTCGACGGCGTGACAGGCATCATCGTCCCGCTTGAAGTGCTGCGCACCGCGTACGAAGCCGGCATTACGCTGCCGCTTGAACTCATCATCTTTGCCGAAGAGGAAGGCACGACATTCAACCTCGGCATGCTCGGCAGCCGCACATGGTGCGGTACGCTCGATGTGGAAAGGCTTTCAAGCGTGCGGAATCGCGGCGGCAAAAATTATCTTGAAGCCGGTGCCAATTTTGGCGTCGATCCGAGCAAGTTCTCGGCCGATCGAATCAATCCCGCTCATTATTGTGGATTGATCGAAGTGCACGTCGAGCAGGGGCCGGCGATGTGGGAACAAAATATCCCCGTCGCCGTCGTCACCGCCATCAACGGCCGGCGGCAGTATGTGTGCACCCTTCGTGGCACGGCCAACCACGCCGGCAGCACGCCGATGAATTACCGCAAAGACGCGCTGGCCGCCGCGGCGATGGTGATGCTATCACTGGAAAGTTGCGCCATCGCCATGCATCGGCAACAGCCCGGCACGGTGATCACCATCGGCCGGCTGAACGTCGAGCCGAACGCGATCAATGTCATTCCCGGGTGTGTAAAGTTTTCGATCGATCTTCGTGCGAGCACCGATGAAATGATCGCGAAGTGCGATGCGCTGGTTCGCCAGAACATCAAAGGCATCTGCGATCAACGCGGCCTCACTTGCGAAATCGTACAGACGGAATCGCTTCCGGCGATGCCGATGAATCAGTCGGTCTGCACGGCCATCCGCGCCGCCGCTCGGCGGTTAGCTGTTGGGGAAATTGCGCAAACGACGAGCGGCGCACTGCACGATGCCGCCATCGTCGCGCCATTCGTGCCGACGGCCATGCTCTTCGTCGCCAGCAGAGACGGCATCAGCCACAACCCCGATGAGTTCAGCAGGATCGAAGACATCACGACGGCGGCACGGATTCTCGCCGAGGTGGTGCGGCAGCCGCTCGTGGCGAAGACGCTCAAGCTCTCGCAGCTCAATCACAGCGACCGGAGCGAGTTCGTCAAACTCCTGGGCGGCGTGTTCGAGCATTCGCCGTGGATCGCATTTGGCGCGTGGCCGAAGCGGCCGTTTTCATCGATTCAGAATCTGCACGAGCGAATGTGCGATATCGTCACAACGGCCGAAGAGGAGGCAAAACTTTCGCTCATCAACGCACACCCCGATTTAGTCGGCAAACTCGCGCAGGCCGGTGAGTTGACTGCCGAAAGCACCCGCGAGCAGTCGGCGGCGGGATTATCGCAGCTATCGCCGGCGGAAGTTGAGGCGTTTGAGAAGTATAATGCCGAGTACCGCGGCAAGTTCGGCTTCCCGTTCGTCATCTGTGCCCGCGATAATAAAAAGGAAGCCATTCTGGCCGCATTCCCGCAACGGCTGATGAACACAGCGCAGCAGGAAATGACCACGGCGCTGACCGAAATTTATAAAATCGCCTGGCTGCGACTATGTGATTTAGTTGAGGGCGATTTAGTTAAGGACGAGGCATGAGTGTCGAGCTGAGCGACAACGCGTATGGCAAATCGCAAGTGCGCCTGACGAAAGTCACGCGGCTGGCGGATCGCCACGAACTCAAAGAAATCGCGGTCGATATCCAACTCCGCGGCGGGTTTGAAGATTGCTACTTCAAGGGCGATAACACGGCGGTGCTGCCCACCGATACGATGAAAAACACCGTGTACGCGCTGGCAACACAACACCCGCTGGACAGTATTGAGTCGTTCGCGCTGTTCATGAGCGATCACTTTCTGAACCATCCGCAGGTCAAGCACGCCACGTCAGTAACGATCACGATGCGCGAAAGCCGCTGGAACCGGGTGGAAACCGCCGGCAAAGCGCACCCGTGGGCGTTCGTATCGGCCGGCAATGAAAAGCGCGTCTGCAAAGTGCATCGCACCCGTGAAGGCGCAAGCGTGCAAGGCGGTATTGAAGACCTGCTTGTGCTCAAGACTGCCGATTCGGGGTTTGTCGATTTTATCCGCGATCAGTACACCACGCTGCCCGATACGCCTGATCGCATCTTCGCCACCAGCATTAAGTCCACCTGGCTTTACGCCGACGCCGAGCAGGATTGGAATGCCGGTTACGATGCGGTTCGGAATGCCATCATCCAGACTTTCGCGGCCCACAAATCGTTGGCAGTACAACAAACGCTTTACGCGATGGGCGAAACGGCGTTAGCAGCGTGCGCCGGCGTGAACGAGATCGAGTTCTGGCTGCCGAACCAACACCGCATCCCAATTAACCTTGCGCCGCTGGGATTGAAGAATGCGAACGAGATCTTCGTCACCACCAGCGAGCCGTTTGGTTTGATCAGTGGGACGATTCGGCGGAAGGGTTAGAAACACAGAGGCACAGGGGAAACGGAGGAAGAGAGGCAGATTGAAAAGCGGCTAAGGGCGTCGGAAATTTATCTAATGGCCAACTTGTGTTTCATTCACCATGCTCATCTCCCCCTCTGTGTTCTCTGTGCCTCTTTGGTTTTATCGAACTGGAGCAAGATAAAATATGTCCGGCAAACTCACCACCCACGTCCTCGATACCGCCGCCGGCGCGCCCGCCGGGGGAATGAAGGTGGATTTATTTCGATCGGCCGGCGCGGCGCGAGAGTTGATCAAGTCCGCCGTCACCAATGCCGATGGGCGCTTGAATGAACCGCTCCTGATCGGCGGCGATTTAAAGAAGGGGGAATACGTTTTGTTGTTTCATGTGGGCGACTATTTCACGAAGGTGAAAAGCAAAGCCGCCCGCAAGTTCCTTGATCGCGTGCCGATTGTGTTTACCGTTGCTGATGCCAAGGCCAACTACCATGTGCCACTGCTGGTATCGCCGTGGGCTTATTCGACGTATCGCGGGAGTTAGCGCGTTTCGCAGAACCCGCGTGTTCGCTTCCAGCTCACAGCGCGGCATGGATTGCAGGAAATTACATGGCGTTTGATCTGATCATTCGAAATGGAACCGTCGTTCGCGAGACGGAAGAAACGGCCGATGTGGCGATCGAAGGAGAGTCGATCGTACAGATCGCGCCTTCCATTGTCGGAGCTGCAAAGCAGGAAATCGATGCAAAGGGTTTGCACGTCTTCCCGGCAACGATCGACCCGCACGTACACTTCAACGATCCCGGAAGAAGTGAGTGGGAAGGCATCGCAACCGGCTCGGCCGCGTTAGCGGCAGGAGGTGGGGCATGTTTTTTCGATATGCCGTTGAATAGCACACCTTCCACGCTCGACGGCCTGAGCTTCGATGCAAAACTTGCGATTGCGCAATCTCAGTCGCATACCGATTTCGGACTTTGGGGCGGGCTCACGCCTGGAAACCTCGACAAGCTCGAAGAACTTGCCCAGCGCGGCGTGGTCGGGCTGAAGGCGTTCATGTGCGATAGCGGGATCGATGATTTTGCCCGCGCCGACGATTGGACGCTCTTCCGCGGGATGTTGCTGGCGCGGCAGTTGGGCTTGATCGTGGCCGTGCACGCCGAGAATCAGGACATTACCGCGGGGTTGCAGGAATTGGCGCGCTCGAAAGGTTTGTCGGGCGTGCGCGATTACCTGAAATCCCGCCCGCAAGTGGCGGAGATCGAAGCCATTAGTCGGGCGATTACGATCGCTGGCGAAACGGGGTGCCGGCTGCATATTGTGCATGTCAGCACGAGTCGGGGCATTGAATTGATCGCCCGCGCCCGGGCCGAAGGTGTCGACGTGACGTGTGAAACCTGCCCGCACTATCTTGTTCTGACGGCCGACGATGCCATCGGGCTGGGCGCGCTGGCCAAGTGCGCGCCGCCGCTGCGCTCGCCGGAGGATCGCAATGCGCTGTGGGATCATCTGGCCGCCGGGCGGATCGATTTCGTGGCGTCCGATCATTCGCCGGCGCCGATGGAAATGAAAACGGCGCCGAATTTCTTCGACGTGTGGGGCGGCGTCGCCGGCGTGCAATCCACGCTGGCGGCGTTAACCACGCAATCGCACATCGTCAATCCACCGGCGATTGCGCGCGTCACCAGCGGCAATATTGCCCGGCGGTTTGGCATCGAACGCAAAGGAAGACTTGAACCAGGTTTTGATGCTGATATCACGCTGGTTGATCTGGCCGCCAAATTCGAACTGAAGCGAGACATGTTGCTCGACCGTCACAAGCTCAGCCCGTTCGTCGGCCTGACCTTCCGCGGGCGCGTGAAGCAGACCCTGTTGCGCGGGAAGACCATTTGCCAGGATGGAAAGGTAAAAAGCCCTCCGGCGGGGAAGCTGGTTCGGCCCGCCAAGGTGTAGATGGTGGTACAGACATTCCTGTCTGTGTTTCCGATTGGCGCCGATTTTGTTCGACGCTCTTTAACTTTCAGGATAAGCTAATCTGGTTCGACGTTAAATCGGAGACACAGACAAGAATGTCTGTGCCACCGACGGACAGGAATGTCGGCGCGACCGACAGACAGGAATGTCTGTGCCACCGACAGAGCCACCAACGCCTCAACCCTTGCGTGACCACCTCACCATCTTCGTAAACGGCCAACGCCACACCATCCGCGGCGGCGATGCGTTTACGCCGCTGACCGACTGGTTGCGGTATGATTTGCATCTCACCGGAACGAAAGTGGTGTGTGCCGAAGGCGACTGCGGCAGTTGCACCATTCTACTGGGCAAAGCTCGCGGCGATACGATCGTTTACTTCACCGTCTGCGGCTGCATTCAATACCTGTTTCAGCTTGATGGCATGCACGTCGTCACGATTGAAGGCCTGAAGTACGACGGCGCGTTGAACCCCGTGCAGGAAGCCTTCGTCGCGTGCCACGGCGCGCAGTGCGG
This sequence comes from uncultured Tepidisphaeraceae bacterium, assembly GCA_964641895.1. Taxonomy (GTDB): domain Bacteria; phylum Planctomycetota; class Phycisphaerae; order Tepidisphaerales; family Tepidisphaeraceae; genus UBA2421. The sequence goes on from CAZXLA010000120.1 coordinate 5,120, forward strand.
CTTTTGCACGCCGGGATTTATTGTTTCAATGCATTCACTGCTCGAACGCGGTCCGGCGGATTCTGGCGCGGTGAAGCGTGCACTTACCGGCAACCTCTGCCGCTGCACCGGATACGAACCGATTGTGACGGCCGCGGGGCGCGTTGACTGCGCAAAGATGCGCTCCATCGAACAACTCTTCCCATCCGCGACAATGATTGAAGTAATGGGTGAAGCGATTCACGAAGCCGTCTTAATCACGCACGGCGAACGATCGTTCTTCAAGCCCGTGACAATTCAGCAGGCTGTTGAATTCCGCGCGGGCAATCCGGGCTGTGCAATCATTGCCGGCGGAACCGATCTGGGCGTGCAGATGAACAAGGGCATTCGCCGGTCGACGGCCATCCTCAGCACCGCCGCTTTGCCGGATTGGGATGCGATCACGGTGGACGATGCGCAGCTCACCGTTGCAGGCGGCGCGAGCTTGTCGGCGCTGGAACTGGCGCTCGACGAAGCGATCCCGGAGTTCGGGCAATACATGGAATGGTTCGGCTCGCCGCAGATTCGCAACGCCGGCACGCTGGCGGGCAATCTCGCCAATGCCTCGCCGATTGGCGACATGCTGCCGCCGCTGTTCGTGCTGGATGCCCAGATTGTCCTCACCGGCGCGGCTGGTGCGCGATCGATCAATATCAATGCGTTCTATAGCGGCTACCGCAAGACGGTGATGCGGGATGATGAACTCATCACCGCCATCCACATTCCCAGGCCGGAGAAGGATGAAATATTCAAACTCTACAAAGTGAGCAAACGCAAAGACCTCGACATCTCCACCTTCAGCGCCGCCGTGTGGATGCGGTTGCGCGACGGGGTGATCATCGATAGCCGCATTGCCTACGGCGGCGTGGGCCCGACCGTGCTGCGACTGCCCAACACCGAATCGCAATTGCGGGGCAAACCGTTTGATGAAAAGACATTCGCCGAGATCGCCGATACCGTGCAGGCGGAAATCACGCCGATCAGCGACGTGCGCGGGTCGAGTGATTATCGCTATCTGCTGGCATCGAACATTCTGCGGCGAATGCAAGTAGAACTGGTGTCCCATGGCGTCAACGGGAACGGTCAACAAGATAAACACGAAGGACACGAAGAGCACAGAGAAGATAGAAGAAGGTAGTAGTCGCGCGAGCAGATACAGAGGTATTTACTTGATTGATTTGTCACACCTGAAATACCTTTCGTGTGCTTCGTGCCCTTCGTGTTGAAGAATGAATGTGAAACGAATCTGAACATGCAATACGTCGGCCAAAATATCCCTCACGATTCGGCGCGCGGGCACGCGGCGGGGGAGTCGGTGTTTTTGGATGACGTGCCGCCCATGCACGGCGAGGCGTTCGTTGGCATGGTCGGGTCGCCGATTGCGCGCGGCCGTGTGAAATCGATCGATCTGACCGCCGCCCGGAACGTGCCCGGGGTGCTCGGCCTTTACACGCACAACGATGTGCCCGGCCAAAACTGTTTCGGGCCGGTGGTGCATGATGAAGATTTGCTGGTCGTCAATGATGCAGAGTTCATCGGCCACCCGATTGTGATCGTGGCCGCCGACTCACGCGAATCATTGGAGGCCGTCAAGCGCGCCGTCCGCGTGGAGATGGAAGAACATGAACCGGTGCTTTCGATCGAACGGGCGATCGAACTCGGGCAGTATCTTTCACCCGAGCGGAAGATCGAACGCGGCGATGTTGACGGCTCTCTAGCCCAATCGCAACGCGTGATCGAAGGCGTGTTTGATATCGGTGGACAGGAACACTTCTACCTCGAATCGCAGATCGCCATCGTCGTGCCCGGCGAGTACGACACGTTTACCGTGCACTCTTCCACGCAACACACCAGCGAAGTGCAGTCTTTAGTGGCTGAGGTGCTGGGCGTCCCGTTCAACCACGTCCACTGCATCTGCAAGCGCATGGGCGGCGGATTCGGTGGGAAGGAGACGCAAGCAGCGCAGCCGGCCATGATGGCGGCGATTGTCGCGCACCACCTCAAGCGGCCGGCGCGGTTTGCTTATAGTAAAGACGACGACATGCGCTTCACCGGCAAGCGTCATCCTTTCAAAGTGATGTGGCGCGCCGGGTTTGATGCCCAGGGAAGTATTCTCGCGGTCGATCTCAAGCTGTTTTCCGACGGCGGGTTCAGCACCGATTTGTCGATGGCCGTCATGGAACGCGCGTTGCTGCATAGCGACAATGCTTATTACATTCCCCACTTCCGCGCCATCGGCCGCGTCTGCAAAACCAACCTGCCCAGCAACACCGCCTTCCGCGGATTTGGGGGGCCGCAGGGCGTGGCGGCGATTGAGAATATCATCGAAGACATTGCCGCGGCGGGTGGGATGGATGCGCTGGATATCCGCCAGCGCAACGTCTATCGCGATGACAAGATTGAGACGCCCTATGGCCAGCGCGTCGGCAACAATACATTGCCGGAACTGTTCTCCACACTGCGGCGACATTGCAGCTACGACGCGCGCCGCCGGGAGATCGATGCATTCAACGCGCGGTCGAAGACGCACCTGAGCGGCCTTTCCCTCTCGGCGGTGAAGTTTGGTATCAGCTTCACTCGCAAGGCGCTCAATCAGGGCAACGCGCTGGTGAACATTTACATCGACGGATCGGTGGTCGTTGCCACCGGCGCGACGGAGATGGGCCAGGGCGTGAACACGCGCATCCGCCAGATTGTCGCGGATGAATTGGGCGTGAATTACGACAGCGTGATCGTCGTTGCGACGTCGACGGAAAAAAACAACAACACATCGCCTACTGCGGCATCGAGTGGAACCGATTTGAATGGGTTTGCTGCGCTCGATGCGTGCGTTCAGTTGCGGGAGCGGTTGGTTGCTGTTGCTGAGCAAATCTTCCGCGAAACCGCAAGCGTTCATCCGGCGCAAATTGTGTTTCGGAGGGGGTTGGTGTTTCGCGATGGAGATGTTTCGAATTCCATTCTCTTCAGCAAAGTCGTGCAGCGCGCGTATGAAGATCGAATTGACCTTGGCGCTCGTGGATTTTACCTCACGCCCGATATCGGCTTCGATAAAGAGCAGGGCAAAGGCGCGCCGTTCTATTACTTCACCAACGGCGTGGCGTGCAGCGAAGTGCTCATCGACCGCTTTACCGGCGAGCTGCGCGTTCCGCGGGTTGATGTGCTGATGGATATCGGTGAAAGCATCAACCCGGGCATCGACCGCGGGCAGATCACCGGGGCGTTCATTCAAGGCATGGGATGGGTGACGACTGAAGAACTGAAGTATTCTCCGCACGGCGCGCTGCTGTCGTATTCGCCGACGACGTACAAAATCCCCAACATCAGCGATCTGCCCGATGTGTTCAACGTGAATCTCCTGCCCAACAGCGATTGCCATCACAGCATCAAGCGATCAAAGGCCGTCGGCGAACCGCCGCTGCTTTTGGGTTTTTCGGTGTTCGGCGCGGTGAAAGATGCGTTTCGTTCCCTCGTCGGCGGCCGGGTGGAATTGTCATTGCCGGCGACGAACGAGCGGATCGCATTGGCGATCACCAGAATTCAAGCGAGGTTGAGTCGAGCGCGCGATGCGGTCGATTTGCCCGTGCCGATTCATGCCGTCGTCAGTTGATGGATCATGCAGTTACGGCGCGGGCACGCGCGCTGGTAGTGTGGTGGAATCGGACGGCAAAGTCGCCGACGGCTGTGTTGCTGGCGCAGACTCGATGACCCGCCGAAGTGCGGTTAGGTCATTCTGCATCGAGATGATACGCAGGCCAAGTTCCGCCGACGCGCGTTGCGCCGCAAGCACTCCCGTTTTTAGTTCTTCGACGTCTGCGGTCAAGGAAGCGTTCTCCACGCCGGTGCGAATCGTTTGCAAGCGCTGATCGCCGGCCTTGTTGTCTTTACATGCCGCCGAGGCCAGCATTATTAACGGGACCAGCAACAGCGCGATCGCTCGCGCAGCGACTGAGGCTGCGGCGCAATGAAATTTCTCATCAATCGGTTTCATACTGTCGCCTGCGCGATAACGCATTCGGGTATCACTCCGGGGCCCCCTCAAAACTGAATCGACCGTCATAAAGTTCCCGCCCCGTCGGCGCGCATGGCTTCCTGGGTCGCGGGGGTGAGTAGCACCTGCATCACGCGTTTGCTCTGCACCGCCGTCACTCGGGCGATGTACGGGCCGAAGGACACATGATCGCCGGCGCGGGGGAAGCGACCCAGCTCGCGGGTGATGTACCCGCCCAGCGTATCGACGCCGGCGGTATCGATCTCGCCAAGATTGAGTTTTTCGCGCAGCTCGTGCAGCGGAAACGTGCCCACCACGCGGAAGTTTTCGCCGTCGCTGATGAAGTCGTTTTTCTGCATGGCGTCGTGCTCGTCGGCGATATCGCCGACGATTTGTTCAAGCACGTCTTCCAGCGTCACGATGCCCAGCGTCGCGCCGTATTCGTCGACCACCACCGCCATATGCACATGACTCATTTGAAACTGCCGGAGCAACTTGGGCACGAGCAAAAGCTCCGGCACGAAAAGCACATCGCGCTTGATCTTCATCAAATCAATGTCGGCCGAACCGATCACATGCACCTGGCTGCCGGGCTTGCCGTCGGCGATCGCGATCGCCATGCCGTCGGGCGTCTTTTCATCGGCAAATCGCAGCCGGCCGGGAATGAGGTGCATGATGTTGAACAAATCTTTCATGTGCACCAGCCCGATCACGTGATCGAGGTCGCCGTCGCACAAGGGCAGACGGGTGAACGTCGATTTCTGAACGGTCTTAAGGATGTTGTTAACCGGGTCACCAATTTTCAAAAAGTCGACGCTCGTGCGCGGCGTCATAATCTGGCGCACTTTCAGTTCGCCGAACTCGAAGGCGCTGGTGAGCAGTTTTTCATTTCCTTTGGCGATGGTGCCGCTGGCGACGGCCTGCGCCAGCAGACCCTTAAGCTCGTCTTCGGTATGCGGCATTCCACCGTGGGCGCCGTGCTTGATCTTAATTCCGCTGGCGCGAAGCAGTTGGTTGCTGGCCGAGTTCAGCGCCCAGATGACCGGATAGAACAGGTAAGTGAAGCCGACCAGCGGGGCGGCGACGATCGGCAGCAACTTGTCGGGGTAAAAGATCGCCCAGTTTTTGGGGGCAATTTCGCCCACCACCACATGCAGCGCGGTGGCGATGGCCAGCGCAATCGCGATCGCCGTGGCCGAGTGCTGCCCCGGCAGCGGCGCGGTGACGCCGAACCAATGCAGCACCGGCTCGATCAGGGTGGCGATGGCCGGCTCGGTCACTGCGCCCAGGCCGAGCGAAGCGATTGTGATTCCCAACTGGCAGGTGGAAAGGTAAAGATCGAGGCGTTTTTTGATGTCGACGCACAGGCGGGCGAGAAGGCTCGAGCTGGCTTGCTGCTCGAAGCGCGACAATCGCGCCCCTACGGCGGCAAACTCCGCTGCGACGAAGTATCCGTTGGCGGCAACCAGCGCAAGAGTGGCGAGGATTTTTAACGCAATGTCCATGGGGTCGGTGGTCGCACGACGGCACGTTTTAACGCACCGCCGGGCGGTGTGGCAAACGGGGCGTATCCTCGAAGCAAAAACGAGCGGCGAGCGTTTACGACCCGATTACCCGTGTGAAATAATCCGGTCGCGAACGCTCGCGGCTCGTTTTCATTATCCCACCGCCCGCTGCGCGCGATCGATGGAAGGATTCCGCAACGCGAGAATCAACTCCACCTCCCCGCGGTGGCGATCGAGCCGACGGGCGATCTCCTGGGCGGGCAGGCCCTGCTCGGCCAGCGCGTAGATTTCGTAATGACGCGGGTCGCGTTGGTCCGAAGGGGGTTCTTCTCCCTGTAACCCATTTCGATCCGCGGCTTCCGCCACGGCGTGGAGGGGATTGGCGGCCCTTGAGCCCGACTCAGATACCTGACCTTGCAGGCTTCGCAACTCGGCAATCTTTGCGTCGGCTTCGATCACCAGCAGGTTCAGCTTTTCGCTGCGCGTATCAAGCTGCGCACTAATCTGCCGCGACATCTCCGCCATCTCCACCAGCAGATTCTGAAACTCCCGCTCCACCGACCGCTGCTTCGAAAGCCCCGCAAACGGCGCGCGTTCCAGCGGATCGGATCGCCGTTTTTTGGAGATCGACCGCAGCCACAGATACGCAAGCCCCATCACGCCCACGGCAATGGCGATGTAAGCCTTGGCTTCGTTCGAATCGAGATTGAATTGTGCGGCCAATACCATCCCCGGCACCATCCTTGGTACCCCTCATCGTCGCGATGCAAGCCGCTTCCTGCAAGCGCCGGTCAACACGTCAACTCGCAACTCATGTAACGACACCTGTCCCGGGCATTTTAATTTGCCTTCGAAATGAGAAATTGAAACAACATTGGAAAATAATTTGAAAACCGAACCCTGAAAACCGTAAAACATTAATCGACAAGAGCTTAAAT
>CAZXLA010000121.1:0-11423 GCA_964641895.1 uncultured Tepidisphaeraceae bacterium
CGCCTGAGCAGCTTCGGCCCGTCTGTCAGTCAATACGCAACGTTCTCAAACCTGGGCAACGGCTACGTCGACGTTACGTTTCTGCCGTCAGCGGGCGACGACATCGGCGTGATCTTCGGCTCGACGTCGGCGCTGGGCGTAACCAGCGGCGGATTTGTTCCCGAGCCCGGTTCGATGGCGACGATGCTCGGCGGAGTGAGTCTGTCGCTGCTTCGCTGACGGAGCAAGGCGCGACGCATGATTGTGACCCATGCAATTTCCCCAGGCGATGATTCGCGGCGTATCTCTTGGCGCGCCGCCGTTAACGCGGGCCCGTTCGCGCTTTGGCGGACGGGCTCACTTTTTTCTTTCCGCCGGCGGGCGATTCTGCCTTGGCTTCGACCACATTCGTCCACATCGCTTCCAGCAGTTCCGTCATCCCCTTCTGCGTCGCCCCGCTGATCGCGATCACGTTCTTGCCGCGCAGGCTCTTGCGGAGTTTCTTAAGGGCGGAATCATCAGCCGGTGACAGATCGATCTTGTTGGCGACGATCAATTCGGTCTTCGCCGCCAGTTCGTCGCTGAACGCTTCCAGTTCTTTGCGAATAACCTTGTAGTTGTCCGCCGGGTTGGATTCATCGGTCGGATAAAGATCGAGCAGATGAACGATCGTTTTCGTCCGCTCGATATGCTTTAAGAACGCATGCCCGAGGCCGGCACCATTTTGCGCGCCTTCGATCAAGCCGGGAATATCGGCAATCACGATCCGGCGGCTGCCGCTCAGATCTGCGATTCCCAGTTGCGGTTCGAGCGTGGTGAACGGGTAATCGGCGATCTTGGGCCGCGCCGCCGACACCGCACTGAGCAGCGTGCTCTTGCCCGCGTTGGGCATTCCCACCAGGCCGACATCGGCGATGAGCTTCAGTTCCAAGCGCAGTGTGCGTTCGTCGCCGGTCGTGCCCGGCTCGGCGTAGCGCGGGGCCTGGTTGGTGGCCGAGCGAAAGTGCCAGTTGCCCTTCCCGCCCTTTCCTCCGCGCGCTATGCGCACTTCTTTGCCCACTTCGGTTATGTCGGCAATCGTCAGTTCTTTTTCGATGTCGTAAACCACCGTGCCCGGCGGGACGGGGATGATCATGTCCTCGCCGCCTTTGCCGTACATCTTCTTGCCCATGCCCGCCTGGCCGGTGCGGGCTTTCCAGTGGTGCTTGCCGGCGAAATCGAGGAGGGTGTTTTTGTTGACGTCGGCGACGAAGATGATCGACCCGCCGTTGCCCCCGTCGCCGCCGTCGGGGCCGCCCCGGGCAATGTACTTTTCGCGTCGAAACGAGACGCAGCCGTTCCCGCCGTCGCCGGCTTTTACGTGAATGATTGCGGTATCGATGAACATTGGGAGAGTTGTTAGTTGTTGGTGGTTTGTTGTTGGTTGTTGGTTGTTGGTTGTTAGTTGCGTGGCATCGGGAGCAGGCGATGCGCAAGACAATAGCCAGTAGCATGAAACCAAAGGAACTCCAACGAATGCCGGATTCCGATGTTTTGCGCCTACTGGCTAATCACAACTGACAACCTACAAATTTTCCCGCCTTAGTTCGCCACCGCGACGGCTTGCTCGCGGACGTGAACTTTGCGGCCCTGGAACTCGACCTTGCCGTCTTTGAGCGCGAAGATGGTGTAATCGCTCCCCAAACCGACATTGAAGCCCGGGAAATACTGCGTCCCGCGCTGGCGAAGTATGATCCCGCCGGCCGGCACAAATTGCCCGCCGTAGACCTTTACGCCACGGTATTGGGGATTGCTATCGCGACCGTTCCGTGAAGAACCGCCGCCTTTCTTATGAGCCATGACAACCGTCCTGTCGAAAGAGAATTCGCCCTGCGTCCACGGCAGGAGGCGAGCCGCGCATTATAACCCGCCCCACCCCGTCAGGCAAGGCGGCAACAACCCTTCGCTGGGCTACACCACGCCTATTACGCGAATAATGAGCCGCAAGTGTCGGCGACCGATCGAATTGCTCCGGGAATCTGGTCGCTGACGCTGGCCGCTCGTCATAAGTGTGGCCCTGCACCGGTGCGCCGGGAAACAATCTCACAGGGTGGCCGGCAGCACGGTGAAGCCCTCGGCCTTGGCGGCTTTCACCAATCGCTTATCAAGACAGACGAACTCTGTGTGATGCGATGTTCCCGGATCGGGCAATATAATGGCGGCGGCGAGTTGCAGCGCGTCTGCGGCGGTGAGGGGATGGGTTCGCACGAGGCGTGCTGCGGTAATCGCGACTGGCTTGCTGGCTTCGACCACGACCCATTCGGCACTAAGCATGTCAAGCAGTTTGTGCGATCGGGCCACCTGCTGATCGTCGATGATGCCGTCACGGTGCCGACGTGCGATTGCCGAACAGCACTCGACCCAAGTACCCCACCACACCACCATGGTTCGGTCTGCGGTCACCAGCGGCATGACCTGCGGCGCAGACGGCTCGTCGACAATTAACGGAAGGATGGCCGATGAATCCCAGAATTTCATCTCCCGTTCCGCCGTTCGTCCAGCAGCGCCTCGAGCAATGTTTCGCCGGCCTTGAGCTTCGGCCGGGGGAGTGTGAAGAATTCTTTCGGCAGTTTGCCGCGCCCTCTCGTGATCAAACCCTGGCGCTCTAGTTCATCGAGCCGCTGGTCTTCGGTTTTGTCGGCCGATTCGATTGGCGAAAGCTTGGCTACTGGCCGGTTTCGGTCGGTTATGAGGATGGTGTTGCCAGCCCGCACCTGCTCGATCAGCGCGCTCAGGTTGTTTTTGGCTTTAGTGACCGATGTGGACTTCATACAGCCATAATAGCATTCGCGATATAGCTATTCAAGCTAAATTTGAAGCAGTCGCCCATCAGTGCATTGTGACCGTGTGGTCAGTGTTCGTGGCCAGGCCCTTCGACGGTAGGCCGCCTACTTCTTCACAAACTGATCCCGATAAAACTCAATCATCTTGGACAGCCCCTCGCGTCGCGACACGACAGGCTGCCAGCCCAGAATCTGTTTGGCACGGGTGATATCCGGGCAGCGCACCTTCGGGTCGTCCGGCGGCATGGGCTGGTGGGTGATGACGCTTTTGCTTTCCGGAATCAGCGCCAGAATCTCTTTGGCGATGTCGAGGATGGTGAGTTCCTGCGGGTTGCCGAGGTTGATCGGTTCGTGGAAATCGCTTTCCATCGTCAGGTTAATCCCGCGAACCAGATCGCTCACGTAGCACAGGCTGCGGGTTTGCTTTCCGTCGCCGAAGACGGTGAGGGGTTCGTGGTTGAGCGCCTGGCGGATGAAGCTGATGACCACGCGGCCGTCGTACGGGTCCATGCGCGGGCCATAGGTGTTGAAGATGCGGATGATACGCGTATCGGCCTTGCGCTCGCGGTGGTAGGCCATGGTGCATGCTTCGGCGAACCGCTTCGGCTCGTCGTACATGCTGCGCAGGCCGATGGGATTCACGTTGCCCCAATAATCTTCCCGCTGCGGGTGGACGGCCGGATCGCCGTAGCACTCGCTGGTGCTGGCGACGAGGAACCTCGCCTTTTTTTCCAGCGACAGTTCCAGCAGGTTCCACGTGCCCTGGCTGTTCACCTTCACCGTGGCGATCTGATGTTTCACATAACCGATCGGGCTGGCGGGGCTGGCCATGTGATAGATGCGATCGATCGGGCCATCGATCTTCAGCGGGTCGCACACGTCGGCTTCGATCAGCCGGTAATCGCTGTTGCCCGCCAGATGCGCCACATTTTCCCGTTTACCGGTGATGAAGTTATCCACGCCGACGACTTCGTGCCCCTGTGAAAGGAGCAGGTCGGTGAGGTGCGAAGCTAAAAACCCGGCGCCGCCGGAGATAAGAATACGCATGTCGTTGATTGTTGCAGGTTATGGGTTGTGGGTTGTGGGTTGGATGTTGGTAATGTCGTTCGCCGTTGGGCATAGTCCAGCAACCAACTCACAACCTCCAACCCACAACCTACAGCCCTTCAGTCACTGAACGCAAACCGAATAATGGCCAACATAGCCTTCACGCCGTCTTTCCAGGTAATCTTCTTTCCTTCTTCGTAGCTTCTCCCGTAATACGCCACACCGACTTCGTAAATGCGCAGTCTCGGACGAAGTTTTGCAACTTTGGCCGTCACTTCGGGTTCGAAGCCGAATCGGTCGCACTTGATGTCAATGCGATCGAGGATCGATTTTCGAAACACCTTATAGCACACTTCCATATCGGTCAGGTTCAGGTTGGTAAACATGTTGCTCATGGTGGTGAGGAACCGGTTTGCCACGCTGTGCCAGAAATACATAACCCGGTGCGGCTCGCCGATGAATCGCGAACCGAAGACCACATCGGCTTTATCATCAATAATCGGCTGCAGCAGCTTGGGGTAATCCTGCGGGTCATATTCCAAGTCGGCATCCTGCACCAGCACCAGATCGCCGGTGGCCTGCTTGAAGCCGTCGCGTAACGCGGCGCCTTTGCCCTGATTCTGTGGCTTGTGAAGAATTTTGAACGCCACGGCGGGGAAGATCGAGGGCAGTTCATCCAGCTTGGCGGCGGTGCCGTCACTGCTGGCGTCGTTGACACAGATGATCTCTGTCGTGACGCCATGCGGCAGCGGCGCGCGCACGACGCGGGCGACCAGTTCCTGCACCGTTTGCGCTTCATTGTAAACCGGAATGACAATCGAGACCTTCACCGGCATTCGATCGGGCGCGCTGTGAAAACTTGCACTGCTCATCGCTACGGGGAACCTTCCCATGAACTGCACTTGCAAAGTGCACGATCGTAGCAACACGGGGTGGATTGGCAATGACACCCAACCCAAATCGAATGCACATTATCCCGGGAAACGCGCTGTTTGTTCGGCGAAACCACAAACACTGGATCGCACCCACACGGAATCGACAGGCGCTTGCGGCTTCGCGCAACAAGCAGCGCGGTAGTCTTTAGAACCCCGCCGCATGCCCATCCTTGCGATGATCGCTGGCGGCCAGATAGCCATCCGGCAACTTCTGAATCAATTGCGCGCCCCCGAACGCCTTCGCCTCGGCCATTTCGACCGCATGTCCGCGCGATCGCAAATTTTCAATCATCGCATTACTCCATCCATGTTCCAGCAACACTCGGCGGCCCTCCATCACCTTCCAGCGCGGGGCGTCACTGGCGGCTTGCGGGTTCTGGCCGAAGGCGCAGCAGCGGACGATCATCTGCACATGACCCTGCGGCTGCATCTCGCCGCCCATCACGCCGAAACTCATCCACGGTTTGCCGCCTTTCGTCACAAATCCGGGAATGATGGTGTGAAACGGCCGCTTGCGCGGTGCCACTTCGTTCACATGGCCGCGTTCAAGTGTGAATCCGCGGCCGCGATTCTGCAGCGCGATGCCGGTGCCCGGAACGACAATGCCGCTGCCAAACCCGTAGAAGTTTGATTGAATGAGCGACACCATGCGACCCTGTGCATCCGCCGCCGTGAGGTAGACCGTGCCGCCGGCGTGTGGCCGGCCGTGCTGCGGATCGATGGCTTGATCTAACTTGATCAGCGCGGCGCGCTGCTGCGCGTAGCCGGGTTCGAGCAGATCGTTGGGATCGACCTTCATAAACTTTGGATCGGCCACATGTTGGTGCGCATCGGCGAACGCGAGCTTCATCGCTTCGATTTGCAGATGAATGCAATCCGCCAAATCGACGTCGTATTTCGTCAGATCGAAATGCGAAAGGATCGACAGCGCCATCAGCGCCGCCAAGCCCTGGCCGTTGGGCGGAATCTCATGCAATCGAAACCCGCGGAAGTTGATCGACAGCGTGCCAACGCTGTTGGCTTCGTGGTCGGACAGATCATCCAGCGAAAACACGCCGCCGGTTCGGGTTGAATGATCCACGATCGCCCGCGCCAACCGCCCGCGGTAGAACGAATCGGTGCGGGTGACCGCAATATCGCGCAGCGTGTTGGCGTGGTCGGGCAGCTCCATCACATCGCCGGCGCGCGGCGCGGTTCCGTGGGGCGCGAAGGTCGAGAGAAAATCCGGAAATTCCTTCATCCGATCGACCGCCAGTTCCCAGGCTTGAGCGGTGCCCGGCGACACCAAAAAACCCTCCGCGGCGTACTCGATGGCGGGTTCAAACAGTTCGTAAAACGGCAGCTTGCCGAATCGTTTCGAAAGCTCCAGCCAACCGCTGGGCGCGCCCGGTGTGGTCACCGACAGCCAGCCGTGCATGGGGATTTCGTCGTACGCATTGAAACTGTCGCGCGTGAACGCCGCCGGCGAACGCCCGCTGGCGTTGAGGCCGTGCAGGTTCATTCCGTCGTGTAAAATGGCGAACAAATCGCCGCCGATGCCGTTGCTGGTCGGCTCGACCACGGTGAGCGCGATCGCCGCCGCCACCGCCGCATCGATCGCATTCCCGCCGCGCGCCAAAATGCGCAGCCCCGCCGACGTGGCCAGCGGCTGGCTGGTCGCCACCACGTTACGCGCCAGCACCGGCTGCCGCTGCGAGGGGTAAGGTAAATCGGGATTGAAAGCGGCCATCAGGGTGTCTCAGAAATCGCGGAACATCGATCACGAACCCCGCGTGCTCGGCTCCGTCGTTGCCGTTGTCGTTGCAGGCGCCGTTGTTGGCGGCGCCGGAATTGCAGGCCGGGGCGCATAGCGAAATGTTTCCAAATACTTCTTGTACATGTGGCCGTCGTACTTGAAATATTGCGGATCGGCGGCGGCGATTTCGAACCAGGTGTCGCCGAACTTCACCACCATGCGGTGATTCCACATCTGCGCGTGCCCGCGGCCCGTCGGGCCGTCCATCATCGTTGCTTCGTTGCCGAGAAACACGCCCTTCTGCTTGAACCCGCGGTTGGACAGCGATTCAAAATCGGGCGCGGTTCGGAATCGATTGACCGAGAGCGTCGGCGGGAAGGCGGCGTAACGAGAATCGTCGATCGTGATCGAGTCAACAAACTCGCCATCGCCGTGGTGGTTGACGTTCACATTAAATTGCTCTGGGACGATCAGCGAATAGCCGGCAGGATGGATCAATCGCTTGCTCTCATCCGGAGGCGGGAGCGGCTCGGGCCAGAAGAACCACAACCCCCCGCCCAATAGCAGGATCACCGAACCAACCACTATCATCGTGCGCTGCAGTCGCTGTGACATCGCCGCCGATTCTACCGGCCATTATCGCGTATCCACAAACGCGTGCGGCGGCCAATCGAACGGGCCGGAGTTGAATCGCTGCATACGAAAGTAATAGGTGGCATCGCCGTTCTCTGGCGCGACCAAGCCTCGCCATGTCTGTCGCAGCCCGCGCCCCGAATCAAACTCGACGGTGATTTCATGCTCGCCCGGCGAAAGCTGCAGGGGGATGACAAACGTGGTGCGCGGCAGCATCTCCCACTCGCGCGTATCGGCCTGGCTGGTGGCTTTAAGCAGCAGCCCCGCGGCGATCAGCCCGCCGGCGATCGCGGCATCTTCGCCGCGCAATCCTTCGCGGCTGCCGGCTCGATACAATCCATACCCCGCCCCGCCGGCGATCAAGCCGGTTCCGATGGCGCTTTTGGTGAGCCGAATGGTATCGATGCTTTGCCAGCGGCGGTCTTGCGCCAGCGCGAGAAGGTCGGTCGGCGGGCCGTCGCCGATGGACGCGCGCGATTCGACGCCATCCACCACAATCCGCGGCGGGGGCACGCGACCAACCTCGCCGGGCTTCGGGCCGAAGCCGATGATCGATCCGTCAAAATCCGTTTCTTTCCGCGGGCCGATTCCAAAATCAATCACCAGCACCACGTTTGAAGACGATTGCAGACCCGGATCGGTTAAGTTCGAAAGGTCGGGTCGAAGCTCGCGCACGCGATCAAAGTTCGCCTGCGCCAGATCGTCACGGCCGAGCCGCTGCCAGCATCGCGCCAGCATCAGCGTGGCGACGGGAAACTGCCGCTCCAGCCGGGCGTAGTCCTGTTTCTCATCTTTATCGCGGGAGGCGTCGCGTAACTTGAACAGTGCATTCTCGAACGCGGCGCGGGCGTTGCCGTAATCCTGCTGCATGTAGTACGTCAGGCCGAGGTAGAAACTGGCCATCGCGCGCTCGAACGGTTCGCCTTTCCAGATTTTGATTTTCTCATCCACCAGCGCCGCCCCCAGCGACCGCCCGCCGTCGTTCACACCCACGCTGTTCATCACCTCGTAGGCGCGCAGGAATGCGCCTTCGGCTTCCGCCAAGTCATACCGCGCCAAGGCGGCCGAACCGAGGCGACAATTGTTCAGCACGAAATTTTCGTCGGTCTTTTCCGCCAACGGACGAAGCCGCTCCCCCGCGGCGGCGAAATTACCGGCGTAAAATGCGTTCACACCGATCCGGGCTTCGCGTACTTTTTTGGGCGCCTCGCAGCCGATGGACATCACGCAAATAACCAGTGTCATCCCGAGTGTAACCACGAGAGACCTACACGGCGTTGTGCGAGTTTCCCCACAACGACTCGCTGGTCCCTCACGAGTACGGTCGGGATGACAAGTTTGCGTTGCGCGCGATATCAATCCAAAAACCCCTTTACCGCTACCTTGCTTACTTCGTACCGCCCCGTCCACAAAATTTCGCGGCTTTGCAGGTTGGTCAGTTCGTAGGTACACAAATACGCGCTCTTCCGACGTTTTCTGTCTTCGTTGGTGAGCGATCGAAAAATCGCGACGAGCGCGTATTCCGGTTGCACTGATTCTGGCTCCGGCCCGAGTTCAAAATCCAACTCCTGCTTCCGCAAATTGTAGAACGCGTCGCGGTTCATCACCCACGTGTAGCGCTGCGCCGCATGTTTGCTCAAGAGTGATCGAACCCGCCCGGTAAACGCCTCCGCCGGGCCGCGCGGCAGCACCTCGGCGGTCATCTGGTTTTCCACCGGCTGCACGACAATCCGCAGCTTGCCGTCGCGCGCGATGGCCGACTGCACTTCAGCGTCGCCGGCGATCTGCATGGCCATGTCGTCGGTCATCTTCTGTAGATCAACACCGTCCAGCGCCGTATTCCGACCGGAATCTACGGCGCTCGCGCAGCTAAATGAACCACAGATGCACGCAGATAAACACAGATAAGAAAGAAACCGCTTCATGATCAATCAAACTTTTGTCTTCAATCTGCGTTCATCTGCGTTCATCTGCGGCTAATCGACTATCGTTCCACCCGCGTCATGTACTCACCCGAATAGACGATTTCACGCGATCCGGCCCTGGCCAGTTTGGTGATGTTGAATTCAATGCGGTACAGGCTGGTAGCGCGGTTGGGCATCTCCTGCATCTTCGCGTAGAGGGCGTAATCCGGTTGTGTGCCCGCCGGCTTCGCACCGGCGGATTGACCGGTCTGGCCTCCCGTCTGCCCCATCGTGTCCTCACGTTCCCCGGCGGCGGGATCGAGTTCCTTATTCTGCAAATCTCTAAACCGATCGCGGTTCTCAATCAACTGCACCCGCCCGCGGCCGAATTTGCCCAGGCTGGTTTTCAGGCGGTCGACAAAAATATCGTAATTCGCCCGCGCCGCCGTCGTCTGGTTTTCGACCGGCATTGCGACGATCGTCCAGCGTGTCTGACTATCGTTGAGCTCGGGCATCGCCAGAATTTCCATCGCAACGGTATCGGTGGATGCGATAAGGTCTTTGCTCTGCAACCCCCGGTCGCGGTCGTCGAGTTCATCAACCGGGACGCGCTGCCGGCCGTATTCATGCGGCTTGTCGTCGTGTGAGCAACCGAACACTGCCGTCGACAAACCGATGGCAATCAAGCATTTGTGAAATGTGGTCATCTTGTCAAACTCCGTTTCAATGAGGCCCTGCAATAACGCAATCATCGGGTCGATAACCCGGTGGTCATTAGACACGAAATTCCTTCGGTCGATAGGGCAACCGGCCGATAGCCGTCGAGCCGACAATCCTTTAGGCTAACCCGCGTGTCTAGTGTGACGCGCCGGGTTGGTTTTTTCTATTGCTGCGGCGGTTGAGGTTTCACTGGAGGTTTCATGATTCGTTCGATTGCTATTTCGGTTCTGGTGTCGTCGGCGGGCTTGGTGGGCTGCGTCGATAAGTCTCCCCCGCCGCCGCGCGTGGCGGTTCCGCGGGATGCCGGCGAAGGCCCCATCCGCCGCAGCGATCCGGTGAAGCCCATGCCCGGCGAAGCAGCCCGCGCCGAGCCTCCGCCGCCGGCGTTTGATGATCCGGCGCTGATCGAACAAGAGACACCCGAGCGCCGCGCATTCGTCCAGGCATACAAACAAGTCGGCCGGCCGTTGCTGATTGTGGAAGGATTGAATCAGACCGACATTGCCGGCGGAAGCGCCGATCGCCCCGTCGCTCTGGTTTTCTCGGATTGGCTTCGCAGCGACGGCGCCGTCAGCATCACCACGGCGCGCGGCCATCGCGCCAAGCCCGACGTCGTGATCGAATTGGCCGTCGCCGAAGACAAGGACCGGCCCGCGGTTAACTTATCGGCCCGGGCGATCAATGTCGCCGACAACGTGCTGCTCGGCCAGGCCATGGTCGATATGCCCAAACCCGCCGACCGCGCCGCCATCAACCGATACACGCGGTTTCTGGCGCGCAAGCTCATGAATGACATGACGCGCACGTGGAACAATGCTCCTGTGCAACCGATGATGCCGATCGAGCCTGTTGCTCCCGCGAAACCGCAAGCGGCGCCCGGAACGCTGCCTTCTCGATAGCACTGATGACCAATCCACGCCGGTTCCTGAGGAACCGGCTTCCTTTAATTGCAAAACCCACTCGGAAGAAAACATGAACACGATCTCAAAACTCGCCCTATCGACCCTGCTGCCGTTAGCCGTTGTTGCGTGCAACGAAGTGAAACCAACCATCCAGGGACGCGCCGATCCGTACGATGCGCAGCAGATCCACTTCGCCACCGAAGAATTGCGCAAAGACACCGCCGTCGGCACGCCCCTGCCCAGCCGCGACGACGCGGGGAACATTCTTTATGTGAGCATTCCCATCCGCTCGGCGATCAACAAAAATCTTTACGTTGATTACCGCGTGAGCTTCTTCGATCAATCCGGCCAGTTGCTCAATCAGACGACGTGGCTCAGCAAAACGCTGGAAGCCAACACCCCCGACCGCATCCAGGTCAACAGCCTCGGCCCGCGCGCCGCCGATTTCCAAGTAGACTTTCGTTACTCGCGCTGAGCGGAGTCGCCCGCAAATGAACGCAGATCACGCAGATGAAATCCAAGAACTGGCGTAGTACGAATCGAACCCTCTCTTTCCTGTCTCCGTTCATCTGCGTTAATCTGCGACCAATAATGCGGTTTTCGGCAAGGGTTGAAACTCGCCGGCTTTTGAGCGATATTCTTCGGCCCGACGATCACAGAACAGGGCGTGTTCCGGAGTGGCCAAACGGGTCAGACTGTAAATCTGATGGCTTATGCCTTCGTTGGTTCGAATCCAACCGCGCCCA
>CAZXLA010000122.1:0-11394 GCA_964641895.1 uncultured Tepidisphaeraceae bacterium
ACCCACAACCCACAACCCACAACCCACAACCCACAACCCACAACCGCCTACCCACGAATCGTCAACAGCACCTTCATCACTCCCGGCCTGCCCGCCAGCTCCATCGCCTCGACGCCCTGCTCTAACTTCATCCGGCGGTAAACCAGCGACGTCACATCCACTTCTTTGGCGGCCAGGGCACGAATGGCTTCGCGGAACGGGCCGCAGCGGCTGCCGACGACGCTCACTTCATCAACTACAAGCGGCGCAAGATTCAAGGGTTTGCCGGCCGCAGCCGTTGACTTGAGCACGATCGTACCGCGCGGGCGCACCATGGCCATCGCCGTTTCAAACCCTGCCGCCGAGCCGGTGCAATCGACGACCACATCCTGGTCGTGCCGCGGCGAAATGTCATTCAGCGATCGTGCCCGGATCGACCACTTTTCGCACAGTGCCAGCTTGGCGGCGTGCTTGCCAATCACCCGCACCGGCGCGCCGGCGTTGCGGAGCACTTGCGCCACCAGCAGGCCCAGTTTGCCATCGCCCAGCACGGTTATCCAGCGGCGGCCGTCGAGTTTGATCTGCTTTAGAATCTGCAGCGCCGCCGCCAGCGGTTCGACGAAAACCGCCGCGTCGTCGTCGATTGAATCGGGAACCGCGTGCAGGTTGATCGCCGGCAAACGCACATAGTCGGCGAACGCGCCACCATGATTCAGAATGCCCATCACGCTGCGATTGCGGCAATGGGTGCTCAGCCCCGCCACGCACAGATCGCACTTGCCGCAGACAATGTTGATCTCGCCGCAGACGCGCTTGCCGACCAACTGCGGTTCGGAAGACGATTCGACGGTCGCCACAAACTCATGACCCAACACACCGGTAAAGCCCATGTAGCCGCGGCAGATTTCCTGATCGGTCGAACAGATTCCAGCGAGACGCACGCGCAGCAGAGAATCGCCTTCGCCTGCCGGCGGGTCGGCATGACGGGCGTCGAATCGGAGCGATTGATCGAAAACGAGGGAACGCATGGGGGGGTTGTGGGTTGTAGGTTGGGGGTTGTAGGTTGTGGGTTGTGGGTTGGTTTAGGCCGGGCGGGTTACTTATGTTAATCACGACCCCCCAACCTCCAACCCACAACCCACAACCCACAACCCACATCCTACCCAAACGGATTTTGATCGCTGGCCAGCAAGCCGAGCCACGCGGCCTCGTCGTACTTGAAGTCGGCGTTGGTGATGCCCTTGAGGCTTTGCCGCGCCTGCCAGGCGACGGCAAAATCGCGCTGATTCAGCAATGAAATCAGCCCGCGGGCCACTTCCACGCGCTTGTGGTTGCGCAATGCATCGGCGGCGGCGATGCGCACGTCTCGGTCTTCGCGGTCGTCGGCCACCATCTGCAGCAGCCGCGGAATGGCGGCCTCGTCCGGCACATTCGCCAGCGCCTTGGCGGCCTCAAGCCGCACGCGCACCTGCGGATCGCTTAACCCCTCGATGAATATTGTCGTCGCCGCCGCATCGCGCGAACGGTTGAGCGCGCGGATGGCGGTGGAACGCACGAGGTAGTCGGAATCAGTCTGCGCGATCTGCTGATAGCGCGCCGTGTACGGCTCGCCGCGCCCGAACGACCGCGCGCTCAGGCGGTTGATGCCCTCGCGGCGCTCATCGGCAAAATACTGGTCTTCCATCCGCCGGGCGGCATCGGTGGGCGTCTTGCCGGTGGCCAGATCGCCGGCGCGGCCGATGAACTCGCCAAAATCGCCACGAATCTTCGTGCCTGCACAACCCAAGGCGCCGGCAGCGATGGCGACGGCGACAATGAGCTTGAGCGTTTGTTGCATGTAAGGCTACCTTTTATAATCTTCCGGTCCTGTCTGCCATCGCTTTCCAAACGACAGCAAAGTACCAACGGCATGGAATGCGGTGACAGACAGGAATGTCTGCCCCACCGGACGCTTGCTTTCCTTCAAACGGTGACTCGAAACTCTCATCACCCCGCCGCTCGAACGCGCATCGGCTCGGCATCAGGTAGCGCATCAATCGGCACGTGCGTCGGCTCATCGATTGTCAGGCCCACCATTTTTTCGGCCAGCATGCGGTATCGGCCCGGGTCGTCGGTGACGAAACTGCGCAAATGACCCACGCCGCCTTCTTTCAGTTTTCGCGCCGAACGCAGCCGTCGCGTCACATCATCGGCGCAGCGTTGCGAAGCGTCAATCACCACCACCCCGCCGCCCACCATCTGTGCGATGGCGTTTTTGTACACGCCGTAGTGCGTACAGCCGAGGATCAGCACGTCGATCTTCCGTGCCATCAGCGGATGCACATACTGCCGCAGCGCCAGGCGCACCAGCGGATCAGATGCCTCTCTGCCTTCTTCAATAATCGGCACAAGCAGCGGGGCCGGACGAAGCAGCAACGTCGCCTTACTTCTTCGACGGGCCAGCGCCCGTTCATAGGCTTTGGATCGGATCGTCGCCTCGGTGGCGAGAATCGCCAGCAGCGGCTGCGCGCGTGCCCCCGCGGCCTCGACTGCGGCGCGGGCCGTCGGCTCGATCACGCCGGAGATGGATAGATCGGGGAACTCGCCGCGGAGCGAATCCAGCGCCACCGACGAGATCGTATTGCACGCGATCAGCACGTGTTTCGGATCAAACTGCCGGATGAACCGCGCGATCTGCCGCGCGAAGCCTATGATTGTTTCAGGCGTACGCGAGCCGTAAGGCAGTCGGGCGGTGTCGGCGAAGCTGATGATCTGCTCCGCCGGCAGCGCGCGGTGGATCGCCCGGACGAGCGTAAGCCCGCCCAAGCCACTGTCGATCACCGCGATGGGACGTGGGTCTGACACCACTCCTTATCGGACGGCGGCGACACGTTTCTTGACAATTCGCGCCCATCCGGGCGACACTGTTGTACTTAACTGTTGGAGGCGGCATGAGTTCTGTACTCGAAGGCAAACGCATTCTTTTGGTCGACGACGACGGCGACATTCTCACCAGCCTCCAAGCGGCGTTCGAACCGACCGGCGCCATTCTCGAAACCGCTTCCAACGGCAACAAAGCCGTCGAACTCGCTGAGAAGAACGAACCGGATTTGGTCATCCTCGACATGATGCTGCCGGGCCGAAGCGGGTTTTTGGTTCTGGAAAAAATCAAAGCCAAAAAACCGCGGAACTCCAAGCCGTTCGTCATCATGATCACCGGCAACCAGGGCGGCCGGCACAAGATGTTCGCCGAGACACTGGGCGTGAACGAATACTTCAACAAACCTGTCAAGCTCGACAGACTGATCGCCAGCGCCGAGCGCCTCCTCGCCCCGCCGGCCGAATCAACATAGATCCGGGTGCCACGATATGGCTTTCAGGCCATGTCGTGCGAACTTTAATTCCGATTATTACGCCCTGCCACGCTCGGCACTACTTGGCCTGAAAGCCAAGTAGTGGCATCCTGAGATGCGGGTGGCGTGTCCCTAATCGTCAATCGTTACGTCGCGCGCACCGCGAAGTTCGCGCCAACGCTACGTTCCTTCAACGATCAGCTTTGCGTGTAGCTTGCCGATCTTGTGAAGCTCTTTCACGATCGCGATGCGATCTTCGGCAGGCACTTTTAGCTGGTCGAGGGCGTTCACCAGATCCTGCAACTTCGCGCCGCCAGCACTGCCGGGGTCGAGCGCGACGACTTCCTTCGTCTGCACGATGGGCCGCTGCGGCGTAGGCACGGGCGTGGGTGCCACCGTGCTGATGGTGAGGCCTTTGTGACTGATGACGACGGGGCTGATCTCCACATCGCCGCTCACGATCATGGTGCCGGTGCGGTCGTTGATCGTCACGCGCGCCTCGCCGGGCAGAATGGGCAGAGGCAGGCGCTGCACGCGGCTGATGAAGCTGTCGGGCCGGAGCAGTTCGATCGAGGGGATGTTGACGACGATGTTCTTCGGATCGACCGCCGTCGCCAGAATTTCGCCGGTGGTGCTTTCGGCGTCGTTGATGATTTTGGCGATGGTGCTTGCCGTGGTCCACGAGGCCGAGGGGTCTTCAACAATCAGCGTGAACTTGCCGTTTTCGATGTATTTGGCGGGCAGATCGATTTCCATCACCGCGCCGCCCAGGATGCGCCCGACGGTGGGCGTGCTGGGGTCTTCGAGCACGATCGCCCCTTCAGCCAGCGCGTAGATTCCCCCGCCGGGGATCGGCCCGGTGAGCGGCGTGACGAACAGCCTCCCGCCGCGCAGGCTTGATGCGGCGCCGATGCTGGTGACGAAGACATCGAGCTTATCGCCGTCGCGCACGCCATTGCTGGATACGGTTGCGGTGATGCTAACCAGCGCGACATTGTTGACATCCTGCAGCTCGCGAACGGTGGCGGGGTTGGAGAACTTGCCGAGCATGGTGGCCAGCGGCTTGATGGCCGGGAGAAAGTCGCCCCCGTCGCCGGAAGCTTTGAGGCCGTAGACCAGGCCCAGGCCAGTGAGGATGTTCGACCGCTGCCCGCCGATGCGCGTGATGTCGGCGACTTTGACCGCATGAGTGGTCGTGGTGAATGACGCCAACAGTAGAATTGCAGTGAGTGCACGAATTTGCATTTTAGATTCTTGGTTGTGGTTCGTCGATTGCAGGAGGAACTTTTCCCAACCTACAACCCACCACCGACAACACACTCCTCAGAACGGATTAAGCCAATCCAGGAACTTGTGAACCGCCCCGCGCTTCACGCTGTCGCCGATCGGCCCGCGGGTGCTTTTGGCCAATTCCATATCGAACAGTTGCGTGCTGAGCACGCTGTTGTCGGCGGTCACGTCGTCGGCGCGGCAGATTCCGCTGAGCACGAAGAACTGCTCTTCTTCATCGGTTTTGATACGTTTTCTTGCCTGCAGCACCAGTGTGCCGTTGGGCTTGACATCGATCACTTCGGCCTGAATGCGGGCGATGAAGCTGTCCTTGCGATCGAGCTTGCCATCGCCCTGGAAGCTGCGCGTGCCCGATGCCTTGATCGACGGCGGCACGGGGCCGATGCCGCCGCCTTCGATTTCCAAGTTGCTCAGCGACAGCTTGATGAACTCCTCAAGCTTGGCTTCAAACTCGCTCTCACGGGTGATGTCGGTCTTGGCATTACTTTTGGCGCTGCTCTCTTCGCGGATGATGATGGTGACTAGGTCATGCTTGGCGATCGTCCGTGGCTGCGGCGGGGGGACGTGGAAGAAGCTGACCGCTTCGAGTGTGTTGCGCGTTTCAATCGGGGCCGTTGCCAGTTGCGCGCGCAGCAGTGAGTTGCCATTCTGCCGCACCAATTCCTGCGTGGTGAGTGCCGCGGCGCCGCCGACGGTTGATGGTGTTTGGCGCTTCGGAGCATCGTTGGCGCGCGGAGCGGTGGTCTGCGCCAAGGAATGCACCGCGAAGGCGCAAGCGATTGCGATGGCGAATACAAGACTTCGAAGCGGCATCACTCAACGTCCTTCCACGCTCGACAGCGCGGTGGTCTTTCCGACGACGCCCGTTTGCGGGCCTGTGATGACGACGTGGAACACATCTTTCGTCGTCTCGTTCTTCACGCGAATCGTCTGCCCGTAGGCCCCGCCTTCCAGCGCGCGGGCCACGGTTTTCACCTGGATATTTCCCTGCGACAGCGTGACGGTGACGAACTGCCCCGCCCGCACCAGCGGCACAGCATCGACCAGCTTCGACGTGAGCAGCGTGCCCGCCTTGATGTCGCGCGAGGCCTGTTGGCCAATGGCCTGCTCTTTGGCGATCACCGGATCTTCCGTGAGGCGGTCGGCGAGTGTGCGGCGCTCGATCACGTCTTCTTCCCGAATCACCTGCCGGAACGCCAGCGGTTTGAGGACCACCAGTTGCGTTTGCCAAGCCCGTGCCGTCGCGACGACGGCGGCCTTCTGGGTAACGTCACCGCTGGTGATTTTCACGTTCCACGCCACTTCGCCGAGGTTGCGAACGCGTAGCGCATCAATATCGAAGCTGAACTGCGGCTTCGAGAGGTTCAGCAGCTTTTCGTCGCTGATCTTGAAGCCGAGTTGCACCTGATCCCGCTGCAGCTTGAGGCGTTCGCACAGGTCGTTGATCAGCAGGTTTTTCAGATTCGCGGTTTCCAGGTCGTCGGTGATGGGGGCATCGACCCGGGCTGTGACCGAGATGTTTGCATCGGTGGCAATTTGTTGCAGCGTCGCGCGCACGGCGTCATCCGGGGCTGAAGCCCGCGGCTTGGTGATCGGTTCTTTAACCCGTGCGTTGATCCATTGATCCAGCGCCTTGCCTTCATCAAACTGCACGTCGCTCCGGTTGACGATGCAACGGGTGCTGCCGGTGAAGTGAATGCTGGCCAGGTTCACGCCGGCATCGCGCAGGGTGGCCTTTACCTCATCGAGCGAGATGCTTCGGAACGGCGCCGCCGGGCCGACGTGGGCGAGCGTCAGATCGGCCACAGGCGCGAAGACGGCGGCGTCGGCATCGGACCAACGGGCGATCTGCCTGAGTTGCACATCCTGTCCGATCACGGTTGCCTCCGCCCGCAGATCGATCCGCGCCGGCCGCGCGCTGGCGGGCGGAACAAATCGCTCGACGGTCTGGTTCTGCAGCATCGCCAGCGTCGCCTCTGCACCGTAGCCCCACTGCTGCAGCAGGGTCTGCGTCGCCCATGCGAGAATCGCCGTCGCGACCACCACTCGTGCGGTCTGTCGACGCGTGAGCGGTCGGCGTGGGTTTGGGTTGAACATCGCTTCGCGACCTCCATGTCGCCGCCGAACAGGATCGTCTAGAACCTTCTAAGATTGCCGATCGTCTGCAGCGCCTTGTCCGCCGATTCGATCGATTGACTGTTGAGTTCGAACGACCGCTGCGTCTTGATTAGCGAGACCAGCTCTTTCACCGGGTCGACGTTGCTGCCTTCCAGGAACGTCGAAAGTGTCTTGCCCGCGCCGTCTTCGCCGGGGGTCGATTCGATCGGGTCGCCCGATCCTTCGGTGCGACCGTAGATGCTTCCGCCCAGCAGGTTCAGGCCTTGCGGGTTGATGAAGTTGTGAAGCTTGATCTGCCCCGCCACCGTCGGCGTGGTGGCGCCGCCGGGGGGAAGGTAGCTCACGGTGCCATCTTCGGAGATGTTGATCTGATCATTGGCCACGCCGGCGGGGATATTGATTGGGGGTTCGAGGCGGTAGCCGTCGCCCATGCCGACGATTAAGTCGCCGTCTCTGTTGACGAAGAAGTTGCCGTTGCGGGTGAAGCCTTCGCCGTCGCTCACGCTCGCCGGCAGTTTGACTTTGAAGAACCCGCCGCCGGAAATGGCGACATCGAGCACCCGCCCGGTGCTTTCCAAACTGCCCGGTTCGGTATCCAACTGCGTGTTGCTGATGCGCACGCCCAGCCCGACGAACGTGCCGGCCGGCGCAATTTCGCCGGCGGCGTTTTGCGCGCCAGGTTGCTTGATCGACAGGTACATCAAGTCTTCGAAGTTCACCCGGCTGCGTTTGAATGCAGTGGTTTCGGCGTTGGCGAGATTGTTCGCCACGATGTCGATCTTCGTAGACAAAGCCCGTAAGCCCGTCGCCGCGGAGTTGAGTGCCTGAATTGCCATTGCCGATTTCCGATTGCCAACGTTGGTGTTTGTACGATCAATCGCCGATCTATTTCATCGGCCATCTCATCAACTTATCTTGCCCACGTCATTCACTAATCGTCCGAGCGTTTGATCCTGAAAGCGGATCATGTTCGCGTTGGCTTCGAGTTGCCGCTGGGCGTCCATCAACTGTGTAAGCTCGGTGGCCGGGTCGACATTGGATAGTTCCAGATAGCCGCTTTGCATCGTGGGCGCGACCACGCGTTTGATCGGCGCATCGCCCACCGGCGCAAGCATCGTCCCGCCGACGGGGACTAAGTTGCGCGGGTCTTCCACATCAAATACGCCAATTTGTGCGGCGAATTGGCCATTGATGGCGATCGTGCCGTCGCGGCCGATGGAAGTCTGATCGAGTTTTGTCGCATCGAGGGTGATGGGTTTCTGCTTCACATCGAGCACCGGTTTGCCCGAAGCATCGGACAAGATCAGCGTGCCATTTCGATCGAGCATGAAGTTGCCGTTGCGCGTCAGCCGAGTTTTCTCACCGTCGCGCACGGCGAAGTATCCTTCGCCGAAGACGGCGAGGTTGAGTGTTGACTCGGTCGGCAGCAGCAGCCCCTGGGTGCGATCGATTTGCGTCGGCGAAAGGAACAGACCGCCGCCAATCTCATCGAGTATCGGGTTGCTCAAATCGCCCCGACCATTCTCCCGCGATTCCGGCGGGCGCTGCTGGACGAGCGACAGCGCGCGCTTGAAGCCCGTGGTTTCCAGGTTCGCGAGGTTGTTGGCGATCACGTCCTGCCGGTGCGAACTGGTGATCACGCCGGTGGCCGAGAGGTAAATGCCGTAGACCATTAGTCGGCTCCTTCTCGGTAGTGATCGTCCTCGACGTAATTGGCGCGATCAGCATCGAACGCCCAACGTTCAACGTTCAACGTACAACGTTCCATAGTCGGTTCACCTTCTGGGCGTTGGACGTTGAACGTTGAACGTTGAGCGTTGACTCCCTCTTCGCCGGCAAGATGCTCGCGGACGGCCATCCACGCCGAGAGGACGATTCGTTCACCGATCGACATGTCATTCCAACGGTCGTTCATGCGAGTCATCAG
Source organism: uncultured Tepidisphaeraceae bacterium (assembly GCA_964641895.1). Classification (GTDB taxonomy): domain Bacteria; phylum Planctomycetota; class Phycisphaerae; order Tepidisphaerales; family Tepidisphaeraceae; genus UBA2421. The sequence goes on from CAZXLA010000122.1 coordinate 8,647, forward strand.
ACCCTCCGCCGACGGACAGATACAACCGTCGTGCCAAGCTGATTTTTTCAGCATTTGCGAGGATTTTTGTAGGTTCGTCAGCCCCTCGCGCACTTCACACGCGCAAAAGCTGCCGCTAATTCGGCGCTTTCAGGTCGGCGAGGAACGCGTCTCGTTCGCCGGCGTTGAGCGGCTTGAGGGTCAGCGTAAGCTCGCCATGCCCGGCGTTGAGATCGACAATTCGCATGGCGATACCCTTGCCGCTGCTGACCGGGATGACCGCCCGCGTGTCGGCCGGCTCATTCTTCAGCGCCGCCAGCAGCAGTTGGCCGTAGACGGCCTTGGCGGCGCTCTCGTTCGCGGTGCCGGCGCGGTCGAAGCGGGCGCTGGATTGCCAGGCGGGAAGTTGCCGCTGCAGTTCGTCGATCAACCGCTGCGTCTGGCCGCGCCACGCCGACTCGGGGATGGTCAATCGCCCGGCCTGTAGTTTTTCGATCGACAGCTTCATGTGCTCTCCTTCTCGCGATAGATTCGTGTACAGACTCACAACGCAATCAACCGGCCCCACCGTTGCCTCGGCGGCGAAGATCACTTTGCCCGGTTCGAACGCCACCATCGGCCGGCGCGCGTAACGCTCGTACTGATCGCGCAGGGCGTTGAGCTCGGTCCACTTCAGCACGAACGCGTTGAGCTCGTCCTGCGTGATCGTGACGACGTACCGCGTTGCGGCGTTCGCGCCGCGAGCCTGCGCTTCCGCGGCGAGGTTGCGGATTTCGATCAGCTTGTCTTCCATCTTCTTCGCCGACGCCTCGAAGTCCGGCGCATCCAGCTGCGGCGGGCGATAGAACGACGGCGACGACTTGGCCAACCCCGCCACAATCACCAGCAGCAGCAGCGCAAGCCCCAGCGCCGTCGCTAGCACGATGAGAGTTTTTCGCAACGCTTTTCTCAAGCCGGGCGAGTCTAGCGGCGACGTCGCGACGGCGAAACAGCCGGCATAATCGTCACGCCCCCACGCGCAACCTTTGCCGGGGCTGGCGCTTTCGAAGCTTTCTTTCCACGCCGGCCCGCCGTTGCGGTAGATTCGGCGGAGCATGCCGCGCGACATCACCCTCATCGCCCGCGAGTATTGCCAGCGGTCAAGGCTGGTGCGCCGGGCCGTGGTCGCCGCAAGGACACGACCGCCGCGCCGGACATGGGTCGATTTCATCGAACAAAGCCCGCGCGAGCGCTTCGCCGGCGAAGTTATCAATCGTCTCGACGGAACGATTCTGCGATATTCGATGCGCCTTCAACTGCTTCACATCGGCGGCCAACTGGGCCTGTCTCGTTTCGATGCGTGCCTGATCATCGCTCAGGTGCAGCACCGGGCCACGCAAGCTCCGCCGGCGCGGCGTATTCAGTGTCCCCTCAGCCCAAAACCGCGCCGGCTGTCGCGCTGCGCTCCCTATGTCGCTGCAGGGATTCTCCAGTTGTGCATTTTTGTTGCTGCCTGGGCAGTCGTTTCGTAGCGGAGCTACAGCGCGCCTGCCCTCGGCACGATTGTCCGATCATCCAAGGCCCGGTGGGGCAGACATTCTTGTCTGTCATCGCGTTCCACGCGATTAGAGATGTTGAACGGCATGGAATGCCGTAACAGACAGGAATGTCTGCCCCACCAGCAAGAAATCTCAGTCTGCTTTCTCCGCCGCCATCTTCAGCCCCCCGGCCACATCGCCGGCAATATTCAGCACCGCGTCGAGCCGGCAACGGTGGAGCATCACTTCTTCAATCGTTCCCTTGAATCCGCAGACCACCAGTGTGCCCCCCTTCCGCCGCAACTGACGGTCGGCGGCGATGATCATCGTGATGCCCGGCGTGGTGATCATGGTGACGGCCGACAAATCAACCACCGCCCGCTCCACCGCGCCGATCTCAAGCACAAAACCGCGCTCGATCGCCGGCGTGCCCATGTGCGTCAACTCGCCGATGAGCTTCACGACCGTGATGCCTTCAATTTGACTGACGTTCATGTCGGTCATCGCGTCACTCCAATCACCACACGAAACATAAAACACAAACCAGATCACGCCACCACGCAAACACGCCACCACGCAAACACTTCACCCCTTCGCCTCCTGCTCCCCCGGCGGAATTTCCGGTTCCGGCGGGCCTTCGACCAAATCCAGCGCGATGCGGCTTAAGAAAAAATGCAGTTCGGTCCACGCCACGCTGTCGGGCAGCGGGTCGCGCAGGTCGTACTGGTGCGTGTGGTCTTCGGCCGAATCATCGCCGCGGCGTTCGCCTTCGGTGATGATGTGGTGCTCGAAGCTCACACAGTCCTCGTGGCTCTGGGTAATGACCAGTTCGCCCCATCTCCAAGCCAGGTGTATCCGGAGGCTCAATTGATTGCCCCACGTGCTCACGCGGTGCACAATTCGATTCTGCGCCAGCAGTTGCACCATTGCATCGATGGCCGGCAACACCGCTTTTTCGACGAAATGCTGATAGTTCGTATTGAACTCCCCCTGCCGCGCCAGCGCCTCCCGCTCGGCGGCAAGCTTCTCCGGCGGAACGTCGGCGAAGGGAACGACACGACTCAGCCACCACTTTGCAAAATCTCGATCTAACATGGACGACTCATCATATCGGGTGCGGCGAACGGCGGCAAAGTTGGGGGGTGGGTTGTGGGTTGTGGGTTGGAGGTTGTTGTAAAAGACGCGGCACGTCAGCCGCGCCGGCAATTGACGTCCGAACACCGACCTCCGACCTCCAACCTCCAACCTCCAA
>CAZXLA010000123.1:0-11390 GCA_964641895.1 uncultured Tepidisphaeraceae bacterium
GCGTCGGCAGCCTCCAACCGAGTGCTTTCGCAGCGGCAAGCAGACGAATGGCGGCGGGATCCTCGGCGACGAGATGGACCAGCGGCTTGCCATTCTCTTCAATCGTAATCGTCTCGCCGGCGGCGGCGCGATTGACGTAGCCGCGCAGGTCTTTGCTGACTTCTTCAATGGTTACGTTCATCGGCAATCCTCAAAAGCAGTATACCATGCGATAGTCGGCCGCGGAGATTTATACTCGTATATGTGCGGCCACAGTTAGATAAGCATATTCTTCACCGCGTCGAGCACCCCATCCACCGCCACCATCTCGGCTTCCGCCGCTGTGCGTTTCTTGATCTCTACTTTGCCATCTTTAAGTCCGCGATCGCCCACCGTCACGCGCACGGGAAAACCCACCAGATCGGCGTCGGCGAACTTGAAGCCCGGGCGCGCGTCGCGGTCGTCTAAGATCGTGTCGATGCCGGCGGCGGTGAGTTGGGCGTATAGCTTGTCGGCAGCGTCTTTCATTTCTCCTTCGTACTTGATCGGCGTGATGACCACCTCGTACGGCGCGATCGCCGCCGGCCAGACGATGCCCTTTTCGTCATGCATGCTCTCGACCGCCGCGATAAGGATTCGTCCGATGCCGATGCCGTAGCAGCCCATGATGAACGGGTGCTTTTCTCCTTTGTCATCGAGAAAGTTGGCATCGAACGCGACCGAATATTTCGTGCCCAGCTTGAATACGTGGCCGATTTCAATTCCCTTGCTGACCTTGAGCACACCGCCGTCGTTCTTCGGGCTTGGGTCGCCGTCGGTGGCGTTGCGGATGTCGGCAACCTGCACCTTGTTCGGGTTGGCCAGCGTATCGCCGCAGTCGCGGAACCAGTTGAAGTACTTCACGTGATGGTCGATTTCGTTGGCACCGGTGACCCAGAAGCCGCCCTGCGCGGCGTCGGGATCAATGAGCATGACTGCTTCTGGACTGCGAGCCGCGCCGTCGGGGCCGACGAAACCGATCGCCCAGTTCTTGCGCACCTCGGCCGAGTCGATCAGTTCGACTGATTGAACATTGAAGTTTCGCTTTGCGTGCTGTTTTAGTTTGGCTTCGTTAACGTCGTGGTCACCCCTGACGACTGCGACGACATAGTTTGGATTTGATAGGTTTCCGGTGGTCGATCCGGGGCTGAAGCCCCCGGCTTGTTTCTCGTCGTGCTTAACCGTGAACACGAGGGTCTTGAGCATGTTCTTGGGTTTGGTTTTCAGGAATTTGGCCACGTCGTCGATCCCCGGCAAGCCCGGAGTGTGGATTTTCTGAAGCTCGCCGACGGGCGCGCCGGAAAGATCACTTTTCCGCGGGCCGGTTTCGCACTTTTCTATGTTGGCGGCGTAGTTGCCTTTGTCGCTGGTGAGAATCGTGTCTTCACCAGCGGTGCAGGCGGCCATAAATTCGTGGCTGGCGCTGCCCCCGATCGGGCCACTCTCCGCCTCGACGACAACAAACGGGATGCCACACCTGTTGAAAATGCGCTCGTATGCCCGATAAAAATTATCGTAGGTTTTATCGAGAGATTCTGGAACAGCATGGAAGCTGTAGGCGTCTTTCATCAGGAACTCGCGCACCCGCAACAGTCCGAACCGCGGGCGGAACTCATCCCTGAACTTGGTTTGAATTTGATAGAGGCTTAACGGAAGTTGTTTATAGCTCGACACATACGCTTGAAGCAGCTCAGTCACCACTTCTTCGTGAGTGGGGCCGAGCACCAGCGCGCGACCGTGGCGGTCTTTGAGCTTGACGAGGTTTTCGCCGTAAGCCAGATCGCGGCCAGAGCGTTGCCAAAGCTCCATGGGCTGCATGGCGGGCAAAAGCACCTCGGCAGCACCGATGGCGTCCATTTCCTCACGGACGATTTTCATCGCCTTGTGCAGGGCCCGCCACCCCAAGGGCAGAAAGTTATAAACGCCGGCGGTTACTTGTCGGATCAATCCGGCGCGTATCATCAGTTGATGACTGATGATTTGTGCGTCGGCCGGCGTCTCTTTTTGAGTCGGGATAAGCGTTTGGCTCCAGCGCATGGCGGGGCTCCTTACTCGTACGGGCGACATTCAAGCATAAAAACGAACCCGGGAAGGGTATGGGTTGGGAATGATTCGTCAAATGATGGTGATTTAGGGACGACCCCGATCGACCGCGCGACGCTGAACGCGCAATATTTGCGTGGCGTCTGATTGGCCGCACAATACCTGTGACGGATCTGTTGTTGTTCTTGGAGAAGATGTCGTGGCACGGATGACCAGCAGGAAGTGCAATTTGGCCGCCGAGAAGGTCGCCCGCCGGATGATTTCGGCGGCGATGGAACCGCTAGAACAGCGCCGGCACCTCGCCGGGGATGCGTCAGCGGTGCAAGCCATTCCATACATTCTCAACTTCGACAAGACGCGCAAGGGAGTCCTCGACGCCGACGGGCAAGGCACCGGCTTTTCACTTGTTCAGCCCAACAAAGGCGGCGACGAGTACCAGCAATCGAAAATTAATATCAACCCGTCGGCCGGCGCGCTGACGATTCAGACTACCGGCTCGGCTTCGTCGGGCAGCAACTATAATCTCGACAATACGCAGACCAACATCCTCAACACCCAGTTCAACGGCGGCGGCGGGACGTTCTCCGTTTCCACCACTTTGAAGGGTCCGCTTACGTATCTCGATCAATCTTTCGAGCAGGCGGGCGTATACTTCGGCCCGGATCAGGACAATTACGTCAAGCTCGTCGCCAGCATGGGGAGTGTCGGCGCCGGGTTGCAATTTTTGGCCGAGACAAAAAGCGGATCGGCGATCGCCTTTCCCATCGGCGGCAATGGATCGAATCAAGCGATCGGCAGTTTCTCAAGCGTCAACTCCCTGACACTCACCATCGTCGCCAACGCGTCGAACGGAAAGGTTCAAGGCTTTTACCAAGCCAACGGCGGCGCGGTGCAGAAGTTCGGCACCGAGGTAACACTCACCGGTGCGACGAAGTCGGCGTTCTTTAACGCCACCAGTCGCGGCGGGATTATGGCATCCCACAAAAACAGTAACGGCGGGATCACCGCGACGTTCGATCGATTTGCCATCACTTCGGAGATCCCCCAGGCGGCGGTGCCGTCGATCATGGCGATTCGGCCGGCTTCGGGCGCTACCAAAATATCGCGCGACGCGTTTGTCGCCGCCGACGTCTTCCTGCCCACCGCCGGCGCGGGGGTCGATTCGGCAACGTTTTCTGAAGATTCGGTGCGGCTGATTCGCGTGAGCGACGGCGCAATCATTCCCGCAACCCTCAACACCAGCGGCGGCGGCGATTCGGTCGTGTTGCAGCCCAACCAGCCGTTGGCGGCGAACACACAATATCGGTTCGAGGTGACGGCGGGCCTAAGAGATGCAGCCGGCGCGAGTTTTGCGCCATTCTCTTCGTCTTTCACCACCGGCACCGCCATCTCCACCGCCGACCCAAACATCGCCTTCGAAAAAATCGCATTGCCGCAGGCGCAGGGTCGAATCTTTTCCGGTGTGCAGATTGGCCCCGATGGCAAGCTCTACGCCACCACGCTCACCGGCGAAGTTTTTCGCTGGGATATCGATATCAACACCGGCAAACTCGGCGAGATCCAACTCATCAACTCAATCATTGATGCCAACGGAGGGAATCGATTTGTCACCGGGTTGGTGTTTGATCCGGCGAGCACCAAGAAAAACCTCATCGCGTGGGTGACCCACAGCGACTATGCATTTGAGGGCGCCCAGGATTTCTCCGGCGCGATCGCGCGGTTGAGCGGCCCGAATCTCGCGAGTTATCGCGAAATGGTAACGGGCCTCCCGCGGTCGATTCGTGATCACCTGACCAACCAGCCGATCTTCGGCACCGATGGCATGCTCTATTTCGCTCAAGCCGCCATGAACGCCACCGGCGCCGCCGACCCGACCTGGGGCAATCGCAGCGAACACTTGCTCAGCTCCGCCATCCTCAAGCTCGATACCGCCGCCGTCGTCGCCCGGCGCAACAGTGGCAAGGGTCCGCTCAACGTGAAGACAGAAGGCGCCGGCGCCTACAACCCAGCATCGACCGGCGCCCCGTTGAAGATTCACGCCACCGGCGTGCGTAACGCATATGACTTGTTGCTGCATTCCAACGGCAACCTGTACGCGCCGACCAACGGTTCGGCCGCCGGCGGGAACACGCCGGGCAATGGGTCGAACGTGCCGGGGTTGACGAAGGTCAACAGCACGCAGAGCGATTATCTGTTCAACGTCGTCACCGGCCGCTACTACGGCCATCCAAATCCCACGCGCGGCGAGTACGTCCTCAACGGCGGAAACCCGACCAGCGCAGTTGATCCGCAGGAAGTTGCGCAGTACCCCGTCGGCACGCAGCCCGACGCCGATTATGGCGGCATCGCTTTCGACTTCGGCAAGAGCTATTCGCCTAACGGGATCATCGAATACAAAAGCAACTCGTTCAAGAACCGTTTGAACGGCAAAATCCTCGTCACCCGCTACAGCGGCGGAGATGACGTTCTGGTTCTCAGCGTCGATTCAAGAGGACGCATCAGTAGTTCGCAAAGTGGAATCGTCGGGCTAACCCATTTTGTCGATCCGCTTGACCTAACTGAAGACACGCGAACGGGCAGCCTTTACGTGGTCGAGTTCGGCGGCGAAAAGATTACGCTTGTTCGGCCGGTGACGCCCGGCGCGAATCTTTCGCCGAGCGCCAGCCGAGTGCTCTTTAACGACATTCGCGGCGACGGCAAGGCGACCACCGAAACCATCACGATTCGCAATACCGGTTCGGTTTCGCTGCTCCTCGACAGCAACGCTTTCAAAATCACCGGCGGGGCGGCGGCGCGGTTCAAAGTCATCAGCGGGCCGACGTTGCCGCTGACGATTCCGGTCGAAGGCTCGATTGATATCACCCTTGGCTACAACACGACTGCCGAAACCACGCTCGATCCGAAGCCGGCTGTTCTGGAAATCCGCAGCAACGACCCCGATCAGCCGTTAGTCAAGGTCCGCCTGCGCGGGTTGGCAACGAAGGGCGTTGGCGAAGACAAAGAGCCGTCGCTACAGCGGATACTCGATCTACATGAAATTCCGATCAACGTCGGCGATTCCGACCGAAACGAAACATTCCTAAACCCGCCGACGACGCCCAACGATGAAGTCGCCGTCCAGCGCCTCGTGAAAGCCGGGAGTGGCGCCGTGACGATCGAACCCGTGGCGATGTTTGGCGTCGAGAGCAACCCGGCGCTCCGCTTCGGCTATTACGAACCGGGTACCGGCGCAAACACCACCGAACTGTTCACGGTCAACGGCGTCGATTCGCAATCGGTGAATGTGTTCGCGCAGGGATCGACGATGTTCGACCCCGGCGACGGCAAACCCTTCAGCCTTTACGGTTTGTTCCCGCGGTTCACCAACGCCGACGGAAGCGTGCGCGTGGTGTATCAGGAAGATTCGCTCAACAGTTGGGAGGCGATCGCCGGCAACCGGCGCAAGGTGCGATTTTACCCGATGCGAAACCCCGACGGGTCGGCGGTGGCCAACGCCTACGTGTTTGCGTTCGAAGAGTTTACGAAAAACTACGATCAGCAGGATTTTGTGGGCGTCATCCGAAACGTGAAGATTGCACCGCGCGGCCCGGAACTGGGCATCGAAAACCTCGACGGCGCGCCTTTCTTCGACCGACTGGTGTTCAACCAGATTCTTAATCTCGATCCAGTGACGCCCAACGCCGTGCATGATTCGGCCATGCTGCGCATTCGCAACACCGGCGATCAGAACCTGTCGATCAGCAACATTGTCGTCAGCGCGCCTTGGCAAATCAGCGCGGGAGGCGGGGCTGCAACAATCGCGCCGGGCGGCTTCAGGGATATTACGATCAACTTTGCCGCCACCGCCGGGGCGGCGTATTCCGGCACGCTAACCATTACGTCCAACGACCCGGACGAACCGACGCGCCGCATTAACCTCGGCGGGTTCTGGCAGAGCCACAGCGAGAACAACCCGCAGTTCCAAAGCCAGGAACCCACGCTCGTCGAAATTCTTCAAGTGCTCGGCTACTCCACATCGGCGGTAGGCACCGGGCAGACCATCGACACCGGCGGGAACATTCGCCGAGTGGGCGACGAAGTGCTCAGCAGCCATTGGGTGCGCGCCGACGGAAGCCAGCCCGTCCGCGTGCGGCAACTTTCGGCATTCCACGCACAGGGCAACACTGCCACCATTTCGTACTTCAACCGCAACTCCAGCACCGCCACGCCCATCTTCACCTCGGCTGGTGTCGACGGCCAATCTTTTCTGCCGCGCAAAAACAACGCGCTGGCCATGCCGGCCGCGGGTAGCTTTGCACTCCCGATCTCGCAGCCGTTCGGCTTCAAGGTCGACCAGGTCTGGAGTGAGCAATCCCGCAACGACGTCTCCCGCGGCGGCCAGGGCCATTACATGCGGTTCTACCCGGTGCTGAACCAGGGCGGACAATTCGTCGAAAACACCTGGATCATGGCAATGGATTACGACCGCATCCTGCCCGATTACCAGGACAACGTTTTCCTCCTCGAAAACATAGTCCCCTTCGGCATGCCCACGCCACCCGACGGTTTGAACGGCCTGAAAATCGGCGGCCGCATCACGCTCGACTGGGCCGACAACCCCGAGACCAACCTCCGCGGGTACAACGTTTTTCGTTCGCTGTCGCCCACCAGCGGATTCAAGAAACGCAACGCCGTCCTGGTTACCAGCAGCACTTTCAGCGAGTCAGCCGATTTCGCCCAGGGCACAAAAGTCTACTATCGCATTAGCGCGGTGATTGAGGGAGATAGGGAATCGATTCCGGCTAGCGTGATCGTTGTTGTTTAGAGCTTGTTGGCTTGGCGTGTGGCGTAACGATTAACGATTGACGATTAAGCGGATCGCCTATTTTGGGCGACGACCTTCGGGGCCGCGCTGCTGGCGAATCATCGTGATCAACAATTTGATGATCTGGGTTGATAGTTTCAGGCGGTGCTCGAACACTGTCTTTCCCAGCGTTTCGCGATTCTTGTAATACCAATCTCGGGCCTCGCGCGCCGAGCCCAACGCGTATTCAAAAAATCGAGCTCGGTCGGCGCCGCCCGTTCGCGAGTATCCTTCGGCAATTGCCGCACTGATATCGCCGCTCGATCGCTGGAGCTGATCGGCGACCTTATAAGCGCGTCGAAGCCTTAGGATCTTCCCGGCATCGGACTCCGCCAACTCACCAAGAAAAAGCGAGAAACGGTAGGCCGCGATTTTCCAAAGCACGTCGCAGCGAATCTCCTCAGGCACACTCTGTTCCCAATCGCCCTGAGTCATACTCTGCAACTCCGCTTAATCGTTAATCGTCAATCGTTAAGCAGTTTTTCCCATCGAAGCCAGACTCACCGCAAACGTGATCTGTTCCATCTGCACCGCCAGGTCGACCGAATTCACCGTCACGCTTTCGGGGACGTTGATGGCCGCGGGGGCGAAGTTCAGGATGCCGCGGACGCCGGCGTCCACCAGCCGGTCGGCCACGTCTTGCGCGGCTTCGGCGGGAACGGCGAGGATGGCGACGCGAATGTTGTTCTTCTGAATCGTGTTCGCCAGCTCCGCCAGCGGCTGAATCATAAACGGCCCGCTCCGGCTGCCGACTTTGTGCTTGTCGCTGTCGAACACCGCCACCAGTTTGAACCCCTTGGCTTCAAACCCTTTGTAAGCCATCAGCGCCCGGCCGAGGTTGCCGGCGCCCACGAGTAATACATTCCACGTCTTATCAGTCCCCAGAATCTGGCGAAGCTTTGAAATCAGCTCGTCAACCAGATACCCGATCCCCGGATGCCCGAACTGCCCGAAGTAAGCCAGGTCTTTGCGAACCTGCGCATCGGTCAACCCCAGGCTTTCGCCCAGTTGCTTGCTCGAGACGGTCTTGCGATCTTTCCGCTTAAACGTTTCAAGCTGCCGCAGATATAAGCTGATCCGCCGGACGGCGGGCTCGGGAATGGCATCGGGGCGGGAGTGATCCATCGTACAACCCCAATTATCGCGCGAACGCTCCTCCGCAGCAAGAATCGCTCACCGCCATGCCACATTCTGATCCGCCGCAACGCAAGGGTTCTATTGCCTCCGGCCTCCCGCTCTCGGCTCTCCACTAACGGCGATCGGTTTTTTGAGTTAGTGGAACATTTTTGGACATTTTGGACATCATAACGTTAGCTTTGCGGCGTCTGGGCAATCTGGGGTATTTCATCCAGCCAGCACCCGCGAGCACCGATGCCGCAGAATCTCTCCCGCCGACTGGCGACGTTCAACGATCGACGGCGTTGGATCAGCCGAATCAGGGCCTATGTTTGTCTCCCAAAAAACCAAAGCACACCGCGGCAGAATCACGCGATTCTGCAATTGAAACAAAAACCTAACATAAAATGCGGTCGTTGTCAAGATTAAAATTAGGATTCTGATCAGGTGAAAAAGTCGTGTTGCAATCCCCCACGCGAAGGCGCAAGCGTTCGATATCGCCAATCGGCCCAATCGCCCGCTTGCGCCTTCGCGGCTCGATAACGCGCGGCTCGTAAACGGGCGTCGACGGACGATTCACGAAATCCCGGCCCCAGGTTCGCTCCAGAGCCGGATGGGTTCGCCAACATCGGCGATCGCCACACCCGCCGAGCGTATAGACGCGACGTGCGTGAATTGCGTCATTATTGTATCGATTCAAGGTGTTGTTTTTGGTAAACTATTGATGCGAACTAGACCTGTCCCGCTTCCGTTCTCACGATCACCCCGGTTGGGAAGACGGCATCCGGCGGGATGAGCCTCACCTGCCTCGCCAGTTCGATCATCCACGCCGGCGGATTGCCCACTTGCAAATCATCCGACCAGATCGGCGGCTTGGCCTTCGCCTTGGCGGCGTAGATGTAAAACCGCCGCCCGATGATCTTCGTCGGCATCGTCCGCAACTCCGCCGTTTTGATCCCGCGAAGGATCAACTCGGCATACGATTGGCGGATGGAGAGGGCGAGCATGGCTTCTGCTATCGTCATTTTGGGGCGTGTGTTACACTCTCCAGCATGAGGCAGGAAGGACTCCAATTGTTCGGTGGCGATTGGACAGAGCGCAAGCTCGATGCCCTCGATCAGTATCTTCGCGCGTACGCAAAGGCGTTGTCGAAGGTTCCGTTCAAACGCGTCTATATTGATGCGTTTGCAGGTACTGGTTATCGCGAACAAAAGATCGTCCCCTCGGCGCAACAATCAATCTTCGAAGACGAGTTGAAGGAACTGACCGCGAGCGAACCGCAACGTTTTCTGGACGGCTCGGCGAAGATCGCGCTGAAAGTCCAACCGCCGTTCCACCACTTCATCTTCATCGAATACGACAACGACAAAGTGATCGAACTCGGGAAACTGAAAACGGAATTTCCGGCTCAAGCCTCTGCAATCGACGTGCGGGCGGGCGACGCCAACAAGACGATCAAAGACATCTGCGCGAAGTGGGACAAGAAGGGAACGCGCGGCGTGCTCTTCCTCGACCCATTCGGCATGCAAGCCGAGTGGGCGACCATTCAAGCCATCGCAGCAACAGGCTGCATTGATACCTGGATCCTCTTCCCGTTTGCAGCAAACCGGCTGATGACCAAGGCGCCGAACGACATTCCAGACGGATGGCGTAATAGCCTTGATGCCCTTTTCGGGACGAAAGATTGGGAGACACGTTTCTACAAGGAACGAACGCTCGTCGACATCTTTAGCGGTGACATGACGGTCATCGAAAAGAATCTCACGTTGCGAGGTCTCGGTGCTTACTACGGCGAACGCCTACAGACAGTGTTTCCCGTCGTCGCCCCGAATCCGCGTGTCCTTCACAGCAACAGTAATCGGCCTCTTTTTCAGCTCTTTTTTGCCGCCTCCAATCCGGGTAAAGGCGGCGCGATCGCGCTTAAGATCGCGAAGCACATTTTGGAGAACATTTAAGCCATGGCACATTCGTCGCCTATTGAGTGGACCGAATCGACGTGGAACCCAGTTACAGGTTGCACGAAGATCAGCCCGGGCTGCAAGAACTGCTACGCCAAGCGCATGGCAGAGCGGTTGCAGCTCATGGGACAGCCCAATTACGCCAACGGATTCGATCTCACGTTGCAGCCGCAGGCGCTTGAATTGCCTCTTCGTTGGAAAAAGCCGCAGCGCATCTTTGTCAACTCGATGAGCGATCTCTTTCACGACGATGTGCCGTTGGACTTTATCCATCAGGTTTTCGACGTAATGCGGCGTGCCCATTGGCACCAGTTCCAACTGCTGACGAAACGTGACCAAAGGCTTGCAGAACTGTCGCATTTGCTCACGTGGACACCAAACATCTGGATGGGCGTGAGCATCGAAAATGCAGCGTACACCGGGCGCATTGATGGGCTTCGTCGCACTGGGGCGGCTGTTAAGTTCCTTTCGATCGAGCCATTACTTGGCCCGGTAGGAAAGATGAATCTTGCCAGCATCGACTGGGCGATCGTCGGTGGCGAAAGCGGTCCCGGCGCGCGTGAAATGAAGCGGGAATGGATCATCGACATTCGCCGACAATGTCGCGCTGCCGGCGTGGCGTTCTTCTTCAAGCAATGGGGCGGCGTCAACAAGAAGCGTACCGGAAGAGTTTTGGATGGGCGCATTTATGACGAGATGCCGACCATTCGGTCGCTTCCGGTCCTTGTTTGACATTACCAATGGATGAGACGCGGTACTCCGACGCACCGACTCGCGAGCGGCGGAGAACGATTGCGCGAGGATAGATCGCAAACGCGCTGTTCCGGGTGGCTATCGCGCGCAACTCGCTCGCCATCGCGCGCCGAAGGATGGTTATCGCGCCGTTCCGGATAGCTATCTCGCCGTTCCGCATAGTTATCGCGCCGTCCCGGGTAGCTATCGCGCTGCTCCGGATAGTTATCGCGGGCCGTCGGGTAGATATCGCGCCGCGCCGGATAGTTATTGCGCGCGGCGGAATACTTGGCCATCGCGTTTTTTCGCCTTCCGCACGCTCTTCGCGAGCGACACACCGTCGATTTACGTCCCGATAACTCGATTCAATACGAAAATCGCCGGCGTAATGTGAAGTCGCTGCCGTGCATCGCCGAGCGAATAGGTAGGCGAAGGCGCTGCGATCGGCATCGTGCCGATGGGTGTACTCCGCCGGGATTACATTCCGAAGGAGTTTCTTATGCCTCGCAGTTTTCTTCCATCCAGCGATGCACAATTGCTCGCGTGGAGTTCGAACTTCAATACGCTGATCAACGCGAAGAGCGCAAATTTTGGTATCTCACAAGCGCAAGCGCAGGCCTACACCGCCAAGCACACCGCGTTTGCGACGGCGTATCAGACGGCGTATGACCCCAACACGC